>JAYWGJ010000259.1:0-22709 GCA_043778315.1 Saprospiraceae bacterium | reverse complement strand
GCAAACGTTTAGCTTTAAAATAAGCGAGGATTATAACCGTGTTTATATGCTGTCAGGTACTTATTTACTAATACTAAAAATACACGGGTAAAGGAACGGCATTTATTACAAATATCATAATTATAAAGTGTTTTTTTAAATAAAAAATATTATTATATCTCAAATTCATAGCAGTGCAATTTCATATACTATATATATGTGTAATATATGTGTAGGAATCGATTTGATTTATTAGGTATCAAAAAATAAAAAAACAGCTCCCTTTTTTCAAAATACTTTTTTATGTAATATTTTTATGTAAATTTGCCATTAGAATTTTAAAATATTTTTCACTAATAAAATAAAAAAAATCATGCTACCAGAGCAATTAGAAGAAGTACTGCGCAACCCGCGAGAGTTTCGGTTCGGCGATTACATCACCGATGCGTTTGATATTGTGAAAAAAGGAATTGGCGCATTTACAGGTTTTTTCGTACTGATTTTTGGCGCACTGATTTTGGGGTATGTCGCTATACTCGTACCGATAATCGGTATTTTTGCCACTGCAAAAGACGATAAAGCACAGCTTTTGGCACAATTACCGTTGATAGGAGCTTTATTTATCGCATTTCTCGTGGCGATAGTCGTCCTCGGTACGCCTTTATTTATGGGCGCGGCTATCGTTGCGCATCGCATCAAAAACGGACAGGCGTACACATTCAGCACTTTTTTTGAAGGCTTCAAAGATTTCGGCACGCTGCTCACTTCTACTTTGCTCGTCATCGCGCTTGGTATCTTATGCTCCGCACCATACACATATTATATGTATAATTTTTTTGGTGGTTCGGAATTGTTCACGAATACCGAAGCGGCACTTAAAGAAATTCCTGAGATAATGAAGGAGCGCAATACATTAATAGAATACGGTTTGCAAATTCCACAATATATTGTTTCTACTTTATTTGTATTTTCGGCATATTTGATTGTATTTTTTCGCTTAGGCGCAATAGATGCGCTGTGTACTTCGGTACGTCTTGTGATGCCAAAGTTCGGCTGGATATTCATTTTCAATCTCGTTATTGGTTTTATATCATCGTTCACGGTCATACTTTGTTGCATAGGTCTGGTAGTCGGTATGGCATTTTATGTGTCTTCTTTTTATGCTTGCTTTGCGCAACAAACGGGCTTGAACGACACAACCGACATCGATACTGATGACACGACACGGCACTTTGTAAATCTATAAACAAGAAGCTGTAAGCCAAAAACTAAAAACTTTTGACCGCCGCGAAGGTTAGAAAAACTATAAGCTATGAACTGTAAGCCATAAACTTATGTTCGCGAGGGTTAGAAAAACTATAAGCTGTAAGCTAAAAACTAAAAACTTTTGACCGTCGCAAAGCTCAAAAAGCTTACAGCTTGTAGTTGTCTCTCTAACGGTCAAAAAGCTTATCGGTTACAGTTCGTCGCTTACAGTTGCCTCTCTAACGGTCAAAAAGCCTATTGCTTACAGTTTGTCGCTTACAGTTGCCTCTCTAACGGTCAAAAAGCCTATTGCTTACAGTTTGTCGCTTACAGTTGCCTCTCTAACGGTCAAAAAGCTTATTGGTTACAGTTCGTCGCTTATCGTTTAAACTAAAAAATCATGACCCAAAAAATATTCCTCCTATTCCTCTATCTACACATCGCGCTCGGAAGCACGGGCTTGATAGCTGGCGCAATTACTTTGATACTCAAAAAAGGGGACGCACGACACAAAAAAATAGGCAAATTATTTGCTTACGCCATGCTCGGGTCTGCCGCCGCGTCGTTTGTAATTGCCGTGCTGCACGACCAAAAATTCTTATTCATTGTAGGCGTTTTTACGGTATATTTGATAGGAACAGGTATGCGCTATTTGCGGCAACGCCGTGCGCCTAAGCCGCAAGCGATAGACTGGACGCTCAGTATTTTTATGCTGGTTTTCGGTACTTTATTTGTGGTGTATGCTGCGTATTTGTTTTATTATGGTAATAACTTCGGGTCGGTGCTACTCGTTTTCGGGCTGATAAGTCTGGCGTTGGTGCAGCGCGACTACACGTTTTATTTTAAGACCAATAATCACCCCAAAATGTGGCTGCTCGAGCATATTACGCGTATGGTCGCGGGCGAAATAGCCTCTTTTACCGCTTTTGTCGTCGTGAATAATACGCTGTTACCCGACGTTTTGGCGTGGCTGTTGCCGACGGTAATCGGTACTGTGCTTATTACAATATGGAGGAAAAGAGTTAAAGAAAACTATGAGCTGAAAGCTGTAAGCTAAAAAAATTTGACCGTCGCGAAGGTCAAAAAAGCTTATCGCTTACAGTTCATCGATTACAGTTGCCTCCCTAACGGTCAAAAAAGCTTACAGCTTCTTGCATAATATAACGGTCAAAAAAGCTTATCGCTTACAGTTCATCGCTTACCGCTTAATTCAAAAAAAAATGTCAAAACCAAAACAAAAACCTACTACGCCGCGCAGCGAACCGAAACAGGCTGCGCCAATAATTACTACGCCCGTTGTGCCGAGCGCGCCCGCAAATGCTGATACGTCGCTGCCTGCCGTTCCCGAACTCGCGCTGCTCGCGTGCTGCATCGTCCTGACGCTACTCGTGTTCGCCAATACCTTCAATGCGGGTTTTGTGAACTGGGACGACCAAGGCTATTTGTGGCTCAATAAATTGGTGCAACCAATTTCTTTCAATTCGCTTTACGCCATGTTTACCGACCATATTTGCGGCAACTATTCGCCGCTCGTGGCACTCACTTACAGCATCGAACACGCGTTTGACCCCGTCGTAAAACCCGACGCGATGGTCGCTGCCAACTTCCGCGCAAGCACTTACCACATCGATAACGTGCTGCTACACGCAGGCACGGCGGCTGCCGTTTTCTTTTTGATGCGACATTTGGGCGTTCGCGGCTGGGGTTTGGCACTCGCTACCGCGCTGTTTGCGGTACACCCGTTGCGCACCGAAAGCGTAGCGTGGGTGACGGAGCGCAAAGACGTACTATACGGCGTTTTTTATATTTTAGCACTTATCAATTACTGGAAATACATCACCCAAACAGAGCGTAAAACCTTGAATTTCAGCTTAGTAGTCGTATTCGGATTATTGTCTTTATTTGCCAAAATACAAGCGGTTTCGCTGCCGCTTTCTATGCTTTGCTTGGATTATTACGCGAACCGCGACCTAAAAAGTATGGGCGTTTGGATAGAAAAACTGCCGTTTTTCGCGCTTTCGCTTGCCTTCGGTCTCGTCGGTATTCACTTCGTAGATATGGCGCAAGGCTTTCAAGACACAGGCTACAGCCTCGGTACGCGTATTTGGTTCGGTCCGTACAGCTTAATGATGTACGTCGTGCGGTTTTTCGCGCCGTTCGGTTTGGCTACTTACTATCCGTATCCGCCCAAAGATATGACCTTGCCCGCTATGTATTACCTCTCGCCGCTCGTGGTAGCGGCGATGGCTTACGGCGTTTGGCGCAGCACTTATCGGAGCAAAGCGGTGGCGTTTGGCGTGGCTTTTTTCTTGGTCAATATCGCTTTTGTATTGCAAATAAAAGGCGCGGGTAAAGCCTTTCTCGCCGACCGTTTTACTTATATTCCGTACATCGGTTTTTGTTTTATCATAGCCAAATATTATAATGAATACACGCAAAACGGCGGTTTGAAAACCATTTTGCCTGCCGTCGCTATCACTTTTGTAGCGATGCTGAGTGTGCTGACGGTGATGCAAAACGCGACGTGGAAAACGAGCGTCGCGCTCTGGGAAAACGTAAACGCGAAGTTCCCCGACGACGCGCTCGGCTACACTAATAAGGGTTTGGCTTACGACGAAACGCAAGATTACCCGAACGCTATCACCGCGTACAGCGAAGCCTTGCGCGTAAATCCGCAGTATTATGATGCCGCTTACAACCGCGCCGTCGCTTATTTTAATACCAAACAATACGAAAAAGCAGCTGCCGACTACTCCGCCGCCATACAAATTAACCCCGAAAAACCCGAGAGCTATGGCAGTCGCGCCTTAGCTTACACCAATCTGAATTTGATGGATAAAGCGATTGCGGATTATAATAAAGTATTGGCACTCCACGAGTTAGATAAAGATAAAGACAAAAAATCCGTCGACCCCGAAACGCTCCGCAACCTCGCCGCCGCCTACGCCGCTACCAATCAATTTGACAAGGCGATAGCGGGCTACGACGCTGCGATAAAACTGAAACCGAAAGCGGATTATTACTATATGAAAGGGAATGCGTTTGCCGCAATGCAAAAATACGAGGACGCTATGGCGCAATATGACCAAGCAATGACGATGCAAAAAGACTACGTCGATGCGATAAATAATAAGGCGAATTGCCTCTCTGCGCTAAAACGCTTCAAAGAATCAGTGCCGCTATACGACCAAGCAATTGCCCTAAACGGCACTGCGCCAAACTATTACGCCAATCGCGGATTAGCTAAAAATAGTTTGGGCGACAAAAACGGCGCGTGCGCCGACTGGACAAAAGCCCTGCAAATGGGCTACGCGCAAGCGCAGAATTTGTTGAATCAGTATTGTAGATAGGTGGAGAAAAAATACCTATCTATCACATTCATTCGTTTTTTTGCTATCTTTGTGATTAAATAAAGAAAAATGATAGATAAAATAAAAATCAATAATTTTAGATGCTATGGGGATACCCAAATTAGTGGCTTTAAAAGAATCAATCTAATTGGTGGTCTCAATAATTCAGGTAAAACAGTATTATTGGAGGCTATTTTGTTGAATGCTTCTCCAACGACCCAGCATATCGCTATGCTTAAACAGCTTAGAGGAGAAGATATGGATACTAAGGAATTACCTGAATATTCATGGGATAATTTTTTCATAAATCAAGATAAAACGCAAAGTATTTCTATTACTACATCTCATAGTGATGGAAAAGAAGTTAATCTAACTATAGATTGTAATGAAGAAGCAGGAGAGTTCAAACAGCTAGATAACGAAGAATCGGAGGATAACGATAGTTTTCAGTTGGTACTTAATGATTTTGTTAATGATACTAAAGTATTAAAGTCTGTTTTACATTTTAAATATAAGATTGATAATAAAGATATTCCTGTACTGACTTTAATGGCGCACAAAAAAGGATTTAATGCTAAAGAACTCAATGTACCATCTTCGAAAGTTGCAAATTATATTCCTGCTTCTTCTAGAAGAAAACCATCAATTCTTGCACGAGACTATGGTATTGCTGAAAAAAGAGGAAAGGAGGCTGTCGTATTAGATGCACTCAAAATTGTGGATAAGAATATTGACTCCATTAAAGTTTCGGTAGTTGGTGGCGCGCACCTTGAAATCAGAAAAAAAGGAGGTAATTTCATGCCTGTTTCTCTATTTGGAGATGCAATAAATAAAATTTTGAGTATTGTATTAACCCTTATTAATAATAATGGTACGATACTTCTAATAGATGAAATTGAAAACGGAATACACCATACTGTTCAAACTGATTTTTGGAGATTTCTTTTTGAATTAACTACTACTGAAGCATTTGATGTTCAGATATTTTCCACAACACATAGTTTAGAAATGATGCAAGCTTTTGCAGCCATCTCTCAAAAATTTCCGAATGGAAGTGCTTATTTCGAGTTGTTTCGTAGAACACATACTGGACAAATTGATTATAACCTCCACGACTTTGAAACTTTAAATTATGAAATTTCTAATAAACTTGCAATAAGAGGTGAATAAAATGAAAAACTTATTAATCGTCGAGAGCGAAAATGATAAATATTTCATTGAAGCCCTAATAAAACACATGAATTTAGGCAACGTTGAAGTGTCGAACGGATTTATATGTAACATTGACGACTTTGAATGTCTCGGAGGACTCAGTTCTCCTAGATTGACAACAGTATTAAAGGCTATAAAATCAAGAGTAAAAAAAGAGGATATAAATAGAATAGGTATAATTATAGATAATGACGATAAAACAGATACCGAAAGGTTAGCCTTAATAAATACGTCTGTAAACGAAAGTTTTGGCGTAGAAACCGCATTAAAAGGAATAAATCTATTGAGCCAAATATCAATAGACAGCAAGCAACAGGTTAGTATCGCTGCTTATTTTACCAATGTAGGAAAGAAAGGCGAATTGGAAACCGTCCAGAAAGCAATAAAATCGTCCCCTTCTCCCTATGCTGATTGTCTTGATAAGTGGCAATCTTGTTTGGTGGCGAATGGGTTAGGTCTTAAAAGCAAAGATTTCGATAAATTTTGGGTACAAGTTTATATACGATACGATACATGTACCAAAAAGGAACAGAAACAAGCGGGTAAATATTGCAGTAATGAAGCTGCAATGAACAAACTTATTTGGAATTTCGGTCATGAATGCTTAGACGAATTAAAAGTTTTTCTTAACCTTTTTTCTTAATAAAATTAAGATTATACCACAGTACATTGTCATACTTGACTTCTAAAATTATACGCGTATATTATATGCAAAGTTGGAGTTAAGCAATCCACACCTAAAAGCGCAACAACACCCACCCGTGTTGCTGCGCTTTTTTTATTGCCATCTGATTATGAATACTGGATTGCCAAACGGAAGTAGGTATCTAAAACTTTCGGCTACCTTTGATTATCATATTCACAATATAATATATGTTTTTTTAAGAAAAAAATAAAAAAAAGTTGGTTTTTCCTAAAAATAAAAAGATATTTTTAGGAAATAAAAAAATAAAATCCTACTTTTGTGACTGAGACACAAGTATTTTTATTTTTCTTTAAAAACCAAAAAACGTAATAGAATATTGTGCTTAATAAACATAAAGTAGCCGCAGCGATTGGCGTTGCCGCTACGCTGATAAGCCTGCCCTTTTGGGTCGGTCTGTTTCCTAGTCCTATTAATCGTGGCAGCGCGGGTGCGGCATTGCCGGTGGCACAAAAAATGCCCTTAGTAGCAGGTGTTGCCTTGAAAACGCCGTCCGTTAAGTATGGTTTTGTGTTGGATTCGTTTGCGGTGATTGAAGGCAAAATTTCGCAAAATCAGCCGTTCGCCGACCTCCTTTCCGATAACGGTTTGACCGACGAACAAATTGCCGCGCTCCGAAAGAAGGCAGAAAGCATATTTCCGTTTAGCAAAGCGCAGACAGGAAAAGAGTATTTGCTGCTCGGTGAACGCACGAAAGCGCACAAGCCTGAATTTTTGGTTTATTCGCCCAACGTATATAAATATATTGTATTTGATTTACGCGATAATATGCGCGTATATGAGGTGCGCCGCGCCGCCGAAACGCGCTTGGAAGTGGCGGTTTGCGAAATCAAAAAAAGCCTTTGGGAGTCGATAGACGACTTAGGTTTGGACGACGATATTGCAGATAAAATGCAAGACGCATTTAAGTATGCCGTTGATATTCAGCACATTGGTAAAGGCGATCGCTTCAAAGTGGTCTATGAACGCAACTACGTTGATGGCAAACCCGTAGAGGTTGGCGACCTCAAAGCTGCCCTTTTAGAAGAAAATTCGTCGGGCGAAACCTACGAAGCATTCAAATATCACTCGGGTGATTTCGACGGTTATTTCGATGCCGAAGGTCGTCCGCAACGGCTCGGATTTTTGGCATCGCCCGTAAAAGTGGCGCGTATTTCCTCCAATTTTAGCATGAATCGTATGCACCCGATACTCGGATATGCGCGTCCGCACTTGGGTACGGATTACGCCGCGCCGATTGGCACGCCTATATTGGCGGTCGCGGACGGCGTGGTGAGCAAGGCGGAAAGTGCTGGCGGCAACGGTAATTTTGTCAAGTTAAAGCATAGCGGAACTTACGAAACACAGTACTTGCACATGTCAAAATTCGCGAAAGGCATTCGCCCTGGTGCGAAAGTAGCGCAAGGCGACGTGATTGGATATGTGGGTTCGTCGGGGCTTTCTACTGGACCACATTGCTGCTTCCGTTTTTGGAAAAACGGGCAACAAGTTAATCATTTAAAAGAAAAATTGCCGCATAGCGAGCCTATCAGTAAGGGTCAGTTTGGTAAATTTAGTACGCGCCGCGACGAACTTGTGACGCTGCTCAATGCTAAGTCGTTTGAGGGAACAGCAGACCGCGTCAAGGTAGCCGAAAGACACCCATAAGTTGTATTTATTCTTATTTTTATAAAAAACGCCCTCTTTTTTAGAAAAAGAGCGCGTTTTTTGTGTTTTTATACTATAAAATTACTTAATAATCTCCGCTTCTGTGAGGCTGTACATTAGTTTATTCACGTCGCCCGAGTTCAGTTGCAGCCTGCCGCGCAGCATAATCGGCTCTTTGCTGACGGGTATCGGCAGCTTGCTGCTCACCTCCATCACGGTTTCTGGACCCGCGCCGCCGCAGAAAAAGCAGACGTTATAAGGCAGCGACGAAAACATAAACCGCCGTTGATTTTTGTAGCCTTCGGTCGGCAACACATAGCCGCGTAGCTCCACTATTTTGCCGTCCAAAATCCGTACTTCTTTACTGAACACAGGCACGTCTATTTTAAAACCCAAATCCGCGTCCATTTCTTTTCGGAACGTCACTTTTGCTAAGGTTTTCCAAACACTTTCTTTGGCTTGTGCCAACACTATATTTGGTAATATAATAATTATGCAAAATAATAAAATATTTATTTTTTTCATTTTTTTAGATTTTTAGAAGCGAAGCGAAGTGAAGTGTAAGTTTATTTTTATCGCAAAGAAGCAAGAGTTTTGAGTATAGCAATTTTTAAACGCAGAGAAGCAGAGTCACAAAGAGGCAGAGTGAGTAAGGTTTTTTATTGTCAATCACAGAAAAGTCTTAACAAATACTACTCTTTTACCCAACAAAATACTCCGTCATTATTTTCTTTCATTTTTCCTTCGTCTAATAAAAATTCTATAATTTCCAATACATACTCGGTTTGTGTACTACTGAAATGTTGTACCAAAAAATTAATATCGACATGGTCACGCTGTACTACTTCCTGTATTCTGTATTGAATTATCTCGTATTCGGTGTGTTTTTTCAAGGCTTTGCGTTGTGCAATACAAACATCGCAAATGCCGCATTTTTTTGTATTTGCTTCGCCAAAATACCGAATCAGTTGCAGCGTTCTACATTCATTTTCATTATTCGCGTAAGCTGCTGCTGCATTTATTTTGTCTTCATGTCGCTTTTTGCGGAACGAATAAAGGGCTTCGGTGAGGTCGAGGTCGACGATATTGACGCGTTTGCGCAAAAAAGTAAGCTGTGGCAGTTCCTGCCGTGCGTGATATTCGATGATGCCTTCTTGTTGTAAAAACAGCAATTGTTGTACCAAATTATCTTTGGGCATTTTCAAAAATTCCGCTAATTTGAATTCGTTTACACCGACGGCTTGTTGCCAAATATTATCATGCGCTCGAAGCAATATTTTTAGTAATGATTCGAGTTTTTTATTGCGCAGCAAATAATTATACCATTCTTCTTTATTCACTATGATTTGAACGGTTGCGGGCTGAAAAGATGCCTCCGAAAACAGCACATAACCTGCCGCTTCCATCAGTTTTACACAATTATAAACGTGCAAAACGTCCATTTCGTAGCGGTTCGCGAAGGCGGAAAGGTCAAGGTCGTAGGTTTGGTCTTTGCCGCTACCTGTCGCTAATTGCCAATAATTGCACAAGGCTTGATACACGCGGCGGACTTCGCTCACAGGCGGATATGACTTTTCGAACTGCCATTTTAGCTTATCAAAATCGGCATTGGCGTACAGCAAAATGCCGTAGGCGCGCTGCCCGTCGCGTCCTGCGCGCCCCGCTTCCTGGAAATACGCCTCCAAACTGTCGGGCAGTTCGAGGTGAATAACGGTGCGCACGTCGGGTTTATCGATGCCCATTCCGAAGGCATTAGTTGCTACTATCACGCGGCTGCGGTTCGCAATCCAATCGTCTTGAATGCGTCCGCGCTCTTCGGGCGGAAGCCCTGCATGATAATACGCGGCGGCGATGCCTTTATTGCGCAGCCAAACTGCCGTATCTTGCGTTTGCTTGCGGTTTCGGGCATAAACGACGCTTGTACCCGTCACTTTTTGCAAAATATCGAGCATTTTATCGAGTTTATTTTCGGTAATTTGCACTACATAGCTCAGGTTTGAGCGTACAAAACTCTGCTGAAACACGTTTTTTTTGCGAAAGCCTAATCGGTCTTGTATGTCTATCACGACTTCGGGCGTAGCGGTCGCGGTGAGTGCGAGGACGGGCGTTTGGTGTAATATGGTGCGTATTTCGGCGATTTTGAGGTAGGGCGGACGGAAATCGTAGCCCCATTGCGAGATACAATGTGCCTCGTCTATCGCCAATAAATTGACGTTCATCCGTTGCAAACGCGCCTGTACAAGCTCCGTTCCGAGCCGTTCGGGAGAGAGGTAAAGGAATTTGATGTCGCCAAAAACGCAGTTGTCTAAGATGCGGTCGAGGTCTTGATGCCGCATACCGCTATGCACCGCAACCGCCGCGATGCCGCGTGCGTTGAGGTTGTGAACTTGGTCTTTCATCAGCGCGATAAGCGGCGAAACGACCACACAAATTCCGTCGCGACAGAGCGCGGGGACTTGAAAACACAGAGATTTACCGCCGCCCGTAGGCAGGAGCGCGAGCGTATCCGTACCTGCGAGTGCCGCCGTTATAATATCGAGTTGCATGGGACGAAAGTCGTCGTAGCCCCAATATTTTTGTAGTATTTCGTGCGGCGTAGGCATGGTTTTAGGAAATTAGGAATGAAGAGAAAATAAGGTACTGAATATTATGACGCAGGATTTTGAGTCAGAACAAGGCAGATTTGAGGCGCGATGCTGTGCATCGTAACGATAAATCTAACGCAGTTTTGGCTCGAAAGACAAGTCAGAATACAGTAACTTATTTTAGACGCTTTCCTTACACTTGTATTACATTTGAACTATCGTCACGCCGTCGCCGCCGTCGTTATCGTTCGGGTGAGTGATATTTTGGACTGCGCGATACTTGCGTAGCGTCTGTTTTATGGCGGTTCGGAGCGCGCCCGTCCCTTTTCCGTGTACGATACGTATGGTTTCGTAGCCCGAAAGTATGGCTTCGTCGATATAGTTTTCGACCATCTTTAACGCCTCTTCGCGGCTCATGCCGCGCACGTCGAGTTGTCCCGAAAAGCTGCCCGTATTCGCTACGGTATCGCGGATTATTTTGCCTTTATTCGGATTTCGAAGCGGCGTATCTACTTTCTCGAGATCGCGCAAGCGAATTGTCATCGCTATCATACCCATTTGTACCACCGCCTCGCCCTTGCGAACCTCCTTCACCGTGCCTATCGAGCCGCCGTTGCGCAAGCGCACATTATCGCCTTTATGCACCGTATCTTCTTGCAAAGTCGCTATCTCTTCCGAGTAATACAGCTTTTCGTTCAGGTCTTTTACCTCCGTAATTGCCTCGGTTCGCTCCACTCTAATCCGTGCTGCCAAGCCTTTTGCTTTCTCTAAATTACGTTCTTCTTGTAGCTCTCGGATTACTTTTTCTAACTCCTTATTGAGCAAAGTTGTTTGTTGCAACTCCGCTTCTTTGGCATTCAGTTTCAAGCGTTTACGCGAAATATCGAGGTCGCGGAACACCTGTTCGTATTGTTTGATGAGTTGGTCTAAGTGCTTTTCGCGAACGGAGACATGGTCTAATTTTTCTGCGATTTCTTGTTTTTCACGTTGCAAATCTACCAATAATTGGTCGACCGCCGTTTCGGATTCGCCTGCGCGATTGCGCGCATAATCGAGCATTTTTTCGCTCCAACCGTTTTTGATTGCCATCTCGAAAGCAAACGAACTGCCCGGTCGCCCGATGCGCATTTCGTAGGTTGGCGTGAGCGCGTCTTTGTCAAAAAGCATACAAGCGTTCAGCAAACCTTTGGTTTTGTAGGCAAATAATTTTAGGTTAGAATAGTGCGTCGTCACTACGCCCCAAACCTGCTTTTGATTGAGTTCGCGGAGCGCGGTTTCGGCTATCGCGCCGCCCATTTTTGGGTCGGTGCCGCTCCCCATTTCGTCTATCAGTAGCAGTGTATTTCCGTCCGCTTCGTCGAGCATTCTTTTGGTGTGCAATAGCCGCGAGGAATAAGTACTGAGGTCGTCGTCGAGCGACTGACTGTCGCCAATATCGCCCATTATTTTAGTGAAAATACCCATTTCCGAGCCGTCTGCGACTGGCACTAAAAGTCCTGCTTGTAGCATTAATTGCAGCAAACCGACCGCTTTCATCGCTATCGATTTACCGCCCGCATTCGGTCCACTTAGCACCAAAATTCGGTTATTTTGCTGAAAAGTAAGCGTAAACGGAATAGTCGGTTTTTTATCTTTTAAGTTGCGCAAATACAAAACAGGGTGCATCGCTTTGAGCAACTGTATGGTTGGTACGTCGGCAAGGGCAGGTTTACTGCATTTTAGACGCATAGCAAGCTGTGCTTTGGCATGAATTACATCAAAAGCGACAATTGCTTCGTAATATTCTTTCAAAACAGCCGTATAAGGGTGCAATAGGCGACTTACATCGCGTAAAATACGCCAAATTTCTCTTTTTTCTTCGTTATATAACTCAAAAATGGCATTATTGATGCCAATTACCTCTTCAGGTTCGATATAAGTGGTGCGTCCGCTCGCCGACTCGTCGTGAATGATACCGCGTACCGTCCGCTTGTGTTCTGCAAGCACCGCCAATACGCGCCGACCATTTCGGAGCGTTTCGTTCGTATCGGCGAGCATCGATTTGCTTTGGTAATTATTGATTACACCTCTAAATTTTTGGTCTAATTCTTTGTTTTTGCTGCCGATTGCGCGGCGGATTTTGCCGAGTTCGGGCGATGCGTCGGGGCGAATATTGCCCTCGTCGTCTATCACGCGGCGCAGCGCGGCGTAGAGCGTTTCGTCGAAACTAAGCTCTCGCACGCGGTCGTACAGCAACGGATATTGCCCTTGTTTTAAGCGGAAAAACTGCGCGATAGCGTGCATATTGGTCATTGCAATACGCACATTATTTAAGCCTTCGGCGGACAAAACGTAGTCTTCTATCGCCAACATTTTGAGTTCGTCGCTGATGCAGGCATAGCTGCGCGCAGGAAACGGGTTTCGGTCGGCGAGGGTCGCGCGCATCTGCTCGACTTCGTCGAGGAGGCGTTGCAGCGCGTTTTTATCCGTCTGAAACTCGATATTTGCAGCCCGTTCTGCGCCGTCCGTCCCGTTGCAGTAAGCTACTAAAAGCTCTACGATGCGGTCAAACTCGACTTTCTGATATAAATCGTTCGGGTATAAAAAAAGTGATTCCAAAGTATTTTATTATTGTTTTAAATTCCAAACTATCTATTAATAGTTTTACTATCTGATTATCGCTCCACCCGAAACAACAAAATGGTACTATCGTCGCTACACGATGCAATTGTAATCGCATCGAGCCAAATTACCTTATTTACGGAGTTTTTGTGCGCACTGTATTTGCTATAATCTATTACTTTTAGGAGTTCGTAAGTCGTTGTATGCCAAATTTTTATGGTTTTATCGCGGCTTGCGGTTGCTGCTAAACCGCCGTCGGGCGAAAACGCAATATCGTTGATAGTCGCGATGTGAGCAGGCACGGCTTGTCGCAATAAAAAACCGTCGGCAGCCCAAATTTTGAGGTGTGCGTCGCGGCTGCCCGTCCATATTTCTTGAGTAATACTATTTTGTTGCACACAAAAAACGCTATTTTCGTGCGCTTCAATGGTCGCTATTACGTTATGATTAAACGCATCTACCACAAAAAAGTTGCTATCGCTTGCGCTAATGTACAAATGTTTTTTGTCCGCGCTTGCCGCAATGCTGCGTAATGCTTTACTTGATAAAATAAGGGTTTCGGTTGGCAAATAATTTTGGGTGTTCCAAAACGTGAGCGCGCCGTCGCCGCCTGCCGTTGCCAAAGTATTTTCATTGTGATAAACCGCATAAACGCACTTTTGATGCGCCGAAATACTTTTTATTAGCTCTTTTTTTGTGACATCAAATAAATGCAAATTACCGTTCATTGTCCCCACAGCGAGTAGGTTTTTATCAGCGTTTAGCGCGAGCGAAAATATGGTTTCGTTAGCGTTTAGCAAAACACGTCCGTCGCTTGTTTTATCTATGTCCCACAGGCAGACATAGCCGTCACTTCCACCCGAAATAAAGACATTATCGCTAGTAGAAATAATACTATAAATTGCGCCTTTATGACCCGTTAAGGTATGTGTTTTTGTGACAACCATTTTGAAGAATTTATGTTGTATTTAGAGCTTATTTCAACTTGCGTTGTAAGCCATAAAACGCATCGTCCTTACTGCCGTCGTGGTCATAATCGTAGTCGAAGCGACGAAATTCCGCGCCGTCTTTCAAAAAACGGATAAAATAGCGCATCGTATCGGGCTTCGGCTCTATTTGGTAGAGTGCCAAAACAGTATCGTGTTCCATCTGCCATTTGCCGTTCGGCGTATAAAAAATGGAGTCATTTCTGCCCATTCTGTATATAGATTGGTAGGTACCGTCGGCGTTGTAATTCGTGCGAATCGGGCGTTGGTCGGTGGTGCGCTCGTAGATTTCGGGCGTAGGAATATTAATCACGGAGTCGCCTTTTACGCCGTGCGGCGACACTATTTTTATCAAAATACTATACGATTCCCATTCGCCTTGCATTTTTTGCGTGGTCGTTTTGGGCGTAGGCATACAGCTCGCACAGACGAGCAAAAGCAGTAAATATTTGTACATTTTTGGTTTTATTTGCTATAATTTCTTACTGTCACAAAGATACACTATCGAGCGCAAAACAGATAAGGTTTGGAGTGAAAATATTTGGAGTGCGTATCTTCGCGATAATTATATTTTTGTTTTCGATAAAAAAGCGTTCTACGGGTTAAGGTAGAATATAAGTATTGTCTTACGTTTTAAGCTACACCCAAACGGCGAAAATCGTTTTACTATTTACAACAAGTTCCTCCGACTGCCAATTTTTGATTTCAGAATGGTCAAATATCAATAAATAGCCTTCGTGGAGGTTTTGGCGGTCTAAATAATCGGCAAGTTGAACGAGTCCTTTTTCGTGCGCCTTCGCGCCGCGCCATAGTTTTAGCTCTGCCACATATTTATTGTTTAGATGTGTAATAACGACATCTAAGCGTTTTTCATCGGATATTTGCGGCTCTTTAAAATCGTAGCCTGAGCCGTTGATGATTGGTTTTAAAAACGCTAAAAATACCAAGCGACCGTTTTTTTCTAAAAAATCGCGGTCTTTTCGGCTGTATTCTTTTTTCATAAAGGCTTGAAAACCAAGCATTACGGCTTGCATATCGAGCGAATCATCATCATTTTTATAACCGTGACCAAATTCATTTTTTTTGTAAAGTCGTTGTTGTAACAACCGCTCGCGCATATAATCTACTAGAACTTCGGCGTAAATGCGGTTATGAATGACTAATCTATCATCTTTTTTTGTGAAAATGCCGCATAAAACGCCCCAATTCGTCAATGGATTGAGTGCGCTGAAAGACGGCGAATTGCCATCTACCGCCACATAATAGACCCAGTCATAAAACTCGCGGCTATGCTCTATATTTTTAACCAAAGACTGGAAATTCGTATTTTCTTGTTTGACTAATTCTTTTGCCGCAATTTCTACATCGTGTTCTGTCCATTCATCGTGCTTCAAAAAATCTTCATCGAGCATTTTGCATAATTTACTCACTAAAAACGGATAGCCAGAAGTGTAATAAAACAACGCAACTGCAATTTTTTGCGCGTCCATTTTCACGTTTTTATCCGCAGCATACTCGACCAACATCGGTACAATTTCATGCGGATTTAAGTTCATATCTACTTTGAAATCGGCGGCAATATTCCACGGCGAATTGTATTTTTGCTCTTCGTCGGGTCTGATTTTCATCTTCAAGGTTTTCACATCATGCACACCTGCGAGTACAATCGAGTGAAACGTTTTTATTCTATCTTGCATCAAATATCTATTGCGCAGCATCGCTAAAAAACTAATAAATAATTGATTATTACTACTTTTATCCACTTCGTCAATCAAAACTACTAATTTTTTATCTGTTTGTGCGGCAATTGCTGTAATGGCATCAGATAAGTCGTCCATACCTCCAACGTCTTTTCTTATTTCCTTCAAAAAAGGTACTAAGACAGGTGTATGATAATTCGCTTGCTCAATTAATAAGCGAATAAAACCAGGCGCAAACAGTTTTTCATCTGTAAAAATAGCATCGCCAATGCCTTCAAAACTGATATTGAAAACCATATAATCGCCTCGCTTCATCAACGCCGCCTCGAGCGTGTAAAGCATCGTCGTTTTGCCATATTGACGCGGACGATTAATGATGAAATATTCGTTACTTTCTACTAATTCGATAGTAGAAGCGAGTTTATGGCTAATATCTGCCATATAATGCTGATTCGGGCGACAAGTTCCCGTGATATTGAATTTTTTTTGCATTTTTTTTGATTTTGATTTTTAGACATTAGACTAATGACAATACTATACGAAAATAGCACGATAGCTATTGACTTGAGTCTTACATCTTGCTTCTTAACAAAATTTATTTCCCCTACACCCACACCGCGAAAATATGCTTACCATTGACTGCTATCTCTTCCGACTGCCATTCTTTAACTTCCGAATGGTCAAAAATGAGTAAATAGCCTTCGTCCAGGTTTTGGCGGTCTAAGTAATCGGCAAGTTGAAGGAGTCCTTTTTCGTGCGCTTTCGCGCCGCGCCATAGTTTTAGCTCTGCCACATATTTACTGTTTAAATGCGTGATAACGACATCTAAACGTTTCTCGTCGGAGATTTGTGGCTCTTTAAAGTCGTAACCCGAGCCGTTGATAATTGGTTTTAGAAATGCTAAAAATACCAAACGACCGTTTTTTTCTAAAAAATCGCGGTCTTTTCGGCTATATTCTTTTTTCATAAACGCCTGAAAACCAAGCATGACGGCGGGCATATCGAGCGAATTATCGTCGTTTTTGTAAATAGAACCAGAGTCTAGTCTGGTGATATTCTGTTTCAATACTCTAAACGACATGTATTCTACCAAAACTTCATTATAAATGCGATTATGAATTTTCAAACCGTCATTTTCTACAAAAATGCCATATAAAATGCCCAAATTTAGAGTCGGATCATGTGCATTAAACGGAATCTGATTATTGTCAATCGCAATACTGTAAACTAAATTATAGAGTTCGGGATTATTTTCTAAATTTTTAGTCAAAGTATCAAAATTGGCGTTTGATTCCTTTGCTAATTGACGCGCTGCTGTTTCTATATCGTTTCCCGTCCATTCGTCATGCTTCAAATAATCTTCATCTAGCATTTTGCATAATTTACTGACCAAAAACGGATAGCCAGAAGTGTAGTAAAACAAAGCATCTGCAATCTTTTGCACGTCCATTTTCACATTTTTATCTGCCGAATACTCTGCGAGCATCGGGACGATTTCGTGCGGATTTAAGTTCATATCCACTTTGTAGTCGGCGGCAATATTCCAAGGCGAATTATATTTTTGCTCTTCGTCGGGTCTTATTTTCATCTTCAAGGTTTTCACATCATGCACGCCTGCAAGGATAATCGAATGAAAGGTTTTTACGTCCTCTTGCATCAAATACTTATCGCGCAACATCGCTAAAAAACTGATAAACAATTGATTATTACTACTTTTATCCACTTCGTCTATCAGTAAAACAACTTTTTTAGGCGTTTGTGTAACGATTTCAGTGATTGCATCTGCAAGGTCGTCCATGCTATTTACCAATTTTTTTTGCTCTTCCAAAATAGGCAATAATTCGGGGGAATGCACTTTTGCTTGATTTTGCAATAAGCGAATAAATCCGGGCGTAAACAATTTTTCACTGGTAAAAATAGCATCGCCTATACCTTCAAAACTTATGTTGAACGCCAAATACGCATCGGTCGCTCGAACAGCTCGCGCAACCGTATGAAGCATCGTCGTTTTGCCATACTGACGCGGACGATTGATGATAAAATATTTGTTTCTTTCTACTAATTCGATAGTAGAAGCGAGTTTATGGCTAATATCTGCCATGTAATGCTGATTCGGGCGACAAGTTCCCGTGATATTGAATTCTTTTTGCATTTTTTTTGATTTTTTAAACGCAAAGATACGGCTTTTTTGAGCAATAGCCGCTTAATAGTTTAAGGTACTGAAAGTTTTGGCGGGGTGTGGGCTGTGTGATTTTAAAGATGTTTTCAGAAAAATAGTTGGCGATTTAATGTTTCTATCTTATCTTTGTGAGAGACATTACAAACTCGTGTTTTTTAACAAAAATAAATGTTGTCGCAGAAGATTGGTATAATGACAAAATAATTTGTGTATGCCGACGTTGAGTAAAACTAAAATAACAGAACTGAAATCATGAAATTAGAAAATATAAAACCCGATAAATCTATACATTCGGCTTATTTCAAACAGAATTTGAAAGAAGAGGCTATTGATACGTTCAAAACAAATTTCAAAAGGTTGTTTGAACGAATAAATGAAACCGAAAGCGAAGAACACAACAAAAATATCGTCGCTCAATTTTTACGTGATACTTTTTATAAAAACGATTATGAAATAAATACGGCTGGGCGAAAAGACCTTGTAATTCATAAAGGAAACTCGAGTCAAACACCTGTTTCTGTTATAATTGAGGTGAAAAGCCCTAAAAACAAGACTGAAATGGTCAGTTTTGACAAACCAAATGCAAAAGCACTGCACGAAGCGGTTCATTATTTTTTGCACGAAAGGATTGTTAAGCAAAACAAAGAAATCAAACATATTATAATTACAAATATTTCTGATTGGTTTATTTTTGATGCAACAGATTTTGAAAAGTACTTTTATACCAACAAAACATTCCGCAATAATTATACCGACTGGAACGATAAAAAATTACTTGGAAACACAACAGATTGGTTTTATAACGAAATGGCTAAACCATATATAGACAAAGAAATTGAGCAATTAAATTGTGTGCATTTCAAGTTGTCTGAATATGAACAAATTATAAAAAATGAAAACGTAGCAGACGACCATAAACTCATTAATTTATACAAAATTTTATCGCCACAGCATCTCTTAAAACTTCCATTTGCGAACGATTACAATAAAATAGATACAGGTTTTTATAACGAACTTTTATATATTCTTGGTCTTGAAGAAACAAAAGAAGGCGGTAAAAAAATAATAAAACGTGCCAAAGAGAAAAACAGAAAAGTTGCGTCCCTATTGGAAATTACAATCGGTCTTATTGAGCAGCGACACCGATTAAAAAATATAACGCGACTTGATTTGTTCGGTGCTACCGAGGAGGAGCAAACTTTTAGTATTGCGCTTGAGTTGTGTATTACATGGCTCAATCGTATTTTGTTTTTAAAACTTTTAGAAGCGCAATTGATAAAATACCATAAAGGAAATACCGACTCTGCATTTTTAAACAAAGCAAATATTAAAGATTTTGATGAGTTAGATGAACTATTTTTTGAGGTGTTGGCTAAAAAACCTGAAATTAGGACAAGTTCCGTCAATGAAAAATTTGGAAACTTACCCTACTTAAATAGTTCACTCTTTGAAGAAACGGAATTGGAGGGAAAAGTGCTTTTTGCTTCGCAACTTAAAGACCGTTTGCTGTTATCTGTTTTTACGACATCAGTTTTAAAACAAAGTGAAAAATTTAAACATACGACCGAATTAAACACGTTGGAATATATTTTTGAATTTTTGAACGCCTACAATTTTTCAAGTGACCAAAAGGCGGAAATCCAAACAGATAACAAAACAATTATCAACGCTGCGGTATTGGGCTTAATTTTTGAAAAAATTAACGGCTACAAAGACGGTTCATTTTATACGCCAAGTTTCATTACCACTTTTATTAGTAGAGAAATACTCAAATCTACCCTAATTCAGAAATTTAGCAAGGCATTGAAGACCGAAATCAGCAGTTTTGAAGTTCTGAAAGATTTAATAGACTATTCAAAACCAGCAGAAAGACAACAAGCCAATGATATTATTAATGACCTGAAAATTTGCGACCCCGCAGTTGGTTCAGGTCACTTTTTAGTGTCTGTCTTAAACGAAATTGTAGCCCTTAAAAGCGAACTTAAAATACTACAATTGGTGAATGGCAATAGAATAAAAGGAATAATCATAACGAATCATAACGATGAACTCGAAATAATTGACGAAGAAACAAGCGAGCCATTTCAGTACTATGTAAATGACAAACAGCAGCCAATAACAGCATTACAAGACATACAACACGCACTTTTTAGCGAAAAACGAACATTGATTGAAAAATGCTTATTTGGCGTGGACATTAACCCTAAATCGGTCTTAATTTGCCGTTTGCGCTTGTGGATTGAATTGCTAAAAAATTCGTATTATACCGACCATAGCCATTATAAATACTTAGAAACGCTGCCCAATATTGATATAAACATCGTCACGGGCAACTCGTTGATTAGTAAATTTGATAAAGGTTTAGATATTTTTGAAAAACAAAAGGTCAAAGATTTGATTTATATTTATAAAACGAATGCAACAATTTATAAAAATGAAACGGATTATGAGCGCAAAGTTCAAAGTCGTAGAACGATACAAAATGTAAAAACAGAACTTTTGAAGTTTGCCAAGCCCAAAGACAAATATTATCGGGCTTTCCTAACAAAATCGCGAGAATTAGGCAATTTATTGGTAATTAAACCACAATCCGAAGCCGTTAAAAAACAAATAGTTAAATTAAGTACGGAAGTAGCCGAACAAGAGCAACGATACCAAGAAAATTACTACCATGTTTACACTAATTCCTTAGAATGGGCGTTGGAGTTTCCCGAAATTCTGAATGAAGATGGCGATTTTATTGGTTTTGATATAGTTATCGGTAATCCGCCATATTTTACAATCAGCAACGAACCCAAACTAAAAGAAGTAAACGAGAGCTATACAATTTATAAACCAACCGCCGATATTTATACACTTTTCATAGAACGCGGCTTGCAGATTTTGCAGCCCGATGGCAAACTCTGTATGATAACTTCAAATAAATGGCTGCGAACAGCTTATGGCGATAGTTTGCGACACTATTTATTAACCAAAGCAAAAATTGATTTGCTGCTTGATTTTGGCACAGTTAGGGTTTTTGGCGAAGCAACGGTGGATACAAATATACTTTTTGTTACCAAACAAAAACCTGAAAATAAAAATATTAAGGCAGTAGGTTTCCAAAAATCATTCGACCCCGAAAATGATAATATTGAAAAATATATCGTAGAAAATATCATTGAACTAACCAATTTAACTTCCGAAAGTTGGAACATTGTAGTAGAAAACGAGGACAGCTTGAGAGCGAAAATCGAAAAAATTGGTAAACCATTATCCGATTTTGGTATTGAAATCAATAGGGGTATTTTAACTGGGTGCAATGAGATTTTTATAATTGATACGCAAAAAAAAGACGAATTAATAGCAGCCGACCCTAAAAATGCTGAAATTATTAAACCGCTTTTGAGAGGGGCTGATATAAAAAAATATTATGCCAAACCCTCTGATTTTTGGCTAATAAATACTTATAACGGCTATATGGATAAAATTGAAAATGCCGAGAACATAATTAAAAATGCCGAGAGTAACTACACCTATACCAATCATTTAGACGTTATGAAATTGGCTAAACGAATTGAAAACACCCGAAATAAGCAATATAGAATAGATAGAGTGCGCGTAGAGTTAGACTATCCAACGATTGATGAATATCTGAAAAAGTATGAAAGTCAATTAATAGCAAGAACAGATAAAGGAACGCATTGGTCTAATTTGCGAAATTGCGCTTATGATGAACAATTTGTACAAGAGAAAATAATTTGGCAAGCGATAACCAAAAAGTTTGATTTTCATTACGATACCAACCGATTTTATTCAGACGTAACCACATTTATAATGACTGGCGACCATTTAAAATATATTTTGGGACTTCTAAATTCAAAATTTTTCACCTATTGTATGGATAATATTTATTTACTTGGTGATACATTTCGCTCAAAGAATGTAATTTTACAAAATTTCCCTATACCCGAAGTTACCCATGAAAACAGAGACGATGTAGCGAAAATAGAAATGCTTGTAAACAAAATCTTAACACAAAAACAAACCGATATTAATTTATCTATTTCGCAAGAAATCGGCGAAATAGATAAGCTAGTTTATAAACTTTACCAATTAACCGACGAGGAAGTAAAAATAATTGATAAGGAATGAGAGCGTATCGCGAGACAATATAAAAGTAAATAAATTAAAAAACCGCCTTAACCTCGCAGCAAGGTTAAGGCGGTTTTATTAGGTAAAACAACTACATTCCGCTTTCTATTCGGTCGCATTCTTCTTGTATAGTTGCCAAAAGTTAGGCTTCGGTCATCTACACGCACTAATAGTTTATAATGTGTCCAACTCAATTCTCCACTCACTGAGTGGAGAATTGGAAATACTTAACAACAAAAACCCTTACAAAACCACCAAATCGGCGTTTTGTAAGGGTTTTTTGTTGCAATAAGTGTATGTTTAAAATTAGGCGTGATTATCGGGAACGCCGAAAAATAGTTAAAACGTAGCATTTGCGTAGGTTTAAGCTATTTTTCAAGTGTAGATA
>JAYWGJ010000258.1:0-5709 GCA_043778315.1 Saprospiraceae bacterium | reverse complement strand
CGTCGGCGGCGGGTACTGCGGGTTGATTTTCCAATATCATAAATTTATAATTTTATTCAGATTTATAACGATGCAAATATAAGGCTCGAAAGCCACTTTTTGTTGCGTTTGGCGCATATTTATTTATTTTCTTTGTTGCGAAACGAAAAAAAATCTTTTTTATTATTAATTCTTAAAATATATTACTACGCCAATATTTTCTTTATTGTAACAAAAATAAATTAAAAAAATATTTTCCATTTTATAATCAAAAAACCATGTCACGACTTCTCTATTCATAAAAATAATTATATATTTGCATTTTAATTATTAACTCAACATCTAATTTGTATTTTCATGAAAATTTTTACTAAAACCATTTTTTGTACTGCCTTGATAAGTAGTACGCTTGTTGCGTCAAGCGCGCAATCGTCGAATATCGCCTACGTCACAAAGCATAACTCCGACCAAGTATCAGCCGTCAATTTGACCACAAATACGCTCGTGCAAGACATCACGGTTGGTGATGCGCCCTTCAAATTAGTGGCTTCGCCGAGTGGCGATAAAATCTATGTTTTGAATAGCAATAGCGATAATGTATCGGTGGTGAGTACGGTTACTAATACCGTTGTTGATGTGATTTCTGTGAAAAGTCCTGGTTCGGCACAACATTATTTTTACGGGATTTACTTGGCTAATAGCTTAGTGACAGGCTCGCGGCTGTACGTCGCTGAATATAAATCAGGCGCGGGCAACACCATAAATATAATAGATTTGGCTACTCGCCAAGTCACAAGTACGCTTTACACTCCCGCGACGGGTTTGCTGAGTATAGCGGTCAAAGCGGACGGCAGTAAAATGTATATCGCCACCAAAACAAATAATAGTATTTTGGTTTTGGATATGATTACTAATCAAATAACGAGTACCGTTCCGTGCAGCAGTTGCAATTATATTTTTGATATAAAATTGAGCGCGTCCGAAAACGAACTCTACCTTACCAATTACAACTCGGGTAACTTGTCGGTACTCAATTTGGCGAGCGGAGCTATCACCGCTACTATTCCGATTAACGGCTCGCCTACCGAAATTGTAGTAAAAGATACGCGCACAGTGTTCGTAGCTTGTCGCGGTATCGATGCCGTAGCCAAAATAGACATACCTTCCAACACGGTACAATCCTACGTTAATGTGGGTAAAGACCCGCTTGGCTTAGATATTTCTGCCGACGGCTGCAATTTGTATGTCGTCAATTCGTTCATCAATACTATGTCGGTTATCAATACCAGCACAAATACTGTGACGAATACGATTGCGCTACAAAGCGGCTCGCCGAGTTTTGTGTTGCTACCCAAAAACTATTTAGCCTGCGCAGTAGCGACGCAAAACACAACAGATGCGACATTTGCGCTCACGGTCGCGCCTAATCCGATGCAAAACAGCACCGTTTTTGAATATGCTACCGCTCCGAGCGGCAACGAGAAAACGATTTTGGGACTCCGCAATGCACTCGGGCAAACCGTGAAAACGATTACATTTACCGATGGCAAAGCTACGCTTTATCGCGATAACTTGCCCGAAGGTTGCTATTTTTATACTATTACCAATAATAATACGATTGTCAATACAGGCAAATTGATAATGGAGTAGGAGAGGAGCGGCTACAAATTCGCACAGTTTAAGTCTTATAGTTCAGCTTCCATAGTTTGCCACGAGCGGCGCACCTTATACATAAGGTGTGCCGCTTTTCCTATACACTAATTTAATTTTACTACGTCAATATTTTCTTTTTATAAAAAATAAAATATTTTTCTATGACTATGCCATATTTTCTTTATTTACAAAAATAATCATACATTTGCAAATGACCAAAATTTTTAGGGAATCACCAATTTAAAACTTTTATAATCGTGCAAAATTTTAACAAAAAGTTCATTTTTATTCTATTTATAGGACTTGGTTTGGTGTTTAGTTTTTTCAAAATTGGTTTTTGGAAACAAAATATCGCTGGCGGCGACTCCTTGGGCTACTATCTTTATCTACCCGCATTTTTTATTCACCACGATGCGGGAAGTTTTGATAAGTCGATAAAAGCCGCTGTCTTGCATCACCCCGACGTAAAAATAGATATGACTGGCGGCGGCGAAGAAATCGTCAAGAAATGCGACAAAACTAATCTGCTACTTTGCAAATACACAAGCGGCGTAGCAACGATGCTCGCACCTGCGTTTTTCATCACACACCTTTGCGCTAAGGTCACGGGTCAGATTGCCGATGGCTATACCAATTTTTATGGTATAGGTTTGGGTTTGGGCGTAATCGCTTGGCTGGTGATTGGTATGTATTATCTGTTAGTTGTTTTACTGCGCTATTTTGATAGGAGCGTGGCAGCTACGGTGGTGCTTAGTTTGGTTTTTGCAACCAATATTTATTATAACGTCACTTATAACGGTATCATGTCGCACGCGCTCTTGTGCAGCGTGTACGCGCTACTCGTGTATCATTCCGATACCTATTACCGCAACCCGACGATTCGTCGCGCGCTCTATATAGGGCTGTGCTGCGGTATGATTAGTTTGATGCGCATGAACGAATTGTATTGTATAATAGTGCCTTTATTGTGGAATATCAAGTCGTTTTCGGGTATAAAAGACCGTTTTTTGTATATTAAAACCAATTTTATAGATTATTTGTATGCAGGTCTGTTGATGGTTTCAGTATTTATTCCACAAATTATTTATTGGAAAACATATAGCGGTAGTTGGTTTTTTAACGGCTACCGTGGCGAGTCGTTCGATTTTCGGCACTCGCATTGGCTCGAGGGCTGGTTTGGTTTTGATAACGGCTGGCTCGTTTGGACACCTATTATGGTGCTTGCGTTGGTCGGTTTACTGCTAAGTGCGTTTAAGGAGCGCGCTGCATTTGCGGCAACGGTGGTGCTGCTGCCGCTACACGCCTATATCATTTACAGTTGGTGGTGTTGGAACTATATTAATGGTTTTGGCTCGCGCCCAATGGAGCATTTGTATCCACTTTTGGCTTTCGGAATGGCTAATTTATATACAATAGCCTACAAAAACTACCTCGGAAAAGCCTTGATAGGAATAGTTTTGGTCGCGGCTTCTGCATTAAATATTTTTCAGAATTTTCAAATGATAAACGGCTTGCTGCTTACTACTACGGCTAATCCTGCCTATTATTGGGCAGTTTTTGGTAAAACAAAGCCTTCGCGCGATATTCTAATCGCCCGCGCAAGCGGCGAAACACAGCCCGTAAATCCTAAGCGGATTAAAGAAATTCGAAGTAAAAATTTTGAAGATACCACCAAATATAAGGGTGCAAGTACTGCTTTTCACCAATCTGGACGCTACAGCCAGAAATTTGAAGGACAATCACTGATGCTCGACACGCTCGCTGCAAGTACTTTTGCTGATGCGGATTATTTGCGCATCGAGGCACAGTTTTATTGCGAAAAAGTATTGTATTCGTACCAAAACTGGGAAACGCCCAATTTTTATATCGCATGGCTGGACAAAAATTATTATAAAATCAATGAAAAAGATAGCGGTATCTGGCCCTTTCAACTTATGGATAATCCCGATTTTTCTATTTACAGTGCAGGTGGGCGCGGTAATGAGTGGGCAGATGGCTATTTTTACGTTCGTGTACCCAAAAATGCACACGCCGTAAGTATCGGTATTTGGAACGGTGCTAAAATACCTTTTTATATAGACGATGTAAAATATTCAACTTATAAACGTTAGTTTTAGAACTAATCAAGCGGCACACCTTGCATATAAGCTGTGCAGCTTTTCTTATTTATACCTTTTATTTTACTACGTCAAAATTTTCTTTTTGTAAAAAATAATTATATCAAAAAATAAAATTGCTATCTTTGTCAAAATAAAAATGATTTTATTGTTATTTCATGCAAAAACTTTATCACCATATCCTTAGTTTTTGTAACCGCTATACGCGCCGTATAGAGGTTACGATTGGTGTGTGTTTACTGTTGTATGCCTTGATTTTGCCGCGTACTTTATTTCGCAATCCGACGTGTATGGTTTTGAACGATGCCGAAAACAACCTACTCGGCGCGCGCGTAGCAGCAGACGGACAATGGCGGTTTCCGACCGCAGGCAGCACTAATCAACGGTTTGCGGCGTGTTTGGTGGCGTTCGAGGATAAACGATTTTACTATCATTTGGGTATCGACCCAATAGGCATCGGTCGGGCAATGCTGTACAATATCCGTCGCGCCCGAGTCGTGAGCGGCGGCTCTACCATTTCTATGCAGGTGATACGCATGTCGCGCTGCAATCCGCGCCGCACGGTTTTAGAAAAAATATACGAAATAATATTAGCCACTCGCTTAGAATACAGCTACAACAAAACCGAAATACTCAATTTTTATGCGTCTAACGCGCCTTTTGGCGGCAATGTAGTAGGTTTGGAGGCAGCTGCGTGGCGATATTTTGGCAAAAGCAGTCAGCAGTTGTCGTGGGGCGAAGCGGCGATGTTGGCGGTGTTGCCGAACAGTCCTTCCTTAGTGCATTTGGGCAAAAATCGCGTTTTTTTGTTGCGTAAGCGCAATAAATTACTATTAAAATTATTGCATAATCATACGATAGACCAAATCACTTACGACCTCGCGTGTAGCGAACCGATACCCGAAAAGCCGCACGACTTGCCGCAACTCGCGCCGCATTTGCTCGACAGAGCGTACAAAACCTATTTTGAAGGTAGTAGTAATATTGATAATAATACTAAAACGGAACTCCGCACTACCATCAGCCGCAGCTTACAAAATCTCGCGCAAGACATTGCTAATCGTTACCATAACGAACTGAAAACCAACGAAGTAAACAATTTATCTTGTATGATAATGGATACTGAAACGGGCGATATTTTGGCGTATATTGGCAATGTAGGCGACTGGAAAGACGTGGAACACGGCGCACAAGTAGATGTGATAGACGCGCCGCGCAGTAGCGGCAGTATTATGAAGCCGTATTTGTACGCGCTGATGAACGACGAAGGGCTGCTACTGCCGACCGCACTCGTTCCCGATATTCCGACTACGATTTTGGGCTACCGTCCCGAAAATTATTCGTCGTCTTACGACGGCGTGGTGCGCGCAAATACCGCGCTCGCGCGCTCGCTCAATATACCCGCCGTCCGCGAACTCAATGACTACGGCGTAACCAAGTTCCACCAAAAACTACGGCAATTTGGCTTGACAACCATCACAAAACCGCCTGATTACTACGGTTTACCGCTTATTTTGGGTGGCGCGGAGGTCAAATTGTTCGATTTGATGAGTGTTTATAGTAGTATGGGACGTGTACTCAACCACTTTGCGGCTTATGATAGCCAATATGAGGTGGCAGATTGGCGAAAAGCCAATTATGATTACAAAAATACCATTAATAGTAAGCCAAATACGGCACGTAAGACCAAACAAATCACTAATTTGAGTGCTGGCGCGATATTTACGGCTTTCGATGCGATGCAAAAAGTGGAACGCCCGACCTCCGAAGGCGGTTGGACGGAGTACGAAGGCACGAAGCAAATCGCCTGGAAAACAGGCACGAGTTGGGGCGGACGCGATGCGTGGGCGATTGGTATTACGCCGCGTTACACGGTCGGCGTGTGGATTGGCAACGCCGACGGCGAGGGCAGACCTGGTTTGATAGGCGTGACGACCGCCGCGCCTGTGCTGTTCGATTT
>JAYWGJ010000257.1:0-23088 GCA_043778315.1 Saprospiraceae bacterium | reverse complement strand
CGTTCAAAGCACTCGGGCGCGCCCGCGCAAGCATGGACACAGACGGCTTGGTGAAAGTGATAGCAGATGCCGAAACCGACGAGGTACTCGGCGTACATCTATGCGGTCCCCGCGTAGCCGACGTGATTATGGAAGCGGTAGTAGCGATGGAATTTAGAGCGTCGGCGGAAGACATTGCACGCATCTGCCACGGACACCCAACGTTTACCGAAGCCTTGAAAGAAGCGGCGTTAGACGCAACCGCCAAACGAGCCATTCACATTTAAATGCCATTGATTTTAACATGATTAAGCATCGTATAACGACCGCATTGCGACACCTATATATATATGTGTGTTATGCGTTGGCGATAAGCGGCGGGATAATGGTTTTCGCTGCTGCGCAAACGTTCGCACCCACTTCTGATTTGGACGCAGTCACTTATTACTACAAAGGTATGATTGGCGATAAAGCCGCTTTCGTGATGCGCCTCACACACCGTCAATGCCCGACAAACCCT
This sequence comes from Saprospiraceae bacterium, assembly GCA_043778315.1. GTDB lineage: Bacteria > Bacteroidota > Bacteroidia > Chitinophagales > Saprospiraceae > JBEEMU01. The sequence goes on along the minus strand of JAYWGJ010000257.1, from coordinate 22,589 downwards.
GATAAAGTAATGCTCACAGGCGATTATCGCTACACCGATAAAGCAGATTGGATAAGCGTTGCAGGTAGCTACGAAGCGGGCGAACTCAATTTGAGGGAGTACGAAGGTAGCGATACCACGCACTTCAAAGCCAAATTTAAGGGGGAGTTTAATGCAGGCAATTGGTTGCCAATAGGCAAAAAAAAGAAAGCCTTACCCTATACCATTGAAGCCTTTACGGCGGTTGTGCAACCCGATTATAATTATACTATTGTACAATTCCAAAAAAAAGGACTACCGCGTAAACAGTTGATTATTAAAGATATAAGTACAACTAAAACGATTCAAATGCTTGATTTAGACATCAATAGCGGACAAGCGGAACGCTTAGATATGAATTTTGATGGCTATTTAGATATGCGTGTCGCGATGGGCGATACTGTCATTTCGGGTGCGCTGAATACGTTTTATCATCATTATTTATACAATCCTAAAACGCAAAAACTCGTTAAGGACAAGGCATTAAATAGCATAAAAAATGCTACTTTTGACCCGCAAACCGCAACCGCTACCACTGATTGGACTGCTAACGACGGCAACTACGATACCGATGTTTACCAATACGAAAACGGCGCGTACAGCCTCGCGCAACGCATAGAAAGGAATAATATTGATGCCAAAAATATAAAAGAAGTAAAAATATCGTACAAAACAGTCAAAAATAAGCCAAAAGAGGTCGGTAGAAAAATGGCATTGGTTAAAAGCCAGTTGTAAGCTAATACCACTAAAAACCGTACCTACCACTTACTAACGACTGTCGATGTTTCGATTATCGATGTTATCATCAATATAACGACTGTCGATACACTTCTAAGGACTGTTATCATTGTTTTAACGACTGGCAATGCACTTCTAAGGACAATTATCATTGATATAAAGACATTAGATAGTCATCTGAACACATCAGATAGTCATCTAACGACAAGAGATGCATTTCTGACAACTGTTATCATGGTTTTGACGAGTGTCGATTTAAAATACGAAAAATCAGTGAATAGTAAATAAAATACAGTGAACAACTAATAGTGAATAGTGAACACTAAGAAAAATATAGTGAATAACTAACAGTGAATAGTGAACAGTAAATAAAAAATAGTGAACAACGATTTGTATTTACTACAAGGCGCGAACTGTTCACTGTTCACTATTAACTATTCACTAAAAAAAATAACTGTTCACTGTTCACTGTTCACTATTAACTAATCACATAATTCATAATTCATAATTTATAATTCAAAAAGATGAACCTAACAAGTATGCTACCCGAAGGTAGCTTTAAAGGAAAGACCGTTTTGGTCACAGGAGGCGGCACGGGACTCGGCAAAAGCATGGCAACCTACCTCTCTTCGCTTGGCGCAAACATTATTATTTGCAGCCGTAAGCTCCCCGTATTGGAGGCGACCGCCGCAGAGATAAAAGCGGCTACAGGTGGCGAAGTCCTCGCGGTTGCTTGCGACGTGCGCGACTACACACATATCGAAAACGTCCTCGCAGAAGGTATAAAAGCCTTCGGACGCATCGATATATTGATTAACAACGCGGCGGGCAACTTCATCAGTCCTACCGAACGCCTATCACATCGCGCCTTCGAGTCCGTTATCGGCATCGTGCTGCAAGGTACTATCAATATGACGCTGGCAGTCGGTAAATATTGGATAAAAGAAGGCATTAAAGGCAATATATTAAGCGTCGTGACCACCTACGCATGGACGGGCAGCGCGTATGTCGTCCCTTCTGCCACCGCTAAGGCAGGCGTACTCGCCCTCACCCGCTCTCTCGCGGTAGAATGGGGGACGAAATACGGTATTCGCCTTACCGCAGTCGCACCCGGACCCTTCCCGACCGAAGGCGCGTGGAGCAGATTGCTCCCAGGCGACTTGGCTGACAAGTTTGACCCAGCTAACAAAATACCACTCAAACGCTTCGGCGAACACCCCGAACTCGCCAACCTCGTAGCCTACTTGGTATCCGACTACGCAGCTTATATCAACGGCGACTGCATCACTATCGACGGCGGCGAATGGCTCAAAGGCGCGGGAGAGTTTAGCGCAATGGAAGCAGTATCAGAAGAGCAGTGGGATATGCTCGAAATGATGTCAAAACCTAAGAAATAGTGGTATGTTTTAACTAAAAAAACCTATATTATGGACTATAAAAGCCTCACAGATGCCGACTGGCGCGCTCGACTCTCCGAAATGGAGTACTACGTCTTGCGCCAAAAAGGGACAGAACGCCCCTTCGTGGGCGAATACACCGATACCGAAACCGTCGGTACTTACAAATGTGCAGGCTGCGGCTTGCACCTCTTCACCTCCGAACACAAATACCATTCAGGCTGCGGCTGGCCCTCGTTTTGGACAGAATTAGACACTGCCGCTATCACGCAAGTCGCTGATACTACGCTCGGTATGCGAAGAGTAGAGTTAATATGTAGCCGTTGCGACGGGCATTTGGGACACATCTTTAACGACGGACCAAAACCAAGCGGCGTGCGCTATTGCATCAATTCTATATCGTTAAAATTTAAACCTTTAAGTGAGCTGTAAGCTAAGAAGCTGTAAGCAATAAGCTTTTGACCGTCGGTAGGAAGCAATAAACTATAAGCTGTAAGCAATAAACTTTTGACCGTTATAAGGAAAAAGCTGTAAGCTGTAAGCAATAAGCTTTTTATCGTTAGAGAAATAATGTACGCAATAAGCTTTTGACCGTTAGGGAGAAGAAAAAAGCGGTAAGCAATTGATAAAAAGCAACTCTAAAAGAATTAAACATGAATAGCCGTATATAAAACCTACGGACAATAATGCGAAAAGTAGCCCTGAAAGGGTTGAATGTACATAGCCGTAGGTGAAACCTACGGACAATAGTGAAAAATTCAATACAACCCTGATAAGGGTTGAACTTATATTCGTTGTATTTAATGCGTTAGCAAAAGTTCAACCCTTTCAGGGTCGTGAACAAACAGGATAAGGTATCTTATTCCGTAGGGGCTACGCCCGTTCATTTCGTCAAGGCAGTGCCTTACCTCACTCATACCTACGGCTATTCAAGTTCAACCCTTTCAGGGTTATCATAATGGATAATTATATCGTAATACAAAACCTTAATTGTATATATTGTGTAAGTTTATATTGTTAATATAATGCCTAATTCTAGTCAGATTGAAGATTATTTACAGCTTACCGCTCAATATTTACAGTTTCCTTTTTCCCTCCGACGCTCAAAAGTTTATAGCTTACAGCTTACCGCTCAATATTTACAGCTTACCGCTTACCATTTCCAGCTTACCGCTTAATGTCAAACTCTAACGGTCAAAAGTTTACCGCTTACCGCTTACCGCTTACTAACAAGACCTAACGGTCAGAAGCTTGTCGCTTCCACAAAAAAATTATGATAAAAATAGAACTCAAACGCGGCAAAGAAGCCGCTGTACTCCGCCGTCACCCGTGGATATTTAGCGGTGCGATACACAAAATACACGGCGCGGTTGCTGATGGCGACTTCGTGGAGGTAACAGCCGCCGACGGGACGTTTTTAGCCAGCGGACACTACCAAAATGGCAGCATTATGGTGCGGTTACTCTCGTTCACGCCCACCGAACTCGACCCCAATTTTTGGGTAGAGAAGCTACAAATGGCGTTCGACTTGCGCAGCACGCTCCGCCTCACCGACAACACCGCTACCAACTGCTACCGCCTTACACACGGCGAAGGCGACGGCTTATCGGGCTTGATTATAGACGTGTACGGCAGCACCGCCGTCCTGCAAGCACATACTATTGGTATGCACAAAGCGAGCAAAAACATCGCAGCAGCCCTCAAAACCGTTATGGGTGACCGCCTAACCGCTATTTTTGACAAAAGTAGCGAGAGTTTGCCGCCCGATTACGCAGCAACCATGAGCAATAGCTATATTTTGGGTGCGGGAGAGCCGTCAGTCGTCTTAGAAAACGGAAATTCCTTCGTCGTGGACTGGGAAAGCGGTCAAAAAACAGGTTTTTTCTTAGACCAACGCAATAATAGAGCCTTAGTAGGGCAATATGCACGAGGTAAACGCATGCTCAACGCCTTTTGCTACTCGGGCGGCTTCTCCATATACGCTCTGCGCGAAGGCGCGACGTTTGTGGACTCCGTAGATGCGTCGGCTCGTGCGATAGAATGGGTAAATCGCAATGCCATACTCAATAACACGACCGAAAATCACGCGGCGCACACGTCTGATGTGATTAAGTTTTTGCAACAAACGACCGAGCCTTACGAAGTGATGGTACTCGACCCGCCCGCGTTTGCCAAGCACCTTAGCGCGAAGCACAAGGCGGTGCAAGGCTACAAACGCCTCAACGTAGAGGGCATGAAAAAAATAACAAAAGGAGGTATCTTATTTACCTTTTCTTGCTCGCAAGTGATTGATAGAGAGTTGTTTTATAACACGATAGTCGCGGCAGCCTTAGAGGCAGGACGCTCGGTGCGCGTGTTGCATCACCTCAGTCAGCCACCAGACCACCCCGTTTCCATGTCGCACCCAGAGGGTTCGTATTTGAAGGGATTAGTATTGCATATAGAGTAGGCGAGAGTATATTTATAACACTACAAGTCGCTCGCCCACAACACCTTAGACCAATACAATTTGCCTAAGGTACTTTGTACATTGATGCGTACCGCCCACCCTTTTGTAGGTTCGTAGAAGGTACTGATGTTCCCAAAATTGCGTTTGCGTACAGACGTGCCGCGTACCCTGTATTTATTAGGCAAACGGATTGGAAAACAAAAGGAAGTAAAAGGCGAACAAGTAAACTCGTAGATAGGCGGAGCGGTTTTGCGGGGTTTGCGCGATAAATCGGTTTGATGCACGTCGCCGCTACACAAAATCGCGCCCTTAATGTGCGCCGTTTCTAAGAAATCGAGGAACGCTTTTTGCTCTTTCGGAAACTTGCGGTAGCTTTCGGTCAGTCTATTTTCGGGTAAGAACTGAGAGCCGCCGACGATGAACTTAAACGTAGCGGTAGAGTTTTTTAACGCGGTTTGCAACCAACGCATCTGACAATCGCCGAGCATAACGCCAGCCGCTAAGTTGCTTTGATAGCGCACATCGAGCATGAAAAACTCGCAGTTTTCTCGTTTAAACGAAAAAAAAACACCCTTACAACTGTCCGTCCCATAAGACGGATTGTTCCAGAACTCTTTAAAAACGGTCATTGCGGCAGCTTTATTAGGAGAGTCGCCGTGCGAATTGTCGTCGCCAAAGTCGTGGTCGTCCCACACCGCGTACTGCGTTCTGCTATCCAAAAAGGGTTGCAAATAGGGCAGGTCGCGGCGATATAAGCGGTTGCGCGCCCGCATCAAGTCAATGTTCGTCCAATCATTATTGCGATAATATACCGCGTCGCCCATCCAAATCGCAAAATCGGTAGGCGTATGCAGCATCGTCTCCCAAATCTTAAACTTGGCATCGGTCGGCTTATCGTTCCAATCTACTTCGTAGCCTGCGCACGAACCTATCAAAAAAGAAATGGGCTTTTGCGCGTCTGTATTTGTTGGCGCAAAGCTAAAAAAGATAAAAATAAAAAGATATTTGTAGGACATTTAAATAGAATTTTAGCGTTATTAACAACAAAGATAAGGAGTTTGTTAAGGATTGCACCTTTAAGTTTGTGTTAATTATTACACAAAAAAGAAATGGAAAGGTTTATTTTTGATTGATCTAATTGTAAAATAGGTATTATTTTTGTTATTTTTGTATTTTATAATCACAAAACCATAATTCCCCCAAACCATGATTGATAAGAAAACCATACAACTGATATTGGACGCGGCGCGCATCGAGGACGTGGTGGGCGACGTGGTGCAATTGCGCAAACGGGGCATAAACATGACAGGTTTATGCCCGTTTCACAACGAAAAAACACCCTCGTTCAGCGTTTCGCCCACAAAGGGCATTTACAAATGTTTTGGCTGTGGCAAAGGGGGCGACTCGGTGGGTTTTGTGATGGAACATGAGGCTTGCTCGTACCCCGAGGCGTTGCGCAGCTTAGCGCGGAAGTACAATATTGAGGTGGAGGAGCAGGTCTATTCGCAAGAGGCGCAAAACGAAAAGCTACGCTTAGATAGCTTGTTTGTGGTGAACGATTACGCCACAAAATACTACGCCGACCAACTCCTGCACACCGATTACGGCAAGAGTATTGGTTTAGCCTATTTCAAACAGCGTGGCTTCCGAACAGACATCATAGAACAATGGCAACTCGGGTTTGCACCCGAAGGGTATGACCGCTTTACGCAACACGCGGTGGCAAACGGCTATAATATAGACCTGCTCAAATCGGTAGCGGTGACGCGTCCCGACGGGCGCGACTTCTTCCGAAATCGAGTGTTGTTCCCCATACACAACACGACGGGAAGGGTAGTAGGGTTTGGCGGACGGGTCATGGACGCGGCGCAACAGCCCAAATACCTAAATACCTCCGATACAGAGATTTACCACAAAAGCAAGACCTTATTTGGCTTCTTTTTTGCTAAAAAGGCTATCCGACAACGCGACGAGTGCGTCCTTACAGAGGGCTATATTGACGTAATTACGTTGCATCAAGCTGGCATTGAAAACGTAGTTGCCTCTTCGGGAACATCGCTAACGGTAGAGCAATTGCAACTCATAAAACGGCATACTAACAACTTAAAAATACTTTATGACGGCGACAAAGCAGGCATAAAGGCGGCAGTTAGAGGGCTTGATTTGGCGTTAGAGCAGGGTTTGAATGTCAAAATAGTGCTGATTCCTGACGGCGAAGACCCCGACTCGTACTTAAAAGCAATAGGCACGGCGGCTTTTGAGGAGTTTATGTTGCGCGAAGCAAAAGACTTTATCGCCTTCAAAACAGACCTGATTTTAAAGGAAGCGGAGGGCGACCCGATAGTGAAAGTGAAGCTCGCCCGAGACCTTATAGAGAGCATCGCGAAGATACCCGACCCTGTCACGCGCGCCGTTTACACAAAGGCGTGTAGCGCGCAGTTGGGCATGGACGAAAAGCTCATAACCGAAGAGGTAAACAAGTTATTATTACAAGAATACAAACAAAACCAAGCCCGACAGTACGCGCCGCAGCCGCAAGTGACGCTGCCGTCGGAAGACACGCTATCGGCGGGAATGCCTGTAATTACTCGCGCAGAGCCGACGAGCAAGCACGAGTTTCAAGAGAAAGAGATAGCGCGAATATTGGTGCTGTATGGCGAGCGACGACTCAAGGACGGAACGCCGCTATCGCATTTCGTATTGGCGAAGACCGAAGAACATTTAGAAGTGATAGACAACAAATTGTATCAATTAGTCGCTAAAACGTGTTTGGAGCTACTTGAACGCGACGAGCTGCCTACCGCACAATATTTTGTCACGCACGAAAACGCCGACCTACGCCATTTTGCGGTGCAGATGCTAAGTATGGAAGACCATTACGGCTACTCGGAAAACTGGGAGAAACGCTGGGACAAACCGCTCGCTTCGCAGGTAGCACCTGACGAAAACTACGAAAAAGAGATGCACGAAGTAGTCACGCACTTCTTAATAGCGAAAACGGAGCGATTAATAGAGGAGAATATGGCAACGCTCAAAGCAGCACCGCCCGACGACCAAATCATTTACCTACACATACATCAACAATTATTGGCTTTATTAGCACCGTTAAGAAATGAATTGAAGATAGAAGGCGCGAAAAAATAGGTGTTGCTGGAAGGACGGGTTTCAAGTCGTCTTGTCTTATTTATTGTAAGATTAAAAAATTTATTATTAGTAAAGTTCTAACTCGTACCTCTCGCGTTCTAACTCATACAAATGCGTTTCTGACTCGTATATCCCGCGTTCGCACTTGTACAAATGCGTTTCGCGCTCGTATGTCCCGCGTTCGCACTCGTATAAATGTCTTTCTGACTCGTGCCTCTCGCATTCTAACTCATACAAATGCCTTTCTGACTCGTATTATCTTAACTGCAAATAAAATATTTAAGTTTAAATCTTAAATAATTATTGTCTTATTGTATATTATTGTCAATATAATCAAATTTACATTTTAAAATTATAAAATAATCATTTTTTAAATTAAAATCAATGAAAAACATTTATGTATGGATTACCTGCATTGTAGCCGCGTTAGTCACCGCGCTAAATGTAAAAGGCTTCGTTTCGTTACCTGAAACGGTCGCGGTAGCGGTGCGTTGGGCGGCGGTAGTCGCGTTATTATATTACGCGTATCAGCAACGAAATATCACCACCTCGATATTGGTTGCGATGGTAGTGGGCGCGGCAATCGGCTACGACCTGCCCGAAATAGGGAAAGAGTTGGATATATTATCCAAAATATTTATGAAATTAATCAAAACGGTCATCGCACCGTTGCTGTTTGGGACGCTCATAGTGGGCATAGCAGGGCATGGCAGCATGAAGTCGGTAGGCAAAATGGGATTAAAAGCCCTATTATACTTCGAGGTCGTCACCACCATAGCCTTGTGCATCGGTTTGGTAGCCATCAATTTTAGCCAATCGGGTGTGGGCATCAAAAACGAAGCACCGAACGTCAAGAAAGAGGTCAGCGTCATCGCCAAAGTAGATACGGTTGCCAACACCTACGACGTGTTTTACAACGGAAAAGCATTGAAGCCGTCCACGCCCTTGCAGAAACAAGACTGGAAAGAAATAGTGCTGCACACCTTTCCTGAGAACGTGATAAAATCAATCGCGGAGGGTCAAATACTGCAATTAGTGATATTTTGTTTGCTGTTTGCGGCAGGTATGATGATGGTCGATGAAGTATATAGCCGACCGATGCTCCGATTTGCGGAAAGCCTATCCGAAATTATGTTTAAGTTCACTAACTTAATCATGTACGTCGCGCCTTTTGGAGTCGGGGGAGCGATAGCCGCGACGGTGGCAAAGCTCGGATTAGGCGTGTTTTACAATTTATTTAGTTTATTGGCAACCTTATATATTGCGCTTATCGCCTTTGTACTACTGGTTTTAGTCCCGATAGCGTTGCTCAACGGCATTAATATAAAGCGGTTTTGGAAATATGCACAGAAGCCTGTATCGATAGCGTTCGCGACTTCAAGCAGCGAAGCGGCACTTCCCGCAGCCCTGCAAGCAATGAAAGATTATGGTATTTCACCCAAAATTGTATCCTTTATTATCCCTACGGGAATGTCGTTTAACTTGGACGGAACGACGCTATACTTAGCGTTAGCCGCGATATTCGTCGCACAAGCGGCGGGCATTCACTTAACGGTAGCGGAGCAAGTCACGATGATGCTCACTTTGATGCTCACGAGTAAGGGCGTGGCGGGCGTGTCGCGGGCATCGTTAGTGATACTGGCAGGGACAGCCGCGTCGTTCGGGCTGCCCGAGTGGCCTATCGCAGCAATCATGGGGATAGATGCGCTGATGGATATGGCGCGCACGTCGGTCAATATGCTGGGTAACTGCCTCGCGACAGCCGTAATCGCGAAGTGGGAAGGTGATGTGCTGCACAGCAGCGACGCGGAGCAGGCTTAGATATCAATTGCAGTAGGCTTTAGCCTACTGTACATGAAGGAATAATCAACACATTTACCTACTTTTACGCAGCTGAATAGAATTAAGTATAGCTATTATCTACACTCAAAAATAGCTTAAAAGTTACGCTACGCTGCATTTTAACTATTTTTATCGTTCCCGATAGCTATACTTAACTCTAAACACATATCATTAGTGAACACAAAGCAATTTATATACGCGCTGCCTTTCATAGTAACAGCGATAGTTTACGGTTTTGCACTGCGTATTCCCGTGATGGACATTGACGCAGGGCAGTACTCCGCGCTGGCTTACTATGTGTATAAGGGCAATAATTGGCTGCATTTTTATGAAGGCAGCGCGCCCTACTTAGATAAACCGCCGCTATTGTTTTGGCTCTCGGCGTTGTCGTACAAGGCTTTTGGCGTGAGCTACGCCGCCTACAAACTGCCGTCGCTCGTCGCGTGGCTGTTTGGCATTTACGCGATATATCGGTTTGCTTTATTATGGTACGACCAAAAAATCGCGTACCATAGCGCGTTGGTAGCCGCAACTTCGCTGGCTGGTTTTATGATGGTGAACGACGTTCGCACGGATACGCTGCTCACCGCCGCGATAGCGGTCGCGCTCTGGCAACTTTCCGAATGGGTGCAAGCGGTGCAGTTCGGCGATAATCGACGACGCTGGCGCGCTTTGTTCGGTGCGTCGGCAGCAATTACGGCAGCGATGCTCGCGAAAGGGCCTATCGGAGCGGTCGTGCCGCTCGCGGCAGTCGGCGGACACTTATTATTTACACAAAAAGCAAAATTAATACTCGAAATAGACGTTTTGGTGGCAATCGCGCTGGTTTTGGTCGGCTTATCGCCAATGCTCTACGGTCTTTATACGCAGTACGACCTGCACCCTGAGCTGTTGGTGAACGGCGAGCGAGGCGTGTCGGGAGTCAAGTTTTATTTCTGGACGCAAAGTTTCGGGCGCATCACGGGCGAAAACAAATGGGCAAACAAAACCGACCCGTTTTTCTTCGTGCATACGCTAATATGGACGTTTTTGCCGTGGGGTTTATTTATCTATTTTGCTTTGTATCAACGCGTTAGGCAATACCTAAGTACCCGAAAAGGCGAGCTAATCAGTGTGATAGGCGTGCTGTTTCCGTTGGTTGCCTTATCGTTTTCACATTATAAATTGCCACATTACATTTATGTCGCGCTGCCGTCGGGGAGCATATTGGTGGCTTGGTTTTTGGTATCGTGGAGACGCGGAGCATTTTCGGCGGTCTTCACTCGAGGCGTTGCTGTACTATCGTTCATCGCGGCGGTCGTGATGGTACTCGCGGGCGCAGCCTTAGTGTATTTGGACTTTCCGAGTCGGTTTATTCTGCTTATCGCAACACTTTTACTCGCAATAATAGGCTTATTAGAGTATTTTTCGTTCATTTTGTACAAGCGCGTCTTCATACAGTTGATAATTGGCATACTATTTGTGAACCTAATATTAGCACTACACCTCTATCCCAAACTTTTGCGCTACCAATCTGCTACAACGGCAGGCGAATATGTGCGGCAGCTACACCTGCAAGTACCGTTCTACTCCGACGGCTGGGAAACCGCCGCTTTCACCGTCGCCTACCAACAAACCGCGCCTATATTGTTCAATATAGAACGCATCGACAGTGTTTTCGCGACGCTGCCGAAGGCGTATCTGCTCACTTCCGACTACCATATAGCGGAGTTGCGCGCTAAAAACTACACCGTCACACCCGTCAAAACGTTCTACGAATACCCCATCACGCACCTTTCTCGCGCCTTCATGAACCCGGCAACCCGACAATCGGTACTCACGCGCCGCGAATTGGTGTGTGTAGAAAAAAAGCGATAATCGGCAATGGTAGTGCGTTTGTGGGAGTTAATGCGTATCTTTGTGAAGGGATAAAAAATGAAATAAAAAACGCCTTTTGGCATGAATGCAACACAAAAACAGCATACAAAATCAAAATTTGGGCAATACTTTACACCGAAAGTAGTAGCGGAGTTTATGGTTGAACTGGCAACCGTTCCGCAAACCGCAACGGTTTTAGAACCGTCGTGTGGCGAAGGTGTGTTTTTGGAAGTGTTGCAAGCAAAAGGATTTAAGCAAGTTTCTGCGTATGAAATAGATAGAGATTTGGCGCAAAATTTTGAAAATGTACAATACGAGAGCTTCGTTTCTGCTAATATTACTTCCAAATTTGACCTAATTATAGGCAATCCGCCGTATATTCGTTGGAAAAATTTAGAAGCGGATTTAAAACAAGAACTATCGATTAGTCCACTTTGGAATAAGTATTTTAATTCGTTGTGCGACTATTTGTATATTTTTATATTGAAATCGATAGAATTACTAAACGATAACGGCGAACTGATATTTATTTGTCCCGAATATTGGTTGAGTACAACGCATTCCCTTTCGCTACGCAATTATATGGTAGAAAACGGTTATTTTGAAACGATGTACCATTTCAACGAAACACCGATATTTGATAAAGTGACCGTTTCTATTTTGATTTTTAAATATGTAAAAAGCAAACAGCCACCGCCGAGAATAAAAGTAGCGAAGTTTTATGCCAATCAGAAATTAAGCGCAGTTACACTGCAACATTTAAAAGAACAAACGGCATTTGTAAACGCCGAATACTTGTCGGTCGCGCCCTTTCAAAGCAACGAAAGATGGCTGCTGCAATCGGACGAAGTCCGTACAGAATTGCGTACTTTGGAACTGCATTGCTCCAAAAAATACCAAAACTCGCTTTTAAACTTATTTAATAAGGACAAATTGGCGTTTGATACGATTGGAGATATTTGTGATATTGGCAACGGATTAGTGAGTGGTTTGGATAAAGCGTTTCAAATTAACGGCTTATCGCTAAACGCCGCAGAGGAAAAAGCGGTTTTGAGTGTAGTAAAAGCAAAAGACCTCAATCCTTTTTTTGCCGATAATATTACCCAATATATTTATATAAAAGAAGGTTTATCGGAGCGCGAGTTCATGGAGGCATACCCTAATTTTTATGTACATTTTCAAGGCTACAAAGCGGATTTAGAGAAAAGGTATCAATATAATAGAGCTATAAATTATTGGGAATGGGTTTTTTTACGCAATTTTACTTTGTTTAAAAACGAACAAAAACGAATATTTGTACCTTGCAAAGAACGCATTTCTAATAAGGATTATTTGCGTTTTGCATTAGTCGAAGCAGGTATATTTCCTACACAAGACGTTACTGCGATATTCAGAAAATCAAGTACAAAAGAGAGTATCGAGTACATTTTAGCTTACTTAAACTCGCCCGTTATCTTTGATTGGTTGAAGTGCAACGGCATTATAAAAGGAAATATCCTCGAGTTTTCCGAAAAACCAATTGCAAGTATTCCATTCAGGTTGATTGACTGGGGTAAACCCAACGAAATAGCAATACACGATGAAATCACACAGCTTACAGCCGACTATTTAAGCATAAAAAACAGCGAAAACCTAACGACAATTCAACAACTTTTTAATCAACTTTTTGGTAATTGATACAATGAACGTAAATTATACGGCACTTATTGAAAAAATAAAAGGAAGTGCTGTTCCCAAACCACTTTCAGGGACGCTGTCGGGACACGCGGCAGGCGAGCCTTTTGATAAGCACGTTTATAACGAAATTAAACAGCAGTTTCCTCAAAATACATTCAGACAATACGAGTATTTGAATGATTTATACAGTAAAAATGCCGAAATAATTGGTTTTCAAGCACGTCAAGCCTTATTTAACTCTCCTACGGTCTTATTTTTATTAAGTCGCGGCAAAAACGCAACTGATAAATGGAGTATAGAAAATCCTTTTGATGAAAAACAAAACGATACAGCCGATATTTTGGTTGTAAAAAATGATTTTTATCAGATTATTGACATAAAAACGCGCAATTTATCTAAATCAGCGCAACCGCCAAACATTATTTCAGCTTACAAATTGGCACAAGTCTGTGCTAAAATGATAGACAATCAAGAATTTGATAACTTCACAATCAATTATTTTGAGGTAGATTGGGTGTTAGAAAACGATTTTTTAGTTTGTAAAGATGCACATTTTGTCAATTTATTTCAATGCAATCCTAGTAATTTGTACATCAATTGGGCGGCAGCCATGCAATTACAATTTCACGTTTGCGACTTAGACCAAACCTTTACAGGAACGATGGAAGATTGGGCGAAAGCCTATTTGAGGCATTTTGTCGCGCAAGCGAAGCGGAGAGCTAATGATATGATTACAAAATTCGTCCAACCATTCGAAAAATACATCTAAATACAAGTATCACACCACACCAAAATCAAAGTCGAGATAAACCGACGTATATGTTTATCACAACAAAATAAAAAATAAATGAATAAAAAAAACAATTCCGACAAGGGTAAACCCTACGAGAGCGGAAAACCTTACGAAAACGGTAAGCCGGGCGGTAAAGGCAAGCCCGCAAAAGGAAAAGCTACGCCAAAACCATACATTAAGAAAGAAAAACCGCGTCCGATAGAAGGCAATCGCATTATGGGCGACAGTTTGCAGCAAATTATATTCGATTTGTACCAAAAAGACCCGCGTGCGCGCTACGACCCGAAACACGTCATCACGATTATCGGTGTCCGCAATAATGTGGATTCGGTGCGTTCCGCGATGGATAAGCTCGAGCAAAAAGGTATCTTGACACAAACCGCAAGCGGACGTTTTAAGTTGGCTTCACAAGCGAATCTTGACCTCGAGGGCAAGCAAAAACTGCATGAAGGCTTAGTCGATATGACGATGCAAGGCTCTGCATTTATAGTGGTAGAAGGACGCGAAAAGGATATTTTTGTGTCGGAACGCAATATGAACTCCGCTTTGAATGGCGACATCGTGCGCGTAGCATTATTCGCGCGCGATAGCGGCAAACGTCCCGAAGGCGAAGTTGTAGAGGTGGTGAAACGGGCAGCTTCGGTATTCGTCGGAACGTTACAAGTGTTCCCCAAATTTGCATTTGCGGTGTCCGATAAGGACAATATGGTAGATATTTTTGTGCCGTTAAGCAATTTGAATGAAGCGCAAGACGGCGATAAAGTAGTCGTTAGCATCTTGAAATGGCACGACAAAAGAGAGAAAAACCCTGTTGGCGAAGTGATTTTGGTACTCGGCGAAGAAGGCAGCAACGATGTTGCGATGAAAAGCATCTTGATAAATGCAGGTTTCGACCTCGTTTTTCCGCCCGAAGCCTTAGCCGAAGCGGAGGCGTTGAGTGCCGATATTAGCGACGAGGAACTCGCCGACCGCCGCGATATGCGCAGCGTAACGACGTTCACGATAGACCCGACCGATGCCAAAGATTTTGATGATGCAATTTCTTACGAACTGCTCCCGAACGGAAATATAGAGGTTGGTGTACATATAGCTGACGTGTCGCATTACGTCCGTCCGAGTACGTCGTTGGACGAAGTAGCGTACAAACGCAGCACTTCGGTCTATTTGGTCGACCGCGTTTTGCCGATGTTGCCCGAAAAAATATCGAACGGTTTGTGTTCGTTGCGTCCGCACGAAGACAAGCGTACTTTTTCCGTTATTTTTGAGTTTGACGCTAAAAACGAACTCGTAAGTCGTTGGATAGGAAAGACTTATACGCATAGCGACCGCCGTTTTACTTACGACGAAGCACAAGCAGTTTTGGAAACAGGCGAGGGCGATTTTGCCGCAGAGTTGCGTCGCATCGACGATATTGCTATCAAGTTGCGCAAAGCAAAATTTAAAAACGGCGCGATTAATTTTGAGTCGCCCGAGGTCAAATTCCGCTTAGACGAGAACGCAAAACCGATAGACATTTACCTCAAAGAGCGCAAAGAAGCGAATTTATTGATTGAGGATTTTATGCTATTGGCGAATCGCGCCGTAGCAGAGTTTATCGAGGACTTGCAAAAGGACGCGCAAGAAGTGCCTTATGTTTACCGCGTTCACGACGACCCGAACGAGGAAAAACTCGCAGATTTTGGTTTATTTGCGCAAAGCATGGGTATAAAAATGAATTTAGATACGCCGCGACACATCGCCGAGTCGTTCAATCGTTTAGTACTCGAAGCGGAAACACGCGACGAAATAAAAATGTTGATGCCGTTGGCAATCCGCACGATGTCGAAAGCGGCATATAGCACCAATAATATTGGTCATTACGGCTTGGCGTTCAGTCATTACAGTCATTTTACTTCGCCGATTCGCCGTTACAGCGACGTGTTAGCGCACCGTATTTTGTACAAAAACCTAGTAAAACCCGTTTGGCGTGTAGATAAAGCGACTTTGGAGGCGCGTTGTCAGCACATCTCGAAAATGGAGCGCGCCGCGATGGACGCGGAGCGACAAAGTACGAAATACAAACAAGCGGAGTTTTTGGCAGACCATGTCGGCAAAACTTTCGAGGGTATTATTAGCGGCTTGAACGAAAAAGCGATATTTATAGAACTCAAACAGAATTTTTGCGAAGGCAGAGTGAGTATGGAGTCGCTGAAAGACGATTATTACCATAAAGACACGCCTTTTTCTGTAAAAGGACAAAATACGGGCAAAGTATATCGCATGGGCGATACGATTATGGTGCTAATAAAAGCGGTCGATATAGAGCGCAGACAGATAGATATGCAGATAATAGCGGAGTAAATTACGATAATTAGAATAAAAATGGCTGCTTCGCGTTGTGCGGAGCAGCCATTTTTTATGTTTCTTACATTATAGGGAATTAAGAGAAAATCATGGACTGAACATTGTCACGCAGAATTTCGGGTCAAAACAAGGCGGATTTGAGGCATGAGCAAGTATAGGCGACCAAAGTCGCGTATATATCGTGAACACACGAAGTGTGCCTTTGTACTATAACGAACCCAAGCGAAGCGAACTGGCGAAGCAAATCTAACGCAGTTTTGGCGCATGAACAAAAATAAAGGTAGCAGAACTAACATTATTTGCAGTGAACGGGCGTAGCCCAGCAATTGAAAATACAGTACCTTATTGGGGACGAACTCCTAAGATACCTCGTTGCCCTACAGCATAATATTTTAGTTAAATAAAGCCTTCAAAAACGCGAGTTGCTGCGCCGCAAAGCCATATATTAGTAAACGAGCCGTTCGGTTCGGGCTGAAAACGGACGCTCAATAAACCGCCCTTCGTGCGTATCGCGATGTCTTGCGTGTCCATCACATTACCGATTTCCATGTATTGTTTGGCGGACAGTTTTCGGTACAGATAAGTAGCTATGGCTGAGGCAGTTACGCCCGTTCCGCACGACAGCGTTTCGTCCTCGACGCCGCGTTCGTAGGTCGCTACTTTTGCCGTACCGAGTACCGAAAGGAAGTTGACATTGATGCCGTGTTCGGCGAAAGCGGGCGAAAAGCGGATTTTGCGCCCTTCGGCGACGGTGTCGGTCGTTTCTGCGTTGCCGACGATGCGAACGTAGTGCGGCGAGCCTGTATTTAGCACAAAATCCATGCCTTCCATATTTACAATCGGCACGTCCGACATTTTGAGTTCGACGCTGCCGTCGGTTAAAACGACCGCTTCATGCGCGCCATCAACCGCCATAAATCGGGTAACGGAGTCTATCACTTTGAGGTGTTGCGCGAAAGCGACAATGCACCGTCCGCCGTTGCCACACATAGAACTTGCGCCGCCGTCGGCGTTGAAATACACCATTTCGAAATCAAAATCGGCATGGTTTTGCAACAAAATTAAGCCGTCTGCGCCGATGCCAAACCGACGGTCGCAGAGCTGCGCAATCGCCGATTTATCCAGCGTGAAGTGCAACTCGCGGTTGTCGACCATAATAAAATCGTTGCCCGTGCCTTGGTATTTGTAAAAATGTAGGTTCAAAATAGTGAACAGTGATTAGTGAACAGAGAATAGTTTTATTCTAAATATGCAAAAAAAATTACATTTATTTATTGTAATATTACTATAAAAAACAAGGCTTACAAGCCGCTTTATACAACAAAGGTAACAAATAAAGATAGGAAGGTGGCGGCTTAGTATTTGTAATTTTAAAAAAATGATTAACTTTGACCTATGATAATTATTACTATATTATTTAAACCGTTGATATTCAATCTATTATAGATGTGGAAGTGTATAAAAGTAGTAGTTGTGTCTTTCTTTTTTCCCCAAAAATAAAAATGAACCGTAATTTTATTGCTATTATTATAGTGTCTGCGCTAACTTCCGTCGTTTCTGTGGTTAGTATCAACTATTTCATGCGTGATAGCAGCAGCAACCGAAATGGTAAGAGTGATGGCTCTATGTTTCGCTTGATTACCGCTAATCCGCGCCCGTTAGCTGCCGATATGCCCGATTTTTCGGACGTTGCGGAAAACGTGACTTCGGCGGTTGTGAACATCAAAGCGACGATTGGTGGCAACGAACTTCTCGAAAATCTTTGGGGTTCGGGGTCGGCTTCGCTGTCGTCGGGAAGCGGCGTGGTGATAGCTGCCGACGGCTATATCATTACTAATCACCATGTTATAGAGCGGTCGAGCCAGATAGAAGTGACGCTCTCGGATAAGCGCACTTACGGCGCGACGGTCGTGGGCGACGACGAAGCCTCCGACCTCGCACTCCTCAAAATCAACGCACCTGACAAACTCTCCTACTTGGATTTGGGCAACTCCGACGCGCTCCGCGTAGGGCAATGGGTGTTGGCGGTAGGTAATCCGTTCAACCTTTCCTCTACCGTCACGGCGGGTATTGTGAGCGCGAAAGGGCGCAATATAGACATACTCGAGGGCGATATGTCTGCCGAGTCGTTTATACAAACCGATGCTGCCGTTAATCCAGGCAATAGCGGCGGCGCACTCGTGAACACCGAAGGCAAATTAATAGGTATAAATACCGCTATTATGACGCGAACAGGTACTTATGAGGGCTATTCGTTTGCGATACCGTCCAATATGGTCAAAAAAGTAGTGAAAGACCTGCGCGATTATGGCATGGTGCAACGCGCCTATTTCGGGATTGTGCCAGGCGAAGTAACGCCTATTACGGCGCAAAAATACAAACTCAAACAAGCCACAGGCATTTATATTGCGAAGCTAACGAAGGGCGGCGCGGCGCAAGAAGCGGGTTTGCAAGAAGGCGATGTGATTATAAAAATGGATAATGTGGTGATTGATGGTACGAACAAATACCAGCAGCAACTCGCTACCTATCGCCCAGGTGTGAACATCAATATAGAGTATATGCGCGACGGGCAGCCCGCAAAATTGGTGATTAAACTCAAAAATCAGAACAATAATGCCACATTAATAGACCAAAAAACGATAGCGATGCTAACCGATATGGGTTTGGAATGTAGGGATTTAACTGATGTGGAATACGCCAAACTCAAAACAGAGGGCGTTTTGGTGACGGCTATTCGCCCGAGCAGCAAGATTGCGCAGACCAATATGGAGCGTAATTTTGTCATATCCAAACTCAACGGTCGCACCATAAAAAGCAAAGCGAGTTTTGTACAAGCCCTCGAAAGTGCGTCGGGGAAAGTGCAGTTAGATGGGTTTTATACAACCTATAAAGGCAATTATGCTTATTCTTTTGTCAAGTAATTTTTCTTCGCTTATGCGTAAACATAGTACATTATTGAGCCTATTTTTAATTATATTTATAGTTATAATATCCATTATAGAAGCTACTGCTCAAACTAAAAGTGAGCCGCAGCTCGAGGATTTGCGCCCGTTTCACGACAACACCGCCGCCGCTAAACGGAAAGGCAAATGGGGTATTGTAGATACTACCTATCATTGGATTATACCACCACAATACGATTACGCCGAAGCGTTCGCCGAAGATTGGGCGTTGGTAGGTAATTTTGACCGCAGCCGTGCTGATACTACGCATTACTACGACTCGCAGCTAGACGAAAACATCACCGATATTCAGTTTCCTATTCGCTATCAATTTATTGATAAAGC
Organism: Saprospiraceae bacterium; assembly: GCA_043778315.1. Lineage (GTDB taxonomy): Bacteria > Bacteroidota > Bacteroidia > Chitinophagales > Saprospiraceae > JBEEMU01. The sequence goes on along the minus strand of JAYWGJ010000257.1, from coordinate 3,041 downwards.
AGGCAAAAAACAACTCGCTTTGTATGATTATCAGGCTGTTCGCTCGTTTTCGGGTGGCGTTGCTTGTGTCGCGCAAACCGTAAAGCGGAATAATAAGCTCAAAAAAATGTATGGTTTTATTGACAAAAAGGGAAAACTAGTGCTGCCTTTGCAATACAATTGGGCGAGCGATTTCGGTTGTGGACTCGCGCCTTTTGGCGGCGACAAATTAGGGTTTATCAATATAAAAGGCGATACGATTATAGCGCAACGGTTTTTGATAGCCAGCTCGTTTCAAGACAGTTTGGCTCGCGTGATGTTGCCGAATGGCTATTATAATTATATTCGCCCGAACGGAAAGCAAGTTTTTGAGCAAGATATTTGGGAGGCGAGTAACTTCACCGAGCAGCGCGCATTCATCAGAAAAGACCGCAAAACGAAGTGGCATCAAATCATCGACGCGCAAGGGCGCGTAGTGAATACCGTTTATTTTCAGTTTCACAGCCAGTTTTCGGAGGGGTTTTGTGCGGTTTGGAACGAGGGCGATAAATTCAATACCGAGTTGCCTATCGGTACTTATATCGACCTTTCGGGCAATAAACCCTTCGAGGCGGTGTACGAAAAAGTAGGCGACTTTAAGCAAGGCAAAGCCTTAGTCAAACAAGAAGAAACGTCCTTTTATATCACGCGTGATGGAACAGTGATAGAGCCGCAAGCGGCAGCGCGACAGTAGAGACAAGGCATGCCTTGTCTTTCAACGGTCAATAAAAGAGACAAGGCATGCCTTGTCTCTACCGTTTACTGTGAAACATCGCCAAAAAAACCAAAAACAACTGCACCGACGGCGACATACATTCGTCCGTATTGTCCACGCGCCAAACCCTGAAATCGTTGTTTAGAGGCGTATGAATAGTGAATTTTCCACATTTATAATCCGCTAAATACCAAACGTTTGGGTCGTTTTTGTAGTAGGATTTCAACTCTACGGATTGCTGATTATCGGTGATGCGCCACTCGCTCAGGTCTGCGCCCCAAAGGGTGCGTGCCGTGACGATTTCGCCCGTCGAGGCGACGAGTTCCCACGCTGTCAGGTCGTCTTTCCACTTCCGCTTGATAGTCCCGAAAGTCGCTTTATCGAGGCTGTATTCCCATTCCGTTTTATCGGGCGGCGTGCGCCAGCGCATTTTTAGCTCGCCGTCGAGACTGTCGGTCGCCACTATCCAATCGGTCGGGTCGTTGTACCAACGCTGCTCCAAACCCGTGATATAGTTCGTTTGCGCGGTAAGCAAAAAAGACATTGTTGTTAATAAAATCAATAGTATTTTACGCATTAGTTGGGTTTTTTGTTAGAAATTGGTTGTTGCGCTAAGCAAAAAAAGCCTTTTTTTATAATTTTTTTATACCTTTGTGATAAGCAACTATAGTTGAAACATTGAAATTTATATTAAAAAAAGAATAATAAAAAAATGGCTTATAACGAAATATTAGCGGAGCGAGTTAGAGCGCGATTTGCGGTGTTGCAAAACGTAGAAGAAAAACAAATGATGGGCGGCTTGACGTTTATGTACAACTATAAAATGTGTGTCGGTATTATAAAAGACGAACTGATGTGCCGCATTGACCCTGCTTTGCACTATACGGCAGTAGAAAAATTAGGATGCAGAACCATGGATTTCACGAGCCGCCCGATGAAAGGTTATGTTATCATAGAAGATTACGGTATTGAAAGCCAAAAAGATTTTGATTTTTGGCTCGACCTCGCATTAGAATTTAACCAAAAAGCGAAAGCGAGTAACCGCAAAAAATAAACTACTAAAATTCCTTTACTGCCTCAAAACGGCGAAAAATTATATCATGTCGCAAACCATATCTTGGCGCAGCCCATCAAACATCGCCTTAGTCAAATATTGGGGTAAGCACGGCGTTCAGCTTCCGCGCAACCCGTCCATCAGTTTCACCCTACAAAACGCTTATACCGAAACGCGCATCGACTACGCGACGCGCAGCAGTGGCGCGAAGCAAAACATAGACCTGCAATTCTTTTTTGAAGGGCAAGCAAACGAAGCGTTTGGCGCAAAACAAGCCCGTTTTTTGGAGTCGCTGCTGCCTACCTTTCCGTTTTTGGGCGAGCTATCGTTAGTCATAAACTCCCACAATTCGTTCCCGCATTCGGCAGGTATCGCGTCTTCCGCCTCGAGCATGAGTGCGTTAGCCTTGTGTTTGTGTAGCATCGAGCAAGATTATACGGGCAGATTAGCGAGCGAAGACGAGTTTTTGGATAAAGCCTCGTTTATTGCGCGGTTAGGGTCGGGGAGCGCGTGTCGGTCGGTGTATCCGCACTTAGCGGCGTGGGGCAAAAGTAGCGCGCTATTAGCAGGTAGCGACGAGGTCGCGGTGCCGTGTAGCAATATCGTCAATCCGTTGTTTCGGACGTATCACGACGATATTTTATTGGTGAGCGCGGGCGAAAAAAGCATCTCGAGCCGCGCAGGTCACGGCTTGATGGTCGGCAACCCGTTTGCGCAAGCGCGCTACACGCAAGCAAACGATAATTTTATGACGCTGCTCGGCGTACTCCGCGACGGCGACTTAGAGCGGTTCACCGAAATAGTGGAAAACGAAGCATTGACGCTGCACGCGCTGATGATGTCTTCGTATCCATCGTTTATTTTGTTGCAACCAAATTCATTAGCAATCATAGAAAAAATAAAAAATTTCCGCTACCAAACCGATTTACCTGTTTGTTTTACGATAGATGCGGGTCCGAACATTCACTTGCTTTACCCCGACGATATTGCCGAAAAGGTGCAGCCATTTATACAATCAGAATTGTTGCCGCTCTGCGAAAACGGCAGAATGATAGCGGATTGTGTAGGGAATGGACCCGTTTTAGTGATTAACTAACAGTTTTTTGAGTGAACAACTAATAGCTTTTTCAGTGAACAAGTAATACTTATGCTGTACGCGCAAAAAAACTGTTCACTGTTAGTTGTTCACTATTCACTAAAAAAAACTGTTCACTGTTAGTTGTTCACTATTCACTAAAAAAACTGTTCACTGTT
>JAYWGJ010000256.1:0-5765 GCA_043778315.1 Saprospiraceae bacterium | reverse complement strand
ACAACAGAAACGGCAGCTTGGGCGTGATTGGCGATATGCGCGAGCAAAATTTTTGGAATTGAAGCTGAAAAATTTCGCTCTCTCCACAACTCTGTCTCTTTGCTCCTTTGCTTCTCCGCGTTTAAAAAAAATTCTTTGCGGCTCAAAACCTAAACCTCTCTGTCCCTTTGCCCCTTTGCTTCTCCGCGTTTAAAAAAAAATTTTTCTTCGCGTCTGAAATACCTCAAAATCCCTCAAAAAACCTTCGCGGCTCAAAACCTCAACCTCTCTGTCTCTTTGCCCCTTTGCTTCTCCGCGTTTTAAAAAAAATTTTCTTCGCGTCTAAAAAAAACCTCTTCGCGTTAAAAAAAGAACTCTTCGCGTCTGAAAAAAAACTCTTTGCATCTAAAAAGAACTCTTCGCGTCTGAAAAAAACTCTTTGCATCTAAAAAAATTTCGCTCAAAATTGGCAATACAAACAGACCCTCCTGAAACCATAAATTGGGACAAAATTGCTACCGTGACGCTGTTTGTGGGGCTGCTAATTTATATTTTACTGCGGGCGTATTTGTTCCAATTGACCTACGACGAAGTGGCTTCTATTGTCGGTCATGTACCGTTTAGCGTCGGTACTATCATCAGTTCTGCCAATCATATCGCTTGCGCTAATAATCACACTATTAATACCTTATGGCTTAAATTTTGCCTTTTGGCTTTTGGTAATAACGAATTATTGCTACGTCTGCCGAACATTTTATCGTTTGTATCGGCGTATTATTTTATTTTTCGTTTAGCACAGTTATTACACCAAAAAAACACCACCGTTCCCTACTTTTTTTACTTACTCGTATTTTTTGCGAACCCGTATTTAATCGAGTTTTTCGCGCTCGCACGCGGCTACGGCATCATGTCGGGCGCGGTTTGCGCAAGCGTTTACTACACTACACTATATATATACAGCGAAAAAATTGGTGCGTTGCGGCTCGCGTGTGCGGCTGGGACTTTGGCGTGTTTTGGCAATTTGATAGCCATATTTTATTTGGCGGCTTTGTTCAGCTTATTTTTTATTGTAATTATACAAAATTATTATGAAAACAATAAAAAATCGACTCCGCTCCTACTGCTTACCAATTTATTTAGCGCAAGCGGAATTGCTTTTTTGCTGCTGCTTGTGCCGTTGCACAACCTGATAGCGAGCGGTGACGGCGCAGGCGGAGAAAAAGGTTTTTTTGTAGACACTATTTATAGTCTGAGTAATTCGTTTTTGTATAATAATCCGTTTTTAGTAGGCAAAATCGTTGCTGGACACAGTGCGCAATGGTATTTGAGTATTTTTTTTATTATTATTTTTATAAGTATTGTACTTGTATTGGCTTACAAAAGTAAAAAAATAGGCACTAAAATCGTTAATTCGCCGTTTTTCGCGTCCGTTTTTTTATTAACGACGGTATCGAGTATCAGTATTTTTTTATTTCATACTCGCCACGTTTATTATCTACAAAACCGCACGGGGATTATCCTGATGCTGCTTTTTTCGTGGGCGGTTGCAGCCGCAATACACGCCTTGCCAACTGATTGGAAGTATAAAAAAACTGTTTTATGGTTGCTAATACTGCCGTTTTTACTTCATTTTACGCTTGTCGCTAACGTGTCGCGCTCACAAGAATGGGGCTGCGACGGCGACGTAAAAGCGATAATCTCTACACTCAACGAACGCTACAAAACGCAAAATCGGACAACGTCATTCCACATTTTTTCGGCTGCCGACGGCGGTATTTCGCTCCGCTATTATATGGAGAATCAAACGAATAAAACCTTAATTTGGCAGGAACACCGACCCGATTTCATGTACATAGATACCGATAAAGTACGCGCCGCGCAAGATAGTTTTGATTTACTATTGCAACTGCCACGCGGAACGCTGATGCAACGAAAAAATCATTAATTCAAATAAATTTAGCGTATATTTGCGTCATAGAGTTATAATTGAAATAAAAATAATCATCAATAAAAATAAACCATGAATAACGCATATTTTCAGTTACCAAAGTCAAAAAACGAGCCTGTACTCGCCTACGCGCCGCACAGCACCGAACGCGCCGCACTCAAAAAAGCGTTAGCGGAAGCGAAAAGTCAGTCGATTGACGTACCAATGTTTATTGGCGGAAAAGAAGTGCGCACCGACAAAAAGATGCGCCTCGCGCCGCCGCACGAACACGCACACACGCTCGGCTACGCAAATGTAGGCGACGCGACGCACGTCACGGCGGCTATCGACGCGGCACTCGCGGCGCGCAGCAATTGGGAGTCAATGCCGTTCGAGCATCGCGCAGCGATATTCCTGAAAGCCGCCGACTTACTCGCGGGTCCATACAGAGCGCGCATGAACGCCGCTACGATGCTCGGACAGAGCAAAAACGCGATGCAAGCCGAGATTGACTCGGCGTGCGAACTCATAGATTTTTTGCGGTATAACTGCGAGTTTGCGGCGCAAATCTATGCGCAACAGCCCGAAAGCGGCGCAGGCGTATGGAACAGAATGGAATATCGCGGCTTGGAAGGTTTTATATTTGCGCTTACGCCCTTCAACTTTACAGCTATCGCAGGCAATCTTTGTGCTGCGCCCGCCTTGATGGGCAATACAATAGTTTGGAAATGTGCCAATACGCAGATTTTTAGTGCCAACGTCATTATGGATATTTACCGCGAAGCGGGCTTACCCGACGGCGTAATCAACCTGGTTTTTGTGGACGGACCGACCATCGGCAAGGTCTGTTTTGACCACCCCGAGTTTGCAGGTTTGCACTTCACGGGTAGCACGGGTACGTTTCAACGTATGTGGCAATCTATCGGCAGCAATATTGCTAAGTACCGCAGCTACCCGCGCATCGTGGGCGAAACGGGCGGAAAAGATTTTGTCGTCGCGCACCCGTCCGCATCGGCGGCGCAAGTCGCTACCGCTCTATCTCGCGGCGCGTTCGAGTACCAAGGGCAAAAATGCTCTGCGGCGAGCCGCGCCTATATCCCCGAGTCGCTTTGGCAAGCCGTCAAAACGCAGTTGCTCGAAGATGTGCATTCGTTCAAAATGGGAGCGGTAGAAAATTTTGCTAACTTCGTAAATGCCGTTATCGACGAAAAAGCATTTGACAGCATCGCCGCTTATATCGACACCGCGAAAGCTGCAAAAGACGCGGATATTATCGTCGGCGGCGGCTACGACAAATCGGTCGGCTACTTCATTGCGCCGACCGTCATTGTCACTACAAACCCTTCATTCACAACACTTTGCGAAGAGATTTTCGGACCTGTACTTACTATTTTTGTGTATAAAGATGCCGATTACGAAGCAACACTTACGCTCGTAGATAACACGTCGCCTTACGCGCTAACGGGTGCATTTTTTGCCCGCGACCGCGAAGCGATAGTTGCGGCAAGCCACAAATTGCGGCACGCCGCAGGCAATTTTTATATCAACGACAAGCCTACGGGCGCGGTCGTCGGGCAGCAACCGTTCGGCGGCGCGCGTGCAAGCGGAACGAACGATAAAGCGGGTAGTTACCTCAATTTGTTGCGGTGGGTGTCGGCGCGAACTATCAAAGAAACCTTCGTCACGCCAACCGATTATCGCTATCCGTTTTTGGCGGAGTAAGATGTAATAACCTATCAGGTTTTTCCAACCTTATAGGTTTAATCGGTATAACACAACATCAATGTCGTGTAAGTATTTGATTGTCAAATATTTACACGGCGTTTTTTGTATGTACGACGAAACGCTGTTTCGTCGACAAAGTACTATAAAAAAAACGTTTACGAAACCTCGAGGGTTTTGCAAACGCGCCCGCCCATTAGAGAAACGCAATATTTTGCGTTTCTACCACTGTTCACTCAAAAACTGTTCACTAAAAAAAATGCGTATCATCAGTGGAAAATACAAGGGGCGCGTGCTGCACCCGCCCGTCGACAACCGCATCACTCGCCCGACGACCGACATTGCACGCGAAGCTTTATTCAATATCCTCGCCAATCAAATTGACTTGGAAGAAACGGCGTTAGTTGCCGATTTTTTTAGTGGAACGGGCAGCGTCGCGCTCGAGTTCGTATCTCGTGGCTGCGGCGCGGTCGTCGCGGTAGAGCTATCGGGCGCGTATCTGCCGTTTATAAATAAAACGATGATGGATTTGAATATTGATAACCTAAAAGTGGTGAAAAGTGACGTTTTTAAGTTTATCACCAAAACAGATTTGCAGTTTGACCTAATTTTTGCTGACCCGCCCTACGCTTTGCGCAATCTCAAAGATTTGCCCGACCTTATTTTTAATCAAAATATATTGATACCCAACGGTTTATTAATCATAGAACACGACAATACCACTAATTTCACGGCGCAACCGCGCCTCACTGACCACCGAAAATACGGCAAAGCGGAGTTTAGTTTTTTTAGGTAACGATATGATTTAAGTTAAGGAGAATTTTACAAAAAACGGAGGAAAAGAGCCTTGCTCTATTCCTCAGAATGAATAAATTTGACTATTTTTTGTATTTATTTTAAAAGCGATAAAACCGCAAAATATTGAGATTCGGCGCGATAAAACCGCAAAATATTGCGGTTCTACACCTCCCGCGCAACACTAATCATTAATCACTGAACACTAATCACTCAAAAAACTGTTCACTATCAAAGCATTTCTATTGCCATTTCCCACTCCTTCATCATTGCGGCGTGTTCGTTTTTCTTGTTCGCATATTTCTGCATGATTTGCTCGGCGTGTTTACTTTCGTAAAAACCCGTCACGCTCATTTTGTTTTCTAGGTCTTTGATGTCCATTTCCAAAAGGTTGATTTTGCGTTCCGCCAACTCCACTTTTTTGGCAATTTCGTTTTGTTCGTTCACCGACGGCGCAGCTTTCGCCTTCGAGTTGTCAGAAGAGCGTTTACTTAACGTGCGCATATCCTCGAGCTTACGTTTCTCCAAAAAAGCGTTCACGTCGCCCAAGTGATTGTAGATTTGCCCGTCGCGGAACTCGATAGTTCGGTCGGTTAAGCCGCCCAAAAAGTCACGGTCGTGCGACACCACTATCAGCGTGCCGTCGTACTTCATCAGCGAACGTTTCAGTACCTCTTTCGAGCGAATATCCAAGTGATTCGTAGGCTCATCGAGTACCAATAAATTGATAGGATTGAGCAGCAAAACCGCCATCGCCAAGCGCGCCCGTTCGCCACCGCTCAGTACGCTTGCTTTTTTGTCCACGTCGCTGCCGCCGAACATAAACGAACCCAAGATATTGCGCAGTTGCGTCCGCATCTCCCAAGGGCAGTTCATCTCCATAATCTCCAAAAGCGTCTTGTTCATCGGGAGTTTTTCGGCTTGATTTTGCGCATAATAGCCCAAATGCACGTTGTGACCGAGCTTTACCGCGCCTGCTGTCGCGTTTTCTATGCCGCAAAGGATTTTGGCTAAGGTCGTTTTACCCTGACCGTTTTGCCCCACAAACGCGATGCGTTCGCCTCTATCCAACACCAAATCTACGCCGTTCAGTACCTGCAATTTGTCGTAATGCTTGACCACTTTATCGCCCTCCACCGTCACCTCGCCCGAGCGCGGCGCGGGCGGAAAGCGGAGTTTCATCTCCGAGCTGTCCACGTCGTCGAGTTCGATGCGGTCTATTTTGTCCATCTGTTTGATGAGTGATTGCGCAAAACTCGCCTTGTTCGCTTTCGCGCGAAAGCGGTCTATATTGCGCTGCATCTGCGCCAATTGCGTTTGCTGATTATTGAACGCGTTGAGT
>JAYWGJ010000255.1:0-23796 GCA_043778315.1 Saprospiraceae bacterium | reverse complement strand
GAGGAGAGAGACCTCAACGGCACAGATACCAATTTTCGCAATTTATTGTACAAACAAAACCTTGACCAAACGGGGACGGGCGTGAACCTCAAACTCGGTGCTATTCTGCGCGCAACGCAGTGGTTGCGGGTAGGCGCGGCGTTTCATACGCCTACTATTTACGGCATCACCGATATTTACGGCAGCGAATTGAGCGCGCTCACGGTGCAGTCACAAGTACAAAATACGGTGACGAGTAGCGGCAAATATAAATACAGTCTGATTACGCCGTCACGCGCTATCGGTAGCCTTTCGCTCGTGAGCGCGCAGGGCAGAATGGGCGACAAAACCGTGAGCGGCTTCCTGAACGGCGAAGTAGAATATGTGGATTATAGTAATATGCGATTTATTTTTGACCGCACGAGCGGCGCGTCAGATAAGGACTTGGAGGTGGCGCTCAATAACGCGATAAGTACTAAATATCAGTCCGCGCTGAACTACCGCATCGGCGCAGAACTCGCTTATGATATATTCCGCGTGCGGGCAGGCTACGCGCTGCTCGGCAGCCCGTTTAAAGCCAATATTAGTGGTATAAACCGTGATATTCAACAAATTTCGTTTGGCGCGGGTATCCGCGAGCGCAAAATCGCGTTCGATATTGCCTACGTTCAATCTACTGGACGGGACGAATATACGCCTTACCTCAGCAGTCTGCCGTCTGCGATTGACGTGCGCCGCAGCCTAAATGACGGCAGATTTGTGGCGACATTATCGTTCAAATTCTAATAAAAATGTGACATATCTTAGTTGGTTCTAAAAATTATAAATTTTATTTTTACGAATAAAGTTAGCGTGGCATACTATTTGGTCATAAAAAATGTTTACATTTGCTTTTGCTAAGTAATAGTTTTATTTTCTTATCCCATTTGATACCGCTTGACTATGCAATTACTATTTTCATGGCAACATTTGCAATATAAAATAGCTGAATATAAATTTATAGGTGTTTTCCTCTTGTTGTGCTTTTTGGGTACGACAAGAGGATTTTCGCAGCCTACTATTGAAGCTCCTAAGTCCTACCCGGCTATCAACGAAAGCAAACTTGCCGATACGAAATGGCGATATGCCTACACTACAAATGCGTACTCGAAAACACCAATACACGTTGCTGACGAAAATTTTAGTCATTATATATGGCTAAAATACGATTATAATTTTGAGCAAGTGCTTAACGGGCAGCGTTCGTTTGGCGCGTGGGCATTGAATGACAAAAAAAATAGATTATTTTATAAATACAAAAATTCGCGTTGGTGGGACATAGTAGAATTTAAGGACGACAAGTTAGTACTAGAAACAACCGACGACCAATCAACGCTCCTTTATGTGTTTCAACGGTTGCCGAACAACAGCGCGCCGTTCACCAAAGACCCGACTATGCTGCCCGAAGCCTACGTTTACGGACCCGACGGTAAGCCGACCAAAGTAATCAAAACAGCGAAAAGCTTGACTATCTGGGACAGAATAGCGATGCTGTTTAGCCCGAAAAAAGTGGGCGACCGCGCCCGCGACACCACTATCATCAAGCCAAAGTTTGACCCAAATTACGCACCCGAACCTACGCAAATAGAAATATCGCTCACAGGCGGCGGCTACTATGCGGGCGAAGACCCGATAGTGAAGAATTTTATTATGATAAATACCAACGGGCGCGTCATTAGAGAAGTAGAAACGGCTACCAAAGGCTTAGTAAAAACTAAAAAAGATATTCCGCGCAAAGATGTAGAGAGTTTGGCTAATTTTATTTTAGAAAAAAAATTCTTCGAGTTCGCTTCGCTCTACGACTGCGACGGTTCGCCCGAATGCAAAAGCCGCAAAAGCCGCGACCCGCGTCCCGTACCCATCACTATTTCAGTAAAATACGGCGACCGCAAAAAAACCGTACAAGTCAAAATTTGGAGCAAAGATATTCCCGTCAAACAGCGTATTATCGACTATCCTGCCGCCTTAGATGTGATTATCGAGAATATACAGTCGGTAGCCGACGCAAATAGAGGTAATTTGTAAAGAATACTTTTGTCTGAAAAGTAGGTTTTCAGGCGATTTTGCCTACCTTTGTGGCATGAAAATTTCAGACTTAATTCTACACCAAAATCACCACTTCTTAGTGGCGTTCAAACCCGCAGGCTTGCCCGTGCAAGCCGACCTCACGGGCGATATGCCCTTGATGACCCTCCTCGAGCAGTATTGCAAGCAAACCCTGCTGCCCATCAACCGCATCGACCGACCCGTGAGCGGTTTGGTTTTATTAGCAAAAACGAAAGCGGCGGCAGCCGAACTCAACCGACAATTCGCGGAGCGTACCGCCAAAAAAACGTACTTGGCGGTCGTCAAAAATCTCCCCGAAGCGGCAGAGGGCGAACTCGTGCATTATATCAAAAAAAGCAGCCAAGACAAAAACATCTCCAAAGCCTACCCAACCGAGCAAAAAAACGCCGAAAAAGGTATTTTATATTATCAACACTGCGGCAGCAGCACCACTTATCACTTGCTGAAAGTGAACTTGCTTACTGGGCGACACCACCAAATCCGCGCGCAATTAGCCGCAATCGGTAGCCCTGTGAAGGGCGACGTGAAGTACGGCTTTCGCCGCTCGAACGACGACCGCTCCATACATTTGCACGCATGGCGGCTCTCGTTTGACCACCCTGCCACGGGCGAACGACTCAATTTCACCGCGCCTATATCCGCAACCGACCCTGTGTGGCTCGCGTTCACCGACGACATCGCAAAAATCGTTTAAATTATTACCAATATTAAACTCCCTTTTCTTCATTTTTTTAATTTCCCTCTCATGTTACTTAATTTTTTTCTTAATTTTGACATCAACAAAATAACAGGGCAATTGCTCGAGGCAACCGTACTTTACGCGCCTCGTCTGCTTTTTGCGGTTATCATTTATTTTGTAGGCAATTGGCTGATTGGTGTAGCCGAAAAGCTGCTACGCGCTGCTATGAGTTTCCGCAAAATGGACGGCTCATTGCAATCATTTTTACTGAGTTTAATCAGCGTAGTGCTAAAAATAGTCCTGCTGCTGTTCATCGCCGACGCGCTCGGTTTGCAAACTAATTCGCTATTAGCGATACTCGGCGCGGCTTCCTTAGCGGTCGGTTTGGCGTTGCAAGGTAGCTTATCCAACTTCGCAGGCGGCGTATTATTATTGATATTCAAACCGTTTAAAGTAGGCGACCTCATACAAGCGCAGGGCGAAAAGGGCGTTGTAAAAGAAGTTCAGATATTCAATACCATCATTATCACCGCCGACCAGCGCACCGTGATATTGCCAAATGGTATGGTGTCTAACGGTATCATCGTCAATCTCTCCGACCGTAATATCAGCGTAGATATAACATTACCAGTGAGTTACGAAATTTCTTTTGACTTCGTCCAACAACAAATCATGCCTTTGCTATTGGCAAACCCGTTGGTGCAAGCCGAGCCTGTGCCTACTATTTTTGTGTCTAAACTAAGCGAAGAAAGCGCAATCCTCGTGATACGTTGCTTCACTGATGCACCAAATAACTCTGCTACCGTAGCCAGTGTACAAACCGACCTGAAAAGATTGGTGGAGCAATATCCGAGCATGATGCCCGACAAGACACAGCGTGTAAAATTGGAAAAAAACGTTTAATTTATGTCTAAAAGAACAGTTATTAACCTCTCCGATTTAGGTAGCTTATTGCAAAATAAAAACGCATTTCCGCCCGCAAGCGACGAAGTGATAGCGGCGATGCAAGCCGCCGAAGCTGACGAAAGCACGCTCAAAGCCACACCCATAAAAGCGCACGACTTGCGATTGTGGTTGGATAAAAAAATTGGCGGCGGCAAAGAAGCCACCCGTGTAAAGGGCTTCTTGGGTACGCCCGACGAACTCACCGACCTCGCCAAACTACTTAAAGCGCACTGCGGCGTAGGCGGCGCAGCAAAAGACGGCGACGTTATTTTGCAAGGCGACAACCGCGACAAAGCCTTAGCTTTTTTATTGTCAAAAGGCTATAAGGCAAAAAAGTCAGGCGGCAAATAAGTAAAAAATCCGTTGCCTCAAACTAAATGTAAGGATTATATAAGCATTGACGGCGCGTAGGTGTTATCAATGCTTTTTTATTTTGATAATACATTTCCATTTCAATTTTATATTAAAAACTGTACCTTTGCAATACGTTCAATTTATAATATAAAACCCCTTGCAAAGTGTCCCTTGATACCAAAATAATCATAGCGATTGACGGTTTCGCGGCGTGTGGTAAAAGCACGCTCGCCAAAGCCTTAGCCCACGAACTCCACTACGGCTACATCGATACAGGCGCAATGTACCGCGCTGCCACGCTCTTTTTGATGCAAAACGGCATTAATTGGGAGGACAAGGAGGCAGTAGCAGCCGCGCTGCCCGACGTGCATATCCGCTTTCGCAACTCCAAAAAAGGCAACCGAACGTACCTCAACGACCTCGACGTGGAGGAGCAAATTCGCAGCATGGCTATCAGTGACTTAGTGAGCGAAGTGAGTACCGTCTCGTCGGTGCGCCGCGCGATGGTGAAGCAGCAGCAAGCAATGGGCAAAGCAAAAGGCATCGTCATGGACGGGCGCGACATCGGTACAGTCGTGTTTCCGCAAGCGGAACTCAAACTGTTCATCACCGCGCAACCCGAAGTCCGCGTACAGCGTCGCCTCGCCGAACTCCAAAACAAAGGCATCGCCATAGACACCAAAACCGTTCTGGAAAACCTACAACACCGCGACCACATCGACTCTACACGAGCCGACAGCCCGTTGCGGCAAGCCGACGACGCAATCACTATCGACAACTCCAACCTCTCTCCTAGCCAACAACTCGAACGCGCATTGCATTACGCAAAATTAGTGATTAACGTTTGAATTTAGTGAGCCTCCCCCGACTCCTCCGAAGGAGGGGAGACAAAATGAAACCGCGCAGCAACGTTTCGGTACTTGTCTCGCGCTCTCCTCATGCCTTGTCTCGCGGTATTGCGCAAAAAACAAATCGCGCATACCAAAATCGCGCTTCGCGTACCAAAATAATCTATTTTCGCGCATTAACATATACAAACTATACACTTCGACAAGCCAACTATTAGCTAAATGATGCCAACTATTAGATAAAAGATGCCAACTATTAGCTTGGACAAGCCAACTATTAGCTCGGACAAGCCAACTATTAGCTAAATGATGCCAACTATTAGATAAATGATGCCAACTATTAGCTTGGACAAGCCAACTATTAGATAAATGATGCCAACTATTAGCTCGGACAAGGCAACTATTAGATAAATGATGCCAACTATTAGCTCGGACAAGCCAACTATACGATTTAGCAAGCCTACTATTAGATAAATGATGCCTACTATTAGCTCGGATAAGGCAACTATTAGTTCAGTGAACAGTAAATATTGAGTTAGTAAGCAATAATTACCAATTAATACAATAATATAAAACAAACTGCCTACTGTTCACTGTTATCTGTTAGTTGTTCACTATTATCTCTCATCAATAAATAAAAAAAAGCCGTCACAACGATTATACGTTGCAACGGCTTTCTTACTTTTCACCACAAATTTAACTACTTAATCCACTTTAACGAATTTGCGTACTACGGTATTGCCGTTAGCAGCCGTGAGGCGAACTAAGTACGCACCGTTTTGCAAACCGTCGGTAGCGATAGTGAGCGGGTTTAAGCCTTGCTGCGTAGCAAAGACGGTACTGCTCACTTTGCGTCCCAACATATCTATCACATCTATAATCGTACTGCCTTGCGCGGTACTACCGAACGTAAGGGTAAGGCTATTGCGGACAGGGTTAGGGTACAAAACCAAATTGTCAAAATTAGTTTTGGCTTCGCCCAAACTCACCACCTTAGAGTACTCAAAACTCTGGTCTTGGTCAATCATCTTCAAACGATAATAGTAGATACTATTGCGCGTAACGGCTTTGTCTTCGTAGTTGTAGCTGCGATTAGTGCTGCTGTTGCCTGCGGCTTGTACTTTGCCTATCGCAGCGAAAGCGACACCATCGGTACTGCGTTGCACCTCAAAGTAAGCACTGTTCTTTTCGCTTGCTGTTACCCACATCAACTCGTTAGTATCGTTTTTGGTGTAACCCGTAAACGATAGCAACTCCACAGGCAACGGTGCGCCCGACTGCTTAGACCCAAATTCCGAAAAAGAAGTAAAACTCGCTTGCAAGTAAAAACTCGCCGTGCCGTAAGTGCTGCTTGTTACATCGGTTGGATTGATGACATCAAAACCGCCCACTGTATTATTGCTTACGTCGCAATCCGCGCCGCTACTATAATGCGTCATGTATAGCTCGCTGAACGCATAATCTAATGCGGGATTAGCGGCATTAGTAGCCGTCAAGTCTGCGTTAGTGTAATACAAACGAACTAATACAGGCGTAGTAGGCTGCGTAGCAGGCACTATATCAAAATAACGCGGCAGATAAAAATTAGTACCGTCGTTCGGTACAGCAGTATAGTTCTGCGTATTTATAGTTACCGCACCCAAGTTCTGCCCTTGCGGATTGATAGCCGCAACCACTCTACCGTTTGCATTCCGTATCAACACAAAGCTATTGCCACTCACATTAGCGGCGTAGCCAGCACCGTTATTACAAACATCTAAGGTCGTCGGTTGATATACCTCATCACAAACTGCCGTAATTGCTTGCGTCGCCGTAGCGGTACAGCTATTTGCCGCCGTAGCGGTAACAGTGTATGTTCCTGCTGCCGTAGCCGTTGTAGTAGCACCCGTCGTCGGGGTACTCCACGCATAAGTATTGCCGCCCGTAGCGGTCAGGTCAATACTTGTGAGGCTACACGTCAGTTCGGTAGCACCGCCAGCCGTAGTGATAGCCGCCGTAGGGTTTGCCTTAAAGGCAACCACCACAGAAGCACTCGCGGTCGCGCCGCAAGCGTTCTCCACCACCACATAATAAGTGCCGTTTGTAGTAACAGGATTAGTGACCGTTGTAGTCAAGCCTGCATTATCATAATAAACAAAAGTAGTAGGCAATACCGCCGTGATAGCGGCAGAAAGGTCGTAGCTGCTCACGCCACAAGCCAAAGTAGGATTGCTACCCGTAGCTGTGTACGGTATCAAAGCAAACGAAGCCGCGAGCGTATGATTAGCCACGAAGTTAGTAAAAGTATAACTACTTACCGCACCTACCGAAACGCCATCTACCAATACATCGCTTATCGCGTAACAAGTATTAGGCGTGATATTGATAATCAAATTAGTACCGCAAGCAACCGTAAACACGCCGTTAGCCGATACCGTGCCGTTGCTGCCTGCACTACCCGTAAAGGTATATGACGGCGTGAGCGGTGCATCTACTACACTAAACACAAGCGGACTTGCCGTGCCTGCCGTAGGGTTTACGGTGTTGCCTGCATCTGTCCAAACGCCGTCCGCATCAATAGCAGGACAACCTACCACCGTACCGTCTGTTATCTGACGTGCCTCTACGCGGCGTATGCCGTTTGCCAAAGCCGAAGGCACATAAGCACCCCATTTGCCCGCCGCACCGTTTACCGAAGTGTACCAAGTAGTGAAGTCGGCTTCATTGATGCCGTCGTCTTCCACCCAGCTACCATAGAGCGGGCGACCTGTACCCGCCACGTTATCATACAAATAAATCGCATTTTCTGCCGTCGCATTAGAACTGCCCTTTACCGAGCGTCCCGTAGCCGCACCCAACATACGCATCGTATTTGTTGTGCGGAGCGATTGTACAATACTCGTACCCGTGCCGCCGTTATTCAATTGTATATATACATACACATCGTTGCCCGCCGTAAACACCGCGTTACCCGTAGATACAAACGAAAACCAGCCTGTATAACTACCTATTGCGTCGGTCGTGAACGACGCATAACGGTTAGCACCTGCCGTAATATTAAACTCATTATTGTCTAACAAAGCACCAGTGAACCCTTTTTGTGACGTATAGCCTACTATATTGCCTGCGCTACCCGCTCCGTTATTGATACCAAAAAAGTTACCAGGTGCAGTAGCCGTAGTGATGCTGTTGCTCGTAGAAGCACCCACACTGTATCGGTAAGTAGCGTTCGGCAACAAGTTATCGAGCTTCAAGCGCGATATATTTTGTAGTCTATCGCCAACAACCGTACCTGTGATAGCGTATTGCGGTAAGATGATTTCGGTTAGCGTCGGCAAAGCCGTAATGTTGATATTGCCACTCGTCGCTTGCGTTAAGCCCGTCGCGTTCGCGTTAAGCGTATAAACACCTACCGCGCTAAACTGCACCGCATTAAAGGTAGCCACGCCGTTAATAGCCGTTGCGGTAAGCGTTCCAGCTACCGAACCCGCGCCCGTAGCCACGCTAATCGTTATCGCACCCGAGTAGTTCACATCAACCGTGTTGTTCGGGAGTTGTGCCGCTACCGTGAACGTTGCCACGTTAGTAGCCACATAACCCGAAGTAGGTGTACCCACAAAAGCCAACTGCGTAGCCACAGGTAGCACCGTGAAAGTGCTGCTTGCGGCTGCCGTGAGCGGGTCGCCTGCCGTAGCAGTCGCCGTGAGGCTCACACCCGTTTCCGCCACTGTATAAGTGATACCCGTAATCACTACGTTATTAGTGCCTGCCGCAATAACGCCCGTGAGCGTACCCGCTAGCGCGCCTGTTCCAGTAAGCAAAGTGAGGCTTACCGTAGTTGCAGTTGTTACGTTTTGTGAGTTGCCGCTTGCGTCTTGTGCTTGTATAGTCGCGCTAAACGGCGCGTTCACGAATGGCGAAGCAGGGCTTATCGCCGTCACTACCAACTGTGTAGGGACAGCAGGCGCAGTACCGTTGCCGCTTACCGCAACATTTTGCGTGACCGCACCGATGCTGCTTACCGCAATATTGCCGCTCGCTGCACCTGCCGTAGTTGGCGCGAACGCCACATAAATAGTGGTAGTAGCTACCGCGCCGCTTGTTGCCGTTAAGGTAATCGGTGTAGTAGAAAGACTACCCGCCGTTGTGCCAAACACAAAACCCGCAGGGACAGTTAAAGTAATAGGGTCGGTTAAGTTGCTACCCGTCACCGTAAAGGTGCGCGGCGGCGCAGAAACCGTATTCGTGTTTTGATTGCCAAAGTTGCCATTAAAGCCTGATGTATTCACCACAATAGTAGGCGTAACCGCTTCGGGCGCAAACGAAACACCGCGATAGATTTTGTTAGTACCTGCCGTGCTTATCAAAGTAGCCGACGCGCCGCTTGTACTACCTGCGTCCGTTATTTTAATCAAACGGTTAGCTGCCGTCTCTGATGTCGTAGCATACAAAATAGGGTTTGCACCGCTAAAATCCACGGTCAAACCACGCGCACCCACGGTACTTGTAGCACCCGTAGTGAGCGTATAGGTTCTACTCCATACGCCTGCTGTTTTAGTATACTTCTGAATACCACCGCCATTCGCTGCGGTACGGTCGTCCGCTACATAACATACGTCGTCCGTTGCGTTAAACGCAAAGGCATAAGGGCTGAATGTACCCGTGCCGCCTGCCGAAGCAAACACCAAGGTACTTGTTTGCCCGCTTGTTGTCGGTAAGCCCGTACCTACTTGATAGATACCGATAGTACCCGAACCCGTAGAGAAATACAGCTTGCCGTTAAAGATATTCGTTGCACGGGTATTCGTCACCGTTGTAGAGACATTGCTTGCCGCCGATGCCGTACCGAAGTAATTCGTTCCGCCGTTAGTGCCTGCACCGCCAGCCCAGTAATTACCTGCGCCGTCTGATACCGCGCTGCGTATATTATTTGCACTATAAAAACTATTGCTTGTCGCTACGCGCAACACCGTACCGTTCGCATCTACCTGCACAATACCTCTATTGATAGCGGTTGCGGTAGCTGCTGCCAAGCCCGTAGTATTTGGTAGTGGCACAGCATAGCCCGATGTCACTAAGTATTTTCTATCTACCGACCGTGTGAACAAACCCACCGAAGTAGAATTACCCGCCTCGATAAGCGCGTTTGTGCCTGTACTGTCCACCGATAGGCTTGTCGCAACACCGCCCGAAGGAGTAAATTGGTCAAAAAAGATAGGATTGCCGTTAGCGGATAACACTTTACCACCCGCACCCAAACGCTCCACCACGATATTACCTGCCGCCGTAGCTGATGCACCCGTCGTGACGGTCGTTGCAGCCGCTATTGCGGTACAGCCGTTCGCGCCTGTCACCGAACAACGCACCGCGTCACCCGTCACCAAAGCGTCGGTCGTATAAGTAGCCGCGTTTGTGCCAACAGGCGCGCCGTTCACCGTCCACTGCCAAGCCGTACCCGTACCTGCCGCCGTGAACTGCACTAATGTACCTGCCGCAAAAGTAGTTCCAGGGTTTGCCGTCACCGTTACCGTAGGTAAGGTTTTATTAGCAACAAGCGATATAGTACCTACTGCTGACGCGCAACCATTTAGCGGCGTAGCCGTAACAGTATAAGTGGTGTTTGTTGTCGGTGTAACGACGTTCGTAGTTCCCCAAGAGTAAATACCGCCATTTGGCATAAGTGTTGCCGTAGGATTAGTACACGTTACGGTTGTGAAGTCCGCCGAAGTCGTCGGTGCAACTGCCGCATCTTTATCTACTACTAATTGAAAAGTACCTACTGCTGACGCGCAACCATTTAGCGGCGTAGCCGTAACCGTATAAGTAGTGTTCACTGTCGGTGTAACGACATTCGTCGTTCCCCAAGAATAAATACCGCCATTTGGCATAAGTGTTGCCGTAGGATTAGTACACGTCACGGTTGTGAAGTCCGCCGAAGTCGTCGGTGCAACTGCGTCATTGCGCAAAGCATTAACCGTTATTGCTGCACTATTGGTACAAGTGCCATTTGTTACTTGCACATAATAAGTAGCGACGCTTGTGGTCAGCGCGACAGGGTTCGCAATCGTATTCATTAAAGTTGCATCGCTGTAATAATCTACTATCGTCCCCGAAGTAGTGACCACCGTACTAAGGTCGGCGGTCGTTGCGTTACAAGCAGGGTTTAGCGTAGTAGTAGTGACGGTCGGCGTAGCACTTATCGTTACTGCTACCGTAGAAGTAGCGGTCGTACCGCAACCCGCAGTTACGGTGACGGTATAAGTACCAGTAGCCGCACCCGCTACCGAAGGCGTAGCGGTAGTACCGCCCGTAAACGTACCTGCACCTGCCCACGCATAAGCCAAAGTAGCTGTACCCGTAGCGGTAGCAGAAAGGTTGAGGGCTGTACCACAGCTGCCGTTTGTCGCGGTCAATGCCGTGATAACAGGTGTAGGACAAAAAGGCGCGAAAGCCAAGCTACGAAAGAAAGTATTGGTTACGGAGGTGACGATAGTAGCTGCCGCCGAACTCGTACCCGTATCTGTTATCTTAATAATTCTATTTGTACCTGATACTTCGGCAGTCGTAGCATAAACGATAGGGTTTGCACCGCTAAAATCTGCTATCACGCTGCGCGCACCAACAGTGCTACCCGTACCTGTACCGAGCGTATAGGCAAACGACCAGGTGCTACCGCTTTTTATGTATTTTTGTATGCCACCACCACCAGAGATGCTCGCGTCATCGGCAACATAGCAGATTGTACCCGCCGGGTTGAACATAAAACCATACGGACTGCTCGAGGTACTTGTAAGCACAATATTCGTTGCGGTAGTACCCGTAGCCGTTGGCGTACCTGCACCCACTGCATACACACCGCGAGTAGTACCCGAAGCGGTACTGAAATAAAGTTGTCCGTTTTGCACGGATAATGCGCGGGTATTCGTTACAGTAGTACTCACCGTAGCCGCCGTACCTGCGCCGAAATAGGCAATACCAGTGTTGCCACCTGAAGCCCAATAATCGGTGCCGTTACCTGCCGCGCCGCGTATATTGTTCGTATTAAACGCAGTGTTAGAATTAACAGCGAGGCTGTAAGTACCACTAATATCTACTTTACCGATAGCCCGAGGCGTAGCCGCAGCCGTAGTAGCCGAGATAGAACCCGTAGTAGGTGCGCTATTATAGCCAGCGATAAGCAGCGATAAGCCGTCGCCCGAGCGCGACATAAAGCCTTCGGCGGTAGAAGTACCGTGCATCACAAGCGCGTTAGTACCCGCTTTCGGTATCGCGACGGTAATACCCGCCACACCCGCGGGCGTGAACTCGCGTAAGCGAATAGAGTTGCCCGTATTAGCGAGCGTCTCCGTACCGTCGCCTACCTGTAAGGCTACGATATTATTAGGTGTGAACTGTGCAAAAGCCGTCACGCCAATACTACTCAGTAGCAGGGTAAAAGCTGCCCTTACGGGATTGATTGTAAAAATATTCATGGGAGTTGTATTTACTATGATTAAAAATAATTCAAACAAACGCACTAAGTACTAATTATGTACAAAGGTAAACTTTACTTGACAGATAAAATAAGAAGTGATGTTATTTAATTATTAATTTTTATTGTTAAAATCATACTTTTATAAAATAAAAAATGGTTTTGTGATATAATGACTGTCACAAAACGAATAAAAATTGGAAAAATGGTGTATAAAAAAACGGTCAAAACCTACGGAGTGTAGGTTTTGACCGCGTGTTGTGGTCTTGTATTCATTTATATCCCCGCGATAAATCACGGGGCAATTCACGCCCTTGCGTAAGCAATATATACACTTGTAACCCCCAGCGCAAAACGCGCAAGAGAAAGTGTAACTATTCGTATAAAAGAAAACGGTATCATTAGTTATTAATTATTAATTATGAAATCGGAGATTGCTTCGCCAGTTCGCTTTGCTCGTGTCGGCGTAGCCAATTATGAAATCGGAGATTCGGCGTAGCCAATTATTTTATCGTTTTGATGGCTATTCGGGCAATAATAAATGTGCGGGTGAGTGTCAATAAAGTAAATGTAATAATGCAAGATGTTTACACAAGGTAAAGTTAGACTATTTTTTGATATAAACAAGGATTGGTGTAAATATTTTTTTACTATTTTGCTGTTCTACGCAAACGGTAAACAATTTTACATAAAAAAATCCCCTTATCGCACAAAACGATAAGGGGACAGTATCAAAATTAACTTAAAATTTACTTCGCAAAAGGGTTAGAGACCTTTATATAGAGCAATTTATATGCGAGTAAAACGCCCATTGACACCAGTGCAAGTAGCACCAAAGCAGGCATTCAGAACTTCATTTTCGGGTCTAATGCTTTTGCTTTTTTGGCATATTTGTCTTGGTTGTAGCTGTCGCCCAATTTATTATACACTTGCGCGCAAACCAAATAGCCTTTCGAGTAGTCGGGGTCTATTTTGATGAGGCTTTTGCCCAATGCCATGGCTTCTGTATATTTTTGTAAGTTCACATACGCCAACGCCATATTATAGTGCGCTTCTTTGTGTCCGGGGTTGAGCGTCAAAACTTTTTTGAAGGTTTCTACTGCTCTATTTAGTTTTTTGCCGTTCAAATACGCCGTTCCCAAACTGTATAAGAGTTGATGGTCAGACGGGTTGTCCGCCGTAGCGCGCTCATATACAGCGATTGCTTTCTCAAATTGACTGTTGAAAAAGTAAGTGCTTGCCAACGATTTGAGGAAGCCTTCGTTGCGCATACCTAAACCATAAGCCGACTCATAAGCCCCTTGTGCTTTATCGCCCTCGCCCATATCATAAAAAATATTACCTAATATTTGGTGATATTTGGCTACTTTCCCGTCGAGACGAACAGCATTTTGTGCCGCTTTAAGCGCATTACTTGCCTCTCCTTTTATCTCATTGTAGGCAATAGCCAAATGATATTGGGTGGCAGCGTGTGTAGGTGCTTCTTTGCTTGCTTTCGTGAATATCGAAATAGCAGAGTAATAATCGCTACCTTTCAACGCCTCTAAGCCCTGATTGAACAGATTAGTATGCACCTTACTCGTACCTGACGTAGCGTTCATCGCATTACTTTTATCGGTACTCATTGGTCGCGCAAATGATGCAGTCGCCGCATTCGCCACTTTATTCATCACATTAGTAGGCGCGTAAGAGGCTGCTACTACGGTACGTTTTTCAACATTCAGATGAACGCTATTCTGACTTGCGATAGTTTTGGCTTTCGCTTTATCATAAAATTCTTTTATTTGAATGTCGGCGGGTTTCAAAGCAGATGCTTTTTTCAAAAATCCGGCTGCCGAATTAAAGTCGTTCGAGTTATAAGCCATGATACCGAGTTGTGTCAATGCTTCTGCGTGATTTGCGTTAAGCACTACCACATTCTCGAACGACTCTTTCGCCTCTTCGTTTTTTGCTAACTTTTTGTAACAAAGTGCAGCTAAATAATGCCCTTCGGCAGTGCCGCCGTGTGCGAGGTGGGCCTGTGCTTTTTCCAAAGCGGCTGTTGCTTTGCCTTGTTTGTAGAGTGATAAGCCCTCTCTATATTCCGCAATCGCTACGGATTGAGTAGCAGCCGACATCGCCGCATTAGTCTGCGCATACAACACCTGTGAACCGATAGCGGTCAGTATTGTAATAGATAAAAAATACTTTTTCATACAATTTGGATTGATAAAGTTAAAAAAATTGTTCCGTATGAAAAATTAATAGGGGGGTGAGTTGATAGTTTCGTAATTTTTTTGTTTCAAGTATATGTTTTAAATTGGGCGTGACTATCGGGAACGCCGAAAAATAGTTAAAACGTAGCTTTAAGCTATTTTTCAAGTGTAGATAAATAATCACAACTAATTTATTTCAGCTACTTACACAATTAATATACTATAAAACAGCTACTTTTACGGTATAAAATTTTATTTATAATTAGTACTAACAATCAGACGACAAAGTTATCCTAATAGTTGCAAGTGCTTTAATAAAATAGAAAATAAGTTAAACTTTTGTTTATAAAAAATAAAGTCACAAAAAATATGAATATTAAATTTTATATTATTTTTTTATTCCAAATATTATCCTTAAATAATATCTTTGGTACAATCATTTCGGGTAAGGTAGTGGACGAAAAAAACGAGCCGTTGCCATTTGTAAGCGTATATTTGCAAGGCACAACACGCGGTACTACTACCAATATCGATGGCGTTTTTGCTATTGATTTGGAAAAAGGCAGCTACGATTTGTTGTTTCAATATGTGGGCTACAAAACCGAAGCGAAGCATATCGAGATAGTGAGTAACGCGCCGCTCACACTCAACGTACAGCTATCTGCCGACGAGCAGACCCTCCGTGAAGTCACTATAAAAGCGAGCGGAGAAGACCCTGCTTATCGCATCATACGGCAGGCAATCAAAAACCGAAAAGCGCACCTCAACGGTATAGATGGCTATGCTTGCGATGTGTATATCAAAGGTAATCAGAAGATTAAGAACGCACCGAAAGGAATTATGGGTCGCGAACTCGGCGACTTCGGCGGCGGATTAGATAGCAGCCGCTCGGGTATTGTTTATCTTTCCGAGTCCGTTTCTAAGCTCTATTACAAACAACCCGACGAGTATAAAGAGCTAATGGTATCGAGTAAAGTGGCGGGTAACGCGAATGGTTTTAGCTTTAATCAAGCGCAAGCGATGGATTTTAATATTTATAAAAACAAACTTAATTTCCAAAACGATTTGGTTTCGCCTATCGCCGACGGCGCACTCAGTTTTTATAAATACGCACTCGTTGGGCAGACTCGCGACAAAGCGGAACACCTGATTTCCAAAATAAAACTGATTCCACGCAACGAGTACGCGCCTGTTTTTAGGGGATTTATTTATATTATAGAAGATGACTGGAGCGTTTTTGCGACCGAAATTGATGTCACAAAAAATGCATCTGGCGTAGAAGTACTCGATACTTTACATATCAGACAGCAGTATTTGCCGCAAGGCGGAAAGTGGTTGTTGTTCAATCAAAAATTAGAGTTCAACCTCAATGTTCTTAATATAAAAATCGGCGGATTATTTACGGCGGTGTACAATAATTATACTATCAATCCGAATTTCCCGAAAGGCTTGTTTAGTAAAGAGATATTGACGGTAGAAAAAGGCTCGAACGAAAAAAACGCCGCCTACTGGGACGCTATCCGACCGATTCCACTCACGCTCGAGGAGAAATTGGATTATACTAAAAAGGACAGTTTGCAGCTTATTCGCAATACGAAACGCTATTTGGACTCTACCGACCGCCGCAAAAACCGCCTCTCCGCAGGCGCGCTCCTGCTCGGCTATACACATACGAATACGTTTAAAAACGAAACCTGGAGCATCGCGTCGCCTATCACTACCGTTCAGTTCAACCCTGTGCAAGGCTGGAATCTGGGCATAGATGCGGCGTTCCGAAAAGGGTATGACAAATACAGAATTAGGTGGTGGCGCGCTGGAATTACGGCTAATTATGGCTTTTCGGAGCAAAAACCGCGCGTAGTAGCTAATTTTACCTATCATTTCAACCGCTTAAACGATGCCGAGGCGCAGTTGAGTGGCGGCGAAGAAGTGTCGCAATTTAACGCGAACGCGCCCATTTCGCCGACCGTAAACACGATTTACGCGCTCTACGAAAACCGAAATTATATGCAGTTGTACAACCGCGTTTTTGTGAAGGGAGCTTACGCGCAAGAGGTTTGGAACGGCGGCTACCTCACGGCTTCCGCCAATTATTGCACCCGTTATTCTTTGTACAATACCACCGAACAAACGTGGTACAAAGGCAGCGAGCCGCGTGCGTATTCCGAAACCATCAACGACCGTGCTGGTAATAGGGTAGGAGCGGAGCTTTCGCTGCGCGTCCGCTTCAATCAGTCCTTTATTATGTACCCCGAACGCAAAATAAGCGTAGAAGACGAGGCTTATCCGACCCTTTATTTCACTTATAAGCTAAATAGTCGCTCTAATTTCGTTAATGAGTCTGCTATGCAGCATATTGCTGCCAAAATAGACTACAAATTCAAGATAGACGTAGCAGGAACGTCAAATATCGTCTTGAAAACGGGTTATTTTATCTTCAAAGCCAATTATTTTGCTGATAATGTCCATTTTAATGGCAATCAAACCATATTAGGCAACCCAAATAACTATTTGGAGGGTTTCAAATTGCTACCGTATTATCAATACAGCGTCGCGGACGGCTGGCAGATGCAGGCGCATTACGAACACGATTTTGCAGGTTTTTTGTGGAATAAACTACCGTTATTGAAGCGATTAAAATTTACGAATGCCGTAGGCGCGAATTTTTTGAAGACGCAAGCGATGGGCAACGACAGCTATTATGAGCTAAACGCGGGCATCAGCAATATCGGCTGGGGACTTTTTCGCCTGCTCCGTATAGATTATGTGGTTGGGCGCACCGCTAATGCGCAGCAATGGCGGCAAGGCGTGATGATTGGGCTACGGTTTTGAAAAGCCGTTCTCCTCGCAGTTTCCCTAACTCCTGCCAGAGGCGGCGGGGCTATTAAGTTATAGTTATTTTTAGTATTATATGAACATTCGCTCCAAATATTATTTGTCTGTATGTGATAGGGTAATGCCACTTTTACGATGAATATTGAGCAATAGCACCATAAATATCAATACAAAGAGGTTGATTCCCAGACCTTATCATTAACCTCGTTCTGAACCACATTTTTGATGTAATCTAGCCGATTCTCTATGTTCTCAATATTCGCCAGTGATGATGTCAAAAGGCTTTGCACCATCGCATGGTAGGTCAGAAATATAGTACGCTGTTTGATTGCTGAGTTCTCTCTTGACCCTCCGCTTGCGCTTCACCACAAGCTCGCGTAATCTACTATACTTAACTTAGGTACAGGTATAAGCGAGTAGTGTTCAGAAAATAACAATTTTTAGAAAACGTAAAGTTCTTGTGTGATGCAAAAACTTTACGCTTTTTTTATTTTAATAAAAATTGTAATTTTGTGACAGTCAAATTTTTGAATATGTAAAATAAAATATGTAAAAAAAATAATATGCGTTTGCAGCCTTTTGCGGTTTAATTTCGTCTTGTATGGATACAGTATAATTTTCTTTAAAATCCATATATTATGTTAATTATTAATGTGATAATTCAAAAAAACGCATGGCTGAACAGAGCCGTATCACTTTGTTTTTTATTGGGCGTAAGCCAGAGCGTTGCTGCACAAGGCACGTTTGATGACCTTTCGGCGAGCAGAGGCGGTATCTCGGCGTATGCGGCGGCGAGCGACGTACCCGACCAAAATCTGCCGCCCGACGGTGCGTATCCGATGACCAAAAAGTTTTATACTTATACGGTTTGGGATAGCGTAAAAACGGAGGTTACGCTCACGGGTAAAGAGCGTTTTGGCGACTACCTGAAACGGTATCAGACCGAAACGGGGATATTGAAAATCGGCGATAATGAATTTGGGGTGAACCAAGATAAACAGAAAAAAGGAGCTTTTTTGCTTACAAATCTCACACCGTCGATGTATTTTTTTTACTCGGAGGAACTCAAAAAGTTTTATGTCAAAGAAAATGAAGTGGCAAATGCGCCTGCGCCGATAGTGTTGCCCGAGGCGTGGTTTACGGATATTTATGCGTTTAACAAAACAAAAAAATTAGGCTCGATTGGTAAAATAGCACCCACGCGGCTATGGCTGAAAATGTCGGGCGGCATAGATAGCTTGCGCACATTTAGTGCGAATATGGACGACGATGCCGAAAAGGAGCGGGTAGTTGCGTTCAAAATGTCGGGTATCACGCCTCAAAATCATGTGCTTTGGAAGGTCTTGATTTGCAATCAAAACGAGGAAAAACAGTGGACGGTTACGTCGGCGATAGCTGTCGAAGACCTCAAAGATTTGCGCTACGACGCGCCGAGTAAAACGATTGTATATACGCACATGATATACAAACTCGGTACAGGACAGCAGCGCACCGAAATAAGAACGGAGCTATATAGATGGCAAAATGGCAGATTGAGTGACAATAAAATAGATTTGAAATGGGAGAAAACCCGCGACCTCGATATGGGTTCTACGCACGAGTTTCATCGACACCGTTTTGCCGATTTTAAGGCAACCGAAAACGGCGAGATAATGGTGGTAGATACGATGCGACTTTGGGGCAACGGCTATCCCGAGCGGAAGTTTATCGATACGATGCGGTATATGTTTGTGGCTGAGGCAAATAGGTTCGAGGAGACGTACTCGTCGGCGTGGTCTCGTCCGCCGTTTGATAAAAAAGTACAAACCAACGATTTTTACTTTTATACCAAATGGGACTCGCTCAAAGCGCACGTCACGCAGACCTACAAGGAAGAGCCGTTTACCAAAAACGTGATGTTTAGCTACGAGCTAGAAAGTGCCACCTATAATATAGACGGCTACGATTTTCCGTACAATAAAGACGCATGTTTGGTGATGCTGCAAAACAAACCGCACCTCAACGATGATATTTTGGCGAGTAGCTGCGCGCTGCATGAATGGGTCGACACGCTCAACGCGAGCATCAACGCGCCGCAACCTATCTTTATCGACAAACAATTTTTGGATTTTGCTTGCTTTTCGCGCAATATCGATACGCTTATCGCGACTATCACGCCCGTCAAACATTGGTATGACTACGAGGCAATACAAGCCGCGCCCGAGGTAGATGAGCTGCTGTCGATGAAGTTTTGGGATTTGAATATTGACGACGACGACGAAAAGGAGCGTATAGTATATATTTGGGACGCACGCAAAACCAACAGTTTGATGCTGATAGTGGATAAAATGGCAGACGGACAGTGGTATATCAAGTCGGCGGTGAATACTACATGGCACACCAAACTCCTCGACCCGTTTATCAATACCGCAAATAAATTGATTATCATTAACCGCCCAAAGGGACTGTTTGATGCACAGGATTTTTACCGCTTCGAGGACGGACAGCTCTATAAAGTATTAACTATCGACGGCGGCATCAGCAACGGCGGCTTACGGCAAGAGCTAAAAACCACTTATTCTATTAAAGAAGACGATAAAATAGAGGTGTCTTATTTGTACAATATTTTTAGTGAGCAGTACGCCAAAAATGCAGAAAACAAGGTAGAGCAGATTCAGGTTAATTTATTAGACAATAAAGAAGCCAAAATTGACTTTGTGTATGATGCGCGCAAACGTGCCTTCGCGCCTACTGCCTCGAGCCTTAAAGACCTCAAAGGTACAGGTATTCAAGGGGTGATGGGTTGCTTTTTGAAGGCGAACGAGAACGAACTACGCTTGCTCGGCGAAAGCGGCACGCCGCAACAAAAAGAACTCATCGAGGCGTACTTGGAGGTGTACCTCAAAAAATTCGCGCCCGCCAACGGCAATGATATGGGTATGAAGTAGATAAGAAAGACGCCGTGCGGGTTTTAACCCGCACAGAATAAGATAAATGCGGGTTAAAACCCGCACGCCGTTACAAAAATGCCCGCTTTTCGTCAGAAAAGCGGGCATTTTTGCCTCGACACCTAAAAATTAGTAATAAATATAATCAGACTTTCCTCTGTGTTCTCCAAATCTAATTTTTTGCGCAGACGGTAACGGCTGGTATATACACTCGGGGCAGATATACCGAGCGTTTCGGCAATTTGATGATTATCAAAACCTATTTTTAACAGCAAAAATAAGCGCGTATCGGAAGCCGAAAGCTTAGGAAACAAGGCTCTCAACTTTGCATTAAATGCAGGAAATTGGTCATCAAATTGTTTCTTAAACGTCAGCCACTCTGCGTCGGTCAGCAGTCTTAGATTATTGAATTTCAATAATTTATCTATCTCCTTCCTCGCCCTGCCTGCCTCGAGTACCTCGCTGCTATTAGCATCGGCTATTTCTTGGTCGGTTTGTTGCTGTATGCGTTGTTGCAGATTTTCAATCAAATTATTTTTCAACGCTAGCAATTGAGCGGCTTGACTTATCGCCTCGGCTTGCGACGTGAGCGTTACCTCTGCCTTCATTAAGGCTCTTGCTTGCAGTTCTTCCCTTACTTCGGCGAGTTCGCTTTTTGTTTGTAGTAAATACTGCTTCTCTCTCAGGTATCTAACCACAAAAAAGGCTAATACTAAAATAACAAAACAGATTATAAACATACCGTACAACAAAAAATTAGCTCTCTGCCGCGCATATTCCGCCTTTTGTACCTGCGCCTCCGTTTCTTTAATCACCCTCAAACGCTCCAACCGCCGCTCCTTATCTACCGTAATCATTCTGTTTTTGAGCCGTTTACTAATCCGTTCGTAATCAAGTGCTTGCGCAAAATCTTGTTTCTTTTCATAAATATTGGCTAATTGCGCATAAATTTTGACCTGACTAACCGTATCAGGCGTAACAAGGGCTTTGGTATAAAACAGAATAGCCGAGTCGGTTTTGCCCAAACACAAATAATTATCAGCCAAACCCCTATTGAAGCGGCTCCGAAACATAGCGTCTTCTAAGTGCAACCGTTGGTTTATAGCACTCCGATAATCGGTCATAGCAGCTGCACACTTACCTAATGCGCGGCTAATCTCCGCCCTTGTGTAAAACCTTATATTAGTGTACGCATCAATATTCGCGTTCGCCGCCAACGCAAACGAAGTATCTATCATCATTTTGGCAGAGTCCAATTGCTGCAAATTGAGATAATCCGAAGCCAAACACATCGCTGCGCGCGCGCTCGTACCTCTACGAAGTTTGTCATTAGCACTTAATTTCCACACTTTTTTATCCCATTCCTTTGCGGCAGCATAGTTTTCATAAAAACGGTACGACCGCCCAAGCGCCAGCATCACCTCCTCTAAGCCGCCGTCTGTTAGCTTGAGCGGCTCGCGTATGCTGTAGCATTCCAGCAAAATACGAATCCCTTCGGGATAGTTACCTTCTTTGACCAATATCTCTGCCAAATTAAACTGTGCATCACTTGCCCGCAACAGCCTATTATTTTTTATGCTCAACGCATAAGAGTCGTGCAGAAAAAGGCGCGCCGAGTCATATTGTACATGCTCTACGCTGATATGCCCGCGCATCAGTTGCGTGAACGCCCGCACCGAGTCGTTGGGAAAAGCTGCATCAAATTTGTCCAAATAAGTCAATATTTGATAATCAGGCATGGTAGCAGGTAACCTATAATAAACATACTCTACCGCCTTGCTGCGCCACTCGGGCGGCAAATCGGTTTGCAACCGACGGACGACCGAATCGGGCGACCCGAACGGAAAATCACGAAGATAATCCCCTCCATACTTTTTTTGCGTGGCAAAATCATTCCAATCCTTATATACGTCTTTTTCATTCTTTGAGCCACAGCCACAAAGTACAAACGTACCTACCAAAATACCAATAAAAAAGAATTTGATATAATATATAGAGAGGATATTTGGGGTCATAGTAATTTTGTGATGTTGGAATAAGAAAAAAGAAAAATTAAGTAGAGAAAATTAAAGAACATAAGTGGGCAGCTAATCTAATTTTGTTTGGGTCGCACTTATACAATTTATTGGCTATATTACTATAAATCGATGCAAATATAGGATAAAAATTGATATTTTTATTAAATAAAATATTTTGTCTATATATTTGTCTATATAAAAAATATTTTTGTCTATACTTTCTATGACAAAATAAATCGCCAAAAAGCCATTTTTCTAGCTAAATCTGTCTATATAATTGTCTATATAAAAAATTAGATTATCGTTTTTTTTTGCTATACTTTTGCATTCGAAATCATAATCAATGATTTTTAACCAACATTTTTAATTAATTCTTAAAACAATTTCAATCATGAAATTAATTCAACAACATTTGATGCCGAGCATCAAAAACAATCTATGGCTTATGCTGCTGCTCTTATGCGGCAGCTTCGCCGCGCTACACGCGCAAACAACCGTGAACTTCGCCTACACAGGCGCGATGCAAACCTGGACAGTCCCTGCGGGGATCACGTCTATTGAGGTAGTCGCTAATGGCGCAGACGGCGGTAATATACAAAATTTCATATACGGCGGAAATGGCGGCAGAGTCACTACAAATGTAGCCGTTGTACCAGGTAATGTAATCAATATATTCGTCGGGGGAGTACCTAATGGTGTATTAGGCGGGTATAACGGCGGCGGCAACGGCGGCGGCGGCAACGGCTACAGCGAGGGCAACGGCGGCGGCGGGGCTACCGATATTCGGCTAAACGCTACCACCCTTAGTGATAGAATAATAGTAGCTGGCGGCGGTGGCGGTGCCGGTTATGATTTGAGCGGCGGCGGCGGTAATGGCGGTGGTATCGCAGCCATCGGTGGTAATGGCAATGGCGGCGGCGGCGGTAACGCGAATATGGGCGGTAGTAGCGGCGGCGGCGGCGGCGGTATATTCGGCGGTGGCGGCATCGGCGGTGGCAGTGGGTTCGGCGGCGGCGGCGGCGGCGGCGGTTATTATGGCGGCGGCGGCGGCGACGGCGGCGTCGGCTATTTTACCGGCGGCGGCGGCGGCGGCGGCGGCTCCTCTTATACTGACCCTACCTATTGCAGCAATCCCGTACACACGCAAGGTGCGAATACAGGTAATGGCTCTTTATCTATTACTTACACGGCGGCTTGCCCTCCTATAACCTTCACCACACAGCCTACCGCAGCAAGCGTATGCGCAGGTGCGGCGGCGAGCTTCACGGTAGCGGCATCGGGTACAGGTTTATCGTATCAATGGAAAAAAGACGGCACTAATATAGCAGCAGCTACTGCCGCTACTTTAAATATCACAAGTGCTACGGCTGCCGATGCAGGCAGCTACGCCTGCGTGGTAACAAGTAGTTGCGCTGCCGCGACAAGCAGCGCGGTGACGCTTACGGTAAACGCTGCGCCTA
>JAYWGJ010000254.1:0-5827 GCA_043778315.1 Saprospiraceae bacterium | reverse complement strand
GTTATATGGACGCGCTGGCGTACCCGCTTTGTCGCGGACGCGTGTTTTCGCACCTCGAAACCGACAAGGGACAGTACGACGATAGGGCAGAATGTTTTTGGGCGACAGGCGCGGCAATGTGTGTTCGAGCTTCGCTTTTTCACGATTTAGGCGGTTTAGATGCCGATTTTTTTGCGCACATGGAGGAGATAGATTGGTGCTGGCGCGCCAAACGTGCAGGCTATAAAATCATGGTTTGCCCCGAAGCGGTAGTTTATCACGTTGGCGGCGGCACGCTACAAAGTAATAATCCGCACAAAAATTATTTGAATTTTAGAAATAGTTTAGTAAGCATTACCAAAAACGAAACTGCCGCAAAACTGCTTTGGCATTTGCCTGCGCGCCTTGTTTTAGATGGCGTTGCGGGCGTTCGTTTTTTGAGGGAGGGCAAATGGATTGACGTATTGATGATTGTAAAAGCGCATTGGTATTTCTTTTTTCATTTTTTTTACATTCTAAAAAAACGACATCGCGAAGCGCAATTAATAGAAAAATGCCGCGTTGCTCCGCCTAATATTACCACTGGCATAATTGATAAAAGCATCGTTTGGAGCTTTTTTGTGCAAAACAAAAAAATGTTTAGTGAGTTGTAGAAGACCTTTTCTTTACGTCTAAAAAACCTACATTCAAAAAACCTCTACGCTCCGCCTTTTGTCCCTTTGCTTCTCCGCGTCTAAAAAAATCTTCTTTGCGTCTGAGAAACATACTAAAAAACCTCTACGCTCTGCCTCTTTGCCCCTCCGCTTCTCCGCGTCTAAAAAAAATTTCTTCGCGTCTGAAAAACATACTCAAAAACCACTACACTCAAAAATTTTTGCTTCTTTGCAATAAAAAAGCGTAATTTTGCACCACTATAAACAACCAAAATCAAATCAAATCATAATTATCAAATCAATTTTTTGAACATGATTACAAAAGAAAAAGGCATGAATGAAATGCCGTTGATGGAAACGGGCGAAGGCATCGTTTTGTTTCACCCGCATATTCCTGCAAATGCCAAAAAATACGTCAATGAAGTGCTGGATACGCGCTGGATTGGGCAAGGACCCAAAGTAGAAGCGTTCGAGCAAGCGTTCACAGAGCGTTTTGCGGGCAACGGTCGCGCCTTAGCGGTGGGCAGTGGCACTGACGCGCTGCATTTGGCTTACCTTTTGGGCGACTTGAAGGCAGGTGACGAGGTCATTGCGCCTGTATTTACTTGCACCGCTACCAATATTCCGTTTTTGTATATGGGCGTGAAAATCGTGTTTGCCGACATCGAGCCGAACACTCTAAACATGGATATTGAGCACGTCCGCACCCTCATCACGCCGCGCACAAAAGCGATTGTATGCGTACATTATGGCGGCTATCCGTGCGAAATGGACGAGCTACACGCGCTCGGTCGCGAACACAATTTGTTTATAGTAGAAGATGCTGCACACGCGCTTGGCGCAACTTATAAAGGCAAAAAGGTAGGCGAAATGTCCGATTTTACGATGTTTTCGCTACAAGCTATCAAGCATATCACGACGGGCGACGGCGGAATGCTGTGCATCAACAATCCTGATTTGATAGAAAAATGTCGCCGCTTGCGCTGGTTTGGCATCGACCGTTCGGCGAAGCAAAAAGGCATTTGGGAGAACGATATTGTCGATATCGGCTACAAATATCAGATGACTGATATTTCGGCGGCTATCGGTTTGGCTTCGCTCGAGGAGTTTGATTGGATACTATCATACCGTCGTCAATTATTTGATTTATACAAAAAAAATCTGCAAGGTATTTCAGGCTTAACGCTGCTTTGTGGCGACGAAACCGACCGTACAAACGCGGCTTGGCTTTGTACTATTGCGGTAGAAAACCGTACCGATTTGATGAAATATTTGCGCGAAAATAAGATAGAAAGCGCGCAGGTGCATTATCGCAACGACCGCTACTCTATTTTTGGCGGACGAAAAGAGGGTTTATTCCCGAATATGGACGCAATGGAAGACAAATACCTTGTATTGCCGTTGCATACCCGCACGAAAGTCGAGGACATCGAGTTTATTTGTGAAACGCTGAAAAAAGGTTGGTAAATTATTGTTGAATTAGTCTAAAAATAAATCATTATGGTCATAGCTAATCCAATATATGATGTCGTTTTTAAGCGGCTGATGGAGAACAATCGCGTAGCGAAGTTTTTTATTAGTACGCTTTTAGATGAAGAAATAGAGTCGGTAGAGGTGAAGCCGCAAGAATACACTTACGAGGGCGAGTTGAATTATGACGACCCCAAACAGGTCGCTATTTTGGAAGAACGCATCAAGCAACGGTACACTATTTGGGTGTACCGCTTAGATTTTATTGCCACTATCAAAACCGAAACGGGCGAGTATCGTAAGGTGTTGATAGAGATACAAAAGGCAAAAAACGAGACTGATTTGATGCGGTTTAGAAATTATTTGGCGGAGCATTATAAAAAACAAGACCTTATTGATAATGAAAAAACGGTTCTACCGATAACGACCATTTATATTTTAGGCTTCACGCTGCCCGAAATTACGGCGGCTTGCGTAAAAGTGGAGCGTAACTATAAAGATTTGATTAATAATGTGATTATTCATAGCAAAAGTGACTTTATAGAAAAGCTAACGCACGATAGTTTTGTGGTGCAAATAGACCGTATTACGGATAAATATCAAACTCGTTTGGATAAATTATTGAGTATTTTTGAGCAAAATAATTTTATTGACAATCAAAAAATCACTAAGCAATTTCACCACGAGGCGGATACCGAGGAGCTAAAAATAATTACGGATATTTTGCATTACACAGGTACTGACCCCGTCGAGAAAAGGAAAATTGAGGTAGAGCAAGAGGCATTGCGCACTATAGAGGAGATGACGATGGGATAAGAAAACGTATGGGAAAGGAGATTGTGGAAAGAGATAAGACTATCAATGAAAAGGATAAAGCGTTAGATGAAAAGGATAAGACTATAAATGAAAAGGATAAAGCGTTAAATGAAAAGGATAAAGCGTTAAATGAAAAAGATAAAGCACTGCAAGATATGCAGGCAGAATTAGAAAAATTGAAGCGAAAGCTAGATGAAAAATAATCATTCTACCCTAAAAATATGAATCCTGCTCAAATATTAGGCGCGCTTGCGGCGGTGCGCGACCCGTATTCGGGACAGGCTATCCGCGTAGAAAACCTGCAAATACAAGGCGTGCAGGTCACGTTTACCGTTGTGTTGGCATCGTTGGCATCAGAAAAAAAGCAGGAATTGACGTTTGCGTGTATTGCGGCGGTGCAAGCCGTTTATGCCGATGCCGATGTGCATGTACACCTGCAAATGCGCGCCGCGCAAGCGACTGAAAGCGACAGCAGCGTACCGCAAATCAAAAATATTATCGCAATCGGTAGCGGAAAAGGAGGCGTGGGTAAAAGCACCGTCGCCGCGAATCTTGCTATTGCGCTTCGCGAACTCGGCGCACGGGTCGGACTGATGGACGCAGACCTTTATGGTCCGAGTATTCCTACGATGTTCGGTTTGCAAGGTGAACGACCCAACCTCCGCGACGTGTACGGCACGACCAAAATCGTCCCGCTCGAGGCGCACGGCATACCGCTCATGTCTATCGGTTTTATCATCGAACCCGAAGCCGCCGTAGTGCTGCGCGGACCGCGTTTAGGTAGTATTATCAAGCAGTTTTTCAATGATTGCTTGTGGCCCGAACTCGATTTTTTACTTATCGACTTGCCGCCTGGCACGGGCGATGTGCAGCTTACGCTCGTGCAAACCGTTCCGCTTACGGGCGTAGTGTTGGTCACTACGCCACAAGAAGTCGCATTGATTGATGCTATAAAAGCGATGAATATGTTTCAGTTGCCGCAGGTAAACGTGCCGATTTTGGGTGTAATAGAAAATATGTCGTGGTTTACGCCTGCCGAATTACCCGAAAATAAGTACTATTTATTTGGCAAAGATGGCGGCAAAACCTTAGCTAAACGCTCTAATAGCGTCTTGCTCGCGCAAGTGCCGTTGGTGCAGTCTATCCGCGAAAGCGGCGATATGGGTATGCCGATAGTGTCGCGCCCGCAAGAAACCGCGACTGCCGATGCGTTCCGCGAAGCAGCGAAAAAACTACTGCAACAAGTAGCGGTACGCAACGAAATGTTGCCGCCGACCAACGTGATTGAAGTACAACGCTAAACATTAGCCAAATAAAAAAATGGTAGCCGTCGCGAACGACAGCTACCATTATTTTTTTAGTATTTACCTAACATCTGTTATTGACCCACGAGTTCGCCTTGCGTGTTTTTTCGTCTTGTCTTGCCTTTTTTTTACGTCGCCACGCCGCGTCTATCTCCCAATCGCCTGCCATAATACAGCCGTAAGGCATGATTTCATCTACTGCTTCGCCGAGTCCAAACTCGCGCATTTGCGCTTGCACGGTTGCAGCGTTTTTGTACGCGCTCGGTAGCTCCGAAATGTCGATATGGTTGGAGAAAAAACGCACGTCCAAACCCTTCGTTTCGGCAGCGAAAACGGACTCGATTGTTTTGCCCGCTTTCTTTTTTTTGTGCTGTGTTCGGCTCACGTTTCTACCCGCGCCGTGCGGCGCAAAACCCAAATTACTTTCCGTCGTTTGTCCGCGAACTATCAGTACAGGTTCGCTCATATTCAACGGAATAAGACGCAACCCGTTGCTGCTGTCGGGGACAAATTTGTCCTCGAGCGGTGTTGCGCCCTTGGCGTGATAAAACAAATCGCCGTCCTTGAACACAAAATTATGCTCGTTCCAGATGCACTCCAACGGAGTGATATTTAAGCCGTCGGCGGTTGCTTGGTGCAGCGTCGCGTGGTTTAGTTTTGTCCATTCGCGCACCAATTGCAACGCCTCCCAATAGGAGCGTCCTTCGTCGGTATCGTAAGGAATCCAGGCGTTCTGCGCCATGGTACGCGGTGAAATTAGCTTTCTGAAACCCTCCGCCACCTTCATACCTTGGGTGTATAAATTCGCGCCTAAGCCTCTACTTCCGTGGTGTGTGACCATCATCGTTTCACCTGTTTTTTTGGATTGCCCAACAAACAAAAAGTGGTTGCCGTCGCCCTGCGTTCCCAAATGTTCCGCCGCAAAACGCATGCTTTTACTGGTGCATAAAAACGAATTTTGCAACATTTTTTCCACTAATGTTGTGGGCAAATCGGAGTATTCTTCGCGTCCGCCGCCGCCAAAATGCGTGATAGCGTGTGCGGCATCGAGTACTTTTTTGGGCGAGACGTGACCGAAATTCGTCATCATCACCGAGCAACAAATGTCCGCGCTGTGCATACCTGGGTGTATCGCGTTTTTAGCGACCGCAATACCGCCTACAGGGATTTGTCCGCCACCCGTCGGGCAGGCATCGGGCATCACCGCGCCCGTAAGTAGGGTAGGCGTGCACATGAGTTCGCGCATCGTCGTCATCACCGCCTCCACATTTTGCACTTCTTCGGCAGTATCCGCTTTTATATTTTGAAAAAACGGCGCGGCGGTTTCGTGCGGCTCGATGTACGCAGAAACGGTTTCGGCGAGGTAAGCGGCAAACTGCGTTTTATCTAAGTCGTTTGCGTTAGCGTACTCGAGGGCTGTTTTGAACCAACGCGCTGGGCTGTACCCTAAGTCGATAATATCTTGTCCTGTTACCATAATAGATTTTTTTGTTACTATTTTATTTTATTTCTTAGTGTAGGAAATCCGTTGCTATTGAAGCTGAAATAATTTTATCAAAATCTGACAAAATATTATTTTAAATATGGGTGTTACTTTTACTTTTT
>JAYWGJ010000253.1:0-5829 GCA_043778315.1 Saprospiraceae bacterium | reverse complement strand
CAAGCGATGGGTTTGAGCATCAAAACTTTCGTGCAAGTATCGTTAGCTTGGCAAAAAGAAAACGCCTTGAACAACTTTTTGGCGAAAGTGAAAGCTATTCCAGAAATTATCGAGTGTTACATCATCACGGGCGAAGCCGATTTTTTGATGAAAATCATCTGCAAAGACATCGCTACTTACGAGCAGTTTTTGTTCCACACGCTATCCAAAATCGACGAAATAGAGCGTTTGAAAACCCTAATGACGCTTTCTACCGTAAAAGACTCGAAAGTGTTGCCACTTTCGTATGAGGATATGGTGTAATATATTAATAATATTACTTTATAATCCAGGATAAAAAAGGACGCATTTACGCTAAGTAATTGCGTCCTTTTTTGCGTTTATATTTGAGTTGCGATTGATAAAAACATTGTATAATTTAAAAAAGGTGTATATTTGCACTATAATGATGTACCATGAAAAATCTACAAACTTACGCCGACCGTCCCGCAACCGAATTTCCCGAGTTTTGGACGGAAGAATGGCTAAAAATTGCGATTGATGAATTAGATACGCGCCGTTTCTCTGCGGAGGAGTACGAGCGTTATGTGGTTACATTGGCACGCAATGCGTCCGCTATCCAGATGGATCAAGTTAAAATAGCGAGAGCGAAGGCGGAAGCGAAAGCAGAGGCAAAGGCAGAAGCGAAGGCGGAAGAGCGCGCAAAAGCCAAAGCTGAGGCGGAAACAAAAGAAAAAAATATGATTTTGGAAATGCACGAGGACGGTATGAGCATAGCAAAAATTGCTAAATTTACTCAAAAAACAGCATTGGAAGTGCAGCAGATTATTGACAAAAATAGAAAATAAAAACTAACTTATTTTTTGTTTTAGCTACAAAACCATACAAAAAGGACGCAGTTACGATAAGTAGTTGCGTCCTTTTTTATATTATATTCTATCGTTTATGCCCAAACCTTGCAGCCCTCAGTACAGTTTGTGCAGATGTCTATTTGGTCGCGTCCGCGCAATAGCTGCGCTCTAAACGACTGATATTCAGGTGATTGCCATATATTTTTGAAGGATTGCTGTTTGAGGTCGCCGAGGCGATGCGTCGCGTCCTTATCAAAACAACACGGCACCACCAAGCCGTCCCAAGTAATGACGCACGAGTGCCAGAGCTTCCAGCAATGATTGAGGAGTTCGTTTTTGACCGTCCACGTTCCGTCCGCTTGTTCGCGGTAACGCGCATATTTGTCTTGTGTCGGAATAAGGTCGTTGCCGTTCGCGTAGTCGTAAACCTGTGCGGTTTTGAGTTTTACCTCGTCCACGCCTATTTCTTTTGCTAATCGATACACTTCGGGAATTTGATGCTCGTTTGGTTTAACCACCAAAAATTGAAAAATAATGTGCGGCGTTTGGCTGTTGAGTTGTTTTTTCCATTTCACAACGTTGCGCGCACCTTGCAGCACGCTCTCCAATTTGCCCTCTTTTCGGTAGTTTTCATACACTTCTTGCGTCGTGCCATCTACCGAAATTATCAGTCTATCCAAGCCGCTTTCTATCGTTTGACGGGCGTTTTCATCGTTCAAAAAATGCCCATTTGTGGACGTAATCGTATAAATTCCTTTGTCGTGCGCGTAGCGCACCATCTCCAAAAACTTCGGGTTGATGTACGGTTCGCCCTGAAAATAAAAAATCAGGTATAATAATTCTTTGTATAAACTGTCGATAGTTGCCTTAAAAAAATCCGCTTTTAGGTTGCCCGTTGGGCGCGTGAAGGCACGCAATCCGCTCGGACACTCGGGGCAGCGGAGGTTACAGGCGGTCGTCGGCTCTACCGAAATAGTGAACGGCATGCCCCATTGTACAGGTTTTTGCGTCCATTTTGTATAGTAAAACGACGTGATGACTTGCGCGACATTGAGTATGCGGCGCGGCGTGAGCTTCGACAAAAAATTGAGCGTATCGGCTACCATATTATTTTTTCTTTGTTCAAAAACGATGCGATACCTTGTCGGCAATCGTTCGTTTCGCGGGCGAGGGCGTTTTGTTCGGCGGCGAAATTGAGCGCGTCCTCCAATTTCATCTCCTGCACTTGTGCAATTAGCTGTTTAGTGAGGTGCAGCGAGTCGGACGAGGCTTCGCGGCAGAGGTTTTCGGCAAACGTCGTCACTTCGTTCGCGATAGTTTCGCTTGCGCTAATAAAATTGATAATGCCCATGCTTTGCGCGGTTTCCGCACTGATTAATTTGCCCGAAAGCAGGAGTTCTTTGGCGCGTCCTTCGCCTATTTTGCGGAGCAAAAACACCATGACGATAGCAGGAATGAAGCCGATTCGCACTTCGGTGTAGCCAAATTGCGCCTCGGGAACGCTAAACGAAAAATCACAAATCGTGGCTAAACCGCAGCCGCCCGCTATCGCGTGACCTTCTATTTGCGCAATCACGACTTTCGGGTGGCGGTAAATATATTGGTATAATTGCATCAAATGCTTCGAGTCGGCGATGTTTTGGTCGAGCGTATTTTTTTGCAATTGCTGCAACGCGCCCAAATCCGCGCCTGCGCTAAACACGCTACCGTTCGCTTTTAGCACGATAATTTTTACGTTTTCGTCGTGTTCGGCGCGCTGAAAAGCACGCATCAAACCGTCGGCAAGCTCCGCGTTGAAGGCGTTGCGCTTGTCGGGGCGGTTCAAAATAATGTATCCGATGCGGTTTTTAACCTCGTATGTTACAACCATCTTTTATTATTATAATGATGTTTTTACTCTTTTCTGCTGGTCATAATAAACGCAGGCGGAATATTTATTGGCGTAAGCTCTACGTCCACATTGCCAAATACTTTTTTGTATAAACGTCTGCGTACCAACGAGTAATGTATTTGAACAAAATAGCCATTGACCTTCAAAACATACTTTGCTTGCTCTACTATCACTGCTGCAACCGCTTCGGGGAGCGTCGTAAATGGAATGGCAGAAACGACGTGGTCGGCTTTTGCGAAGCCGTGTTGTTGCAAATATTTGTCGACCAACTCGGCAGAATCGTTGATTATCGTCAGACGCGGGTCGTTTATTTCGCTCAATAACTCGCAAAAAGTAGGATTTACCTCAAAGCTAAGGAGTTTGGTAGTCGGTTTCATACGCTCCAAAATCAGCTTTGTGATTACGCCGTCACCTGCACCAAATTCTACGATGCAGTCGGCGTGCTGAAAATCGATGCGCCTAAGCATTTGCCGTCCTGCGTAGCGCGACGTGCGCGCGACCGTGCCTACGGTTTTCATATCTTTAAGCCCTTCTATCAAGAACTTTATGCGGTTCATTGCCATTTTGTTACTAAAAAGTTGCGAAAATTCGCGTGAAATAAGTGAGGGGAAAATATTTTTTTAAGGCATAAGACTGCAAAGATACAATATAATACTATTTTAATGGTATAACTTGAAATGATAATGTTAATCTGCTTAGAGTTATTCATTTGCTTGTCGCAACAACTCGTCGGCTAATCCCTCTTTTAGCGCGTAATCGACGGTTTGCAGCCGCGTTATCGCAAACGCATCAAACATAAATTGCCATATCAATAAAGGAACTATAATTATTTTTTTCAAAACGGGTTTAATCATATCCATAGCCATTCTGTCAGCTAATGTACTGTACCTTAGTTGTTTATACAAATTATCAAACTCCTCGGCGGAGATAAAAGCGAAGTGCGTATCGGTTTTGCGCAATCCCATCATTTCGTCAAATTTTCCAAAAGTATCTATCACACCGCTTATTTTGTGACGGGCTAAATTATCAAAAAGCGGTTGTAAGGTTTCGCGCAAAAACGCGTATAAAAGTTCTTCGTCTTCATACAAAATCGGGTCGCTTTGCCAAAATCGCGCTTGCAAAACCATCATACCTATCGGAAAGCTTTGCGCCCAAAATATTTGTTCGTTATCACAAATAATAAATTCTATGCTGCCGCCGCCAATATCAAATAACAAATATTTTTCGCCTGCTTTCATATTCGCGCAAAGCCGCGCACCATTATAAATTAGTTCCGCTTCGCGAATACCCGAAATGATATCTATTTGTAAACCAAGTGTTTGTGTTGCCCAGTTTACTAATTCTTTTGTATTTTCTGCTTTGCGCAACGCCGCAGTGCCTACTATTTTTAGTTGTGTAATAGGGTAGGAGTCGAGTGTAGTCTTGAATTTCGTTAAGGCGGCTTGCGCACGCGCAAACGGCGCATCACCGATTCGTTCGCTGCCATCTTCGGCTAAAAACACGGCTTCGCTCAACCGTTTTACGACTTCAAAATCGCCGTTTTCGCTCGGCGCGGCAATCAGCAATTGAAAGGTATTTGTACCCAAATCAATCGCTGCAACCATTGTTTTTTGTGACATTTTATTTTTTATTATAAAAAGCATAAAAAAACGCTTAAAAACTTCCTGATAGAAGTTTTTAAGCGTTCTTAGAAAATATGATTTTATTTATTTTATAAATATACTACCAATCGCCGCCCGCGCCGCCGCCGCCAAAATCGCCGCCGCCGAAGCCGCCAAAATCACTTCCGCCGCCACTATCGTTGCTGCTTCCGCCGCCGCCAGAACCGCCGCCGCCGCCGCCAATCCACCAGCCGCCGCCGCCGATACCTCTATCTTGATAGCGTCCGCGCCGACTGTATCCTTTGTCGTAATCGCCTTTGAATATCTTGCTTAACACAAATAAAACCAAAAAAACGACCAATATTATCAACAAAATATCGGAGGCGTTTAGCTCTTCGCCCGCTTGTCCGCCGTTGTGTTCGCGTGTAAACTCTCCTTTTCCTTTGCCCAAAATAGCATCGGTTGCGCCGTCCAAACCCTGAAAATACTGTTGTTTTTTGAAGGCAGGTCTGATGATATTATCCACAATATCCTTAGCTGTTGCGTCGGGCAAAAAGCCCTCTACGCCGTAGCCCGTAGCGATAAAAACCTTTCGGTCGTCGCGAGAAACGAATATCAAAACGCCGTTATTTTTGCCTTTTTCGCCCACGCCCCACGCTCTACCTATACTGTATGCGTAGTCTGCCGCGTTGTCGCCGTCCAAAGAAGCCTCGATAACGACCGCAATTTGCGTAGAAGTAGAGTCAAAATAATTTTTTAGCTTTCGCTCCAAACGCTGCGTTTCGTCCTGTGAAAGCAAACCAATATAGTCGTTTACGAGCTTTTTTGACTTTGGCGGCGGCTCTTTTCCGAACGCTGCAAGTGCGCTCAGAAAGCTCAAAACGATTAAAAATACAAGTTTTTTTAGCATTAAATTATTATTATATCAATATGATTTGCCAATTACATTTCAAAACTATTGATACAAAGGTACATCTTTATACTTTATCGTTGTATCTAGCTGAATAAAATTAGTTGTGATTATTTATCTACACTTGAAAAATAGATTAAATCTACGCAAGCCTCCCCCAGCCCCTCCATTAGGAGGGTAGCAGCTACGGTTTAACTATTTTTCGGCGTTCCCGATAATCACGCCTAATTTTAAACATACAATTATTATATTCATCAATATTAAAATATAAATTTGGCTTATAATCGGACATTTATGACTACCTTTAAAATAGTAAGAAATCATTAACAAAAAATATTTAGTCTTTTTATTTATATAAACAACTCATTATCAATGATAAACATAAATAGTCTAAATATTATATTAAAAAAATATAGAGTTTGGCACAAGATTTGAAAATATAATAGCAAGCATTTGCGTTAGATAATTATAATATCTGTATTCGTATATTTAGTACCAATAATAATAAACAATCTTTTAGTTTCAAATTTAACAAATCTTAATTTTTCAATGAAAAAAACAATCTTATTGTTCGCG
>JAYWGJ010000252.1:0-24323 GCA_043778315.1 Saprospiraceae bacterium | reverse complement strand
TTGCGCCTGTACTCCATGCGTAGCTGTTGCCGCCGCCTGCCGTGAGGCTCGTACTCGCGCCTGCACAAAACGACAATACACCTGTAATATTTGGTGTAGGATTGACGAGTTGCGTGACCGCAATAGTTGTAGCAGACGAACAAGCGAACGCATTTGTCACCGTGACGGTGTAGGTTCCTGTTGCGGTAACGCTAAGGTTTTGGGCGGTAGTAGCCGCAACGTCGCTCCACACATAACTTGTAAAGCCGCTT
Source organism: Saprospiraceae bacterium (assembly GCA_043778315.1). Classification (GTDB taxonomy): domain Bacteria; phylum Bacteroidota; class Bacteroidia; order Chitinophagales; family Saprospiraceae; genus JBEEMU01. Next base: position 24,072 of record JAYWGJ010000252.1, on the reverse strand, counting down.
CCTGCATCTAAACTCAGCGTTTTGCCTTGGCAGACCGTTGTTCCGCCGCTAATACTCGGTAGCGGACGCGGGTTTTGCGTGACCGCAATATTGGTACTTGCCGTACAACCTGCCGCGTTTGTCACCGTCACAATATAAGTATTCGGTGTAGTAATGGTATTATTAGCCGTCGCAATACTGTTACTCCATGCGTAGGAAGTACCGCCGCTTGCTGCTAATATGGTGTTGCTATTGGCGCAAAACGAATTTACGCCGCTAATAGCGGGAACAGGTAGCGCGTTTTGCGCGACCGCTCGCTGCGACGAAGCCGTACAGCCTGCCGCGTTCGTCACCGTAACGGTGTAAGTGAGTGCCGCCGTAGCGGTAATACTCGGCGTAGTCGCCGCCGTACTCCATGCGTAAGTGCTGCCGCCCGTTGCCGTAAGGCTCGTGCTTGTACCTGCACAGAACGCAGCCGTTCCGCCGATAGCGGCAGTCGGATTTGTATTCATAGTTACCGCGAGGCTCGCCGTATTGGTACAACCAAAACCATTCGTTACCGTAACGGTGTAAGTTCCGCCTGTATTCACGGTATAAAAACGGCTGACATTCGCGCCGCCCCAAGCATAGTTAGTAAAACCTGTACCTGCATCTAATTGTAGGCTTCCGCCAGAACAAAAAGCACTGCTCGCCGACGGCGAACTGATAGTAGTGACGGGTCTTGCATTTTGTGTGATGCTCGTATTAGCGGACGCGGTACAGCCTGCCGCGTTAGTAGCAGTGACGTAATAAGTTCCGCCGTTTGTTACGCTGATAGCGGTTGCGGTTTCGGTCGTCGACCATGCATAGCTTGCGCCGCCCGAAGCCGTCAATACATTGCTACTCGCTTGGCAAAACGCCGACGCGCCGCTAATATTTGGCGTAGGCAAAGCGTTAGCTATTACCGTGACCTGCGAAGACGCGGTACAGCCGTTACCGTCCGTGACGACGACGTTATAAGTATTGCCTGAGCTAACCGTAACGGCAGCCGTAGTAGAACCTGACGACCATTGATAATTGGCAAAACCTGCCGTTGCGGTAAGCGTAGTCGTATTGCCTTGACAAAAATTGAGCGTTCCGCCTATCGTCGTAGAAGGGTTTGCGTTCGCCGCAATCGTCGTTTGCGCGATACCCGTACAGCCCGCTACATCGGTAACGGTGACGGTGTAAGTACCTGCGGCAGCTACCGCCGAACTCTGCACCGTCGCTCCGTTGCTCCACGAATAGGTATTGTAAGTACCTGTACTTAACGTAATGCCCGCGCCTGCGCAAAACGCCGTAGGACCGCTTATTGTTGGTATAATATTAGAGTTTTGTGTGACTGTTTTGGTAGCTGTATTCGAGCAGCCATTCGCATCGGTAACGGTCGCGGTGTAAGTACCTGCAACCGTAGCGGTGTAGGTGTTTATGGCGTTGCCTGCGTCCCAAACGTAGTTTGTTCCGCCTGTTGCGGTAAGCAAAGAATTGCCCCCAAAACAGAACGAGCCGTTGCCGCTAATCGCTGCCGTAGGCAAACTATACACCGCGATAGCGACGCTCCGCGAAGCCGCGCAACCCATATTCGTCACCGTGACGGTGTAGTTGCCTGCCGCGCTGACCGTGATATTAGAAGTCGTTAAACTGTTGCTCCATGCGTAAGTACCCGTCGCGCCCGCAACCGCGAGGTTGCTATTTGCGCCCGAACAAAATGCGGTAGTGCCGCTAATGCTGAATACAGGCAACGGCGTGAGCGCAATATTTTTGGTCGCGGTAGTTGTACAAGTATTGCCGTCGGTGACGGTGACGGTGTAAATACCGCCCGCGCTGACGCTGATGCCTTGCGTAGTAGCACCACTCGACCATTGATAGGCGTAGCCTGCATTCGTGCTGATACTCGTAGTTGTGCCTGCGCAAAACGCCGCCGCGCCAGTCACCGCTATACTTGCAGGGTTTGGATTGACGATGATATTAGCGGAAGCGGTACTCAAACAAGAGTTGCTATCAGTCACGGTGACGGTGTAAAAACCGCCTGTATTGACGGTAATATTGGCAGCCGTACTGCCTGTACTCCAGGCGTAAGTACCCGAACCGCCCGCGTTAAGCATAAGCGTCCGACCTGCACAAAACGCAGTTCCGCCCGTAATACTCGTCGCTGCTATCGCGTTTACCGTAATAGCAACGCTATTTGTTTGCGTACAGCCGTTGCCGTCGCTTGCGGTGACGGTGTAGCTTGTCGCAACGGTCGGCGCAACGGTATGCGGATTTGCACCCGCGTCGTTCCAGGTATAAGTATAGCCGCTACCGCTTCCGCCGCTTGCGGTCGCGCTCAACGACGTGTTGCCGCCAGCACATATCGCACGGCTCGCGCCTGCGTTCGCCGTAGGCAAACTGCGCACCGTCACCGTCACATTGTCGGTCGCGGTACAGCTATTACCGTCCGTGACCGTCACATTATATATAGTAGTTGTGGTTGGCGTTACCGCTTTACTGCTGCCCGCGCCGAGGCTGTTGTCCCATGCGTAAGTGTAGCCTCCGCCGCTACCGCTCGCGCCGACAGCGTTAATTGTACCTGTTGCGTTGAGGCAGACCGCAGGCAAAGTAGCCGAAGCGGTGACGGTTGGTAAAGAACGGACTGTAATTGTTTTGCTTGCTGTATTTGTACAAGTATTGCCGTCGGTGACGGTGACGGTATATATAGTGTTCACGGTCGGATTGACGTTGTGCGGATTAGCACCGCCGTCGTTCCAACTGTACAAATAGCCCGCGCCACTACCACCAGTTGCGGTAGCGGAAAGGGCTGTATTTTGATTTAGACAAATAGCGGTTGTGGTTGCCGCGCCAACGCTCGCCGTAGGCAACAGATTAACTGCCACCGCAACGGTATTTGTGTTGGTACACAAATTACTATCCGTAACCGTAACGGTATAAGTAGTTGCTGCGGCAGGCGACACCGAAGCCACGGCGGTAGCCGCACCCGACGACCACGAGTAAGTGTAGCCGCTTCCGCTTCCGCCCGTAGCCGACGCGGTGATATTGCGCGCACTGCCTAAGCAAACCGAAGTAGCCGCGCCCGCGCTCGCTGTAGGGTTGCTGCCTGCATTTATAGTAACTGTACCGACGGCGCAGCAGCCGCCAGTATTGCATATTTGGTATTCAAAATTGGTAGAACCCGTGAACGTACCAGAGGGCTGAAACGTGATTTCGCCCGTCGTTTTATTCACATTACTAATAGTACCGACCGAAAAAGCAGGCGCGGAATTGACTTTTAAAGTATTAAAATCTAAGCTACCCGAGCCTGCGCCGTCGTTAGCTAATACATTGACTACGACGGAACTTGCGCCTGCACAAAGCACTTTGGTATCATTGACGGTAGCAGGAACTGTACCCGAGCCGTTGATAGTTCGCACCGAAACATCGTCCAAAGCTGCGTCGTAGCCCGTGCCGCCTGCGGTAGTGTTTTTGATACAAAGCGTGACGTTACCCGCCGTAGTGTTGCGGAATTGAACACCGTTAAAGTGCCATTTTTCGTCTTTTACAATCAATACAGCAGCGCCAATAGCCGCACCGTTGGCGGTGAAGCCAAAAGAAGGGTCGCCGTAACCACTATTCACTATCGGCACTAAATTAATAAAATAAGAACCAAAACAGTAGTCGGTGCTACCCGCCAAAGCGATAGTTTTACACCATAAATTGGTACTGCCCGAGTTCGGTAAATCCACCATCATCATTTTGCCTGTACCCGTTGTGTGGTCTTTGATATTCGGCGACCAAAACTTATTACACTGTTGCACATTGGCATCAATGCCATAAGCACCTTGACAAATAATGTCGTTCGGACCTGAATAGTAAGCCGTGTTTACGCCACTCGTGCAGCTATTGCTACCCGGGTTGCAATTTCCAGTAGTTGCATTTGCGGAATAAGCGGAAGTAAAACCTGTATTGCCTAACTCAAAACCAGGGTTGTCTGTGATTAAATTAGGACCGAAACAGCCGACCACCGAGTTGCAAGTAGTAGAGGCAACGCACACACCCGAAGTAGTGACCGTCGCGTTGCCGCAAGCGTTACTGACCGTAAATGTGACGACCGTACCCGTAGCAATTGCGTTAGAAGTGAACACGCCAGCCGATACCGAACCGCCGATACCACTACCATCAGTGACGGTGAGCGGTGCAGAACCTGTGACATTAAAAGACACGTTGTAAGTAGTGCCAGATAGGGCGCAAACCTCTTGTTTGCCCGAAGTAGCAGGTGCAATGCGACAAGTAACAGCGATATTAGCGACCGCCGTACAGCCGTTTGCACCCGTCACGGTGACGGTGTAAACGCCGTTCATAGCTACGGTCGCGCTTGCGCTAACGGCAGGGTTTTGTGCTGCGCTCGTGAACGACGGACCCGCCCATGCGTAGCCCGTTCCGCCGCTACTATTGAGCGTAAACGTACTCGCCAGACACGGATTATTGCTACCCGCAGTTGCCGTAGGCGCGGTTATATTTTGCGTTACCGCAACGGTAGCAAAAGCAGTACAGCCGTTTGCATTAGTAGCGGTAACGGTATAAGTAGTTGGTGTTATGGCAGTTGCGCCTGCGCCTGATGCGCTCGTCGCGTTCGCGCTCCACGCGTAGGTTGTGCCGCCCGTTGCCGTAAGGCTCGTAGAAGTAGTGGTACACGTCAGTTGTGCGGCAGCCGAAAGCGACGGCGTAGGCGCTATAATATTTTGCGTGACCGCAACGGTAGAAGAAGAAGTACAGCCGTTGATAGTATTCGTGACGGTGACGGTGTAAGTATCGGGTGCATTGACGGTCGGCGTAGCCGAAGTAACACCCGAAACGATATTGCCTGTCGCGCCTGTACTCCATGCGTAAGTGCTGCCACCTGTTGCGGTAAGCATAGTAGAAGTAGTCGCGCAAGTTAGCTGCGTAGCAGGATTAATAGCTGCCGTAGGCGCGGTTATATTTTGCGTGACCGCAACGGTAGAAGAAGCAGTACAACCGTTGGCAGCCGTAGCCGTGACGGTGTAAGTGTCTGCGGCTGTGGCAGTTGCGGCTGCGCCCGATACGCTCGTCGCGTTCGGACTCCAAGTGTAAGGCGCGCCTCCCGTTGCCGTAAGGCTCGGAGTAGTCGCACTACACGTCAATTGCGCACCAGCCGCGAGTGAAGGCGTAGGCGGTGTAATATTTTGCGTGACCGCAACGGTCGTCGTCGCCGTACAGCCTTGTGTATTGCTTACCGCAACGGTATAAGTACCTGCGGCGGTGACGGTCGGCGCGGCGGTTGAGCCGCCTGCGGTAATCGTTCCACCCGTCCAAGTGTAAGTATTTAAGCCGCTTGTGGCGGAAAGATTGGTACTCGTGAGCGCGCAAGTGAGCGTTGCGGGTGAGCCGATACTAACGGTAGGTACGGGATTAGTACTTACAATAATAGACCTTGTACCTGTACAACCGCTTTGCGTGACAGTGACAGTGTATGTCCCCGCAGTAGCAACGGTTTTGGTTTGCGTAGCCGTTCCGCCCGTCCATGTATATGCAGCGTAGCCCGCGCCTGCATCTAAGGTCGTGCTGCTCGCACCTGTACCCGCAGGGCAGATGCCATTTGCGCCCGTAATAGTCGGTGTAGGATTATTGTAAATATTAATAATAGCGGTGCGCGTATCGCTACACGCGCCTGCGGTGACGGTGCGGCTGACGGTGTACGTTCCAGCAGTACTCGCCGTCACATCTATTACGCCCGTAGCGTTGATACTCAAACCTGCGGGCGTAGCCGAAAACGTGCCGCCCGAACCTGCGAGCGTTGGCGTAAGCGTACCGCCTGCATTTTTGCACGCCGAAGCGGTAGCATAACTCACGCTCGCGTCAGCGATAACAATAGTAAAATTGAGTACATCACTGGTGGTGTTATTGGTACAATTGTCGGTGACGCTGCCGCCTGCCGCCAAGCCCAAAACGTAGTTACCTGTTGCGGTAAGCGTAGGCGAAACATCAACGATAAATTGATTGCAAAACAAACTGCCCGCAGGACAAGCAGGACGGACATTGCTTAGTGTGTAGGGCGTTCCGCCCGGACCTGTGAGTTGAAAATCGGAGGTTTGAACGGTGCTTAACCGCACGTTTTCGGAGTAGTTGAACGTGAGCGACGACGCGCCGCATACGATTGGCGTTTCTACGCTATTGAGTCGCGGCAGCGTATTATCAAAAACACCTACCGTACCTGCTTGCGTAAAGTTGAGGCTATAACCTGAACCACCAGCCGTATAATTGGTAATATATAATATATAAGTAGTGCCTAATGTAACAGGAACTAAGGCGTTGATGGCGTTGCAGCCCGACAAATAAGTAGGTCCGGAGCAGCCGCCTGTACCTGCGCCTTGATTGGTGTAGCTACCCGAACTCGCGCCCGTCGTGCCGCTCGTGACGACACTGCTCGAGGCGTTGCAACTCACTAAAAGCGACGGGTCGGTGTAAATATCGGAGCAGGTAGAGCCAGGAGGCATACGAAATAAAGCCCAGTCGTAGTCGTCGGTAGCGGTATTTGGTAGTATTTTAAAGCCAAAATTACCTGTCGCTTGCGCATTAAAAATATACCAAGAGGCGTTATTTTCTGCCCCCAAACACATATTAGTAGCGTCTGTATTAATATCGTCGAAAGTACCCGCGCCAGCCGTAACGGTAGATACGCTTAGGGTATTGCTACAAATCGGGGTTGCGTTAAAGCAATCGCTAGTAGTAGGCGCGGAGGCAACAGGCGCAGCAGGCGCGTTATTGAACGTCATAGACCAACTCTGAATGATACCTGCCGTAGTTGCACTTGGCGAGCCGCCTCGGTCGTCGCAGACCTTGAGCGTCCATGTGCCGTTGGGGTCTTGCCCGTTATTAAATACACCTAAATTCCCTTCGGGACGATAGCCCGTGAGTGCGGTATAGGGGTTTTGAGCGGCAGTGATAGCCGAAATATTGGCGGCGGAAGCCATATTAAAACGGGTATAAACGGTAGCTGCGCCCGTTCCCAAACCAAAATTGATACCCGTAGTGCCGCGTTTTTGTACCAAAGGAATGATATGACCGTCGGGCGAACGGAGGTACGCCGACATATAGCCGACGTAGTTGTCGTCGATGCGAATAGACACCTCCGCTAAGCCGAAACTCGCGTTAATCGCAGTAGCCAAACCCGTCACCGCAATAGTGCTGGTAGCAGGGTCGTTGGAGCAGTTGTTTTGGGTAAAAGTGGAAGCAGCGAGTGCGCTGACGTTGCCACTACTTTTGACCGTACCCGTAGTAGGCGTGGACGCGCAAATATTAAACGTACCTGTACCGCCGCCATATTTGAATACGCGAATATATACCGTACCGCCTGGGGTTAATCCGTTGAGGTTGATATAAGACATATTACCTGTACCCGAATCATCGTCGCAAGCAATTTGTGTAAGCAAACTGCTACAAGCCGCACCCGTATAAAACGCCATGCCGCTATCGGTAATAGTGCCTGCGGTGAGGTCGACGGTGAGTACGCCATTGCTCGGTACTATCACTTTGAACCACACATCTGCGCCGCTATAGCTCGAGCAGCCGGGTGCAGGCGCGATAGCGGTAGAGGTAGAGGTTGCGCCCACATTATCGTACAAAGCATAGCTGCACGAATTGGTGGTAACGGTGAGCAAAGTTGCGGTACAAGGGTCGTCGCCCGCGGCAATCGCTTTGGCTAATTGTGGTGCGCTACAAAGCGCGAACAAAGAAAAAAGTGTAGAAAATCGTAACTGCATATCGAGAAGAGGTTTTAATTTAAAATTCAGGTTGTTTATTTGGTTAAATTAGCAATGTCACAAAGATAAACAAAAGATTAAATATTCATATAGCATGAATACATTTTTTTTAGGTATGATATTGGGAGGTAACTAAGATGGAGATTCCGGGTGTTTACCGTTGCTACTGAGGTATAAAAAAGCGTTCCGCCATTGAGTGACGGAACGCTTTTTTAGGTTGCGAGACGGAACGCTGTTTTGGCGATACACTACGGAACAGCGTTCCGTCGCACCTTCACTAAAAGAGTTTTCTACTCCTAAAAAACCAAAGCAAAGACAGCGTAGCGAAGAGCGATAGCCCAAGCACGGGCCATATCACGCCGTGCTGCTGCTCGATGCCCATAGTGAGGTTCATGCCGAAAAAACTGAATACCAGATTTGGTACCATCAGCATAATCGTGATGATGGTGAGTCGTTGTATTACAATATTCAAATTATTTGAAATTATGGAGGCGTAAGCGTCCATCGTTCCGCTCAATATATTGGTGTAAGTATTCGCCATCTCGAGTGCTTGCGAGGTGTCGATGAGCGCGCTCTCGAGTACGTCCGTAAGGTCTTCGTCGCCCTTCACACCCAGCAGATTAGTGCGCTCCATTTTGAGCATCACGAGTTCGTTAGAGCGGAGCGACGTAACAAAAAATACTAATGATTTTTCTATGCTGAGCAGGTTTTTTATCTCCTCGTTGCGCATCGAGTCGTATAGCTCGCGCTCCAAGCGGAGGCGATGCGCGTTGAGTTCTTGCAGCGAGTTGAGGAAATGCGTGGCGTTTCTGTCCATTAATTGCAATATAAAACGCGGAAAATCGCTCGGCTGAAACCCTTTTACTTTATCCAACAAAAAACCGTCGATAACGGGGCTTTCGTGCGAAGTAATCGTAATCACGTTTTGCGGGGTAAGTATAATGCCAATCGGGACGGTGACAAAAAGCGCGTGTTCACCCTCGTCGTCGCTGTGTACGGCGGTTTTGAGGACGATGAGTTTATGGTCATCCTCTATTTCGTAGCGCGGACGCTCGTTCACGTCGAGCGAGTCGGTAAAAAACTCGATAGGTACGTCGAGGTCTTGCGCCAATAAGTCGAGTTCTTCGTGGGTGAAGGGCGGCGAAATATTTATCCAACAAAGCGGCTCACGTTCGGGCAGTTCTGCGAGCTGATTTTGTATTTTTTTATAATAACGAATCATAGTTGTTGTATTGTTGTCGTGTCAATTTATCGAGTGTAAAAAAATTATTTATCAAAAAAATAAGATTTCAAAAAATATTTTTCCATATTATTATAATTAAAAATCAAAAAATTTGAGCAAAGGTAACTAATATTTTTTGTAAACCGACAAGCAATATTTATTACCAAAAATGTAAAAATAAGAACTGAAAATGCTTTTATTTTGACTATATTTATTATTTTGTAGTACAAAAAAATGAATTTTTAATTTTAATACTATATTACCAAAATCCTATATACACCATATATAATAGGCTTTTATGTACTTTTAAAACATTTTTTTAAATAAAAAATTGGTAAAACATTAAACTACCTTACCAATATTTTGTTTAAGATTAAACAATGTCGTACCTTTGTGGCGATATTATATACCTAATATATACTTTATAAAATCTTATCAAAAATTATGTCAGCAACAATGACGGGTACTTATACCAAGTACAAAGTAAAAGACTTATCGCTTGCAGCGTGGGGTCGTAAAGAGATTGAATTGGCAGAGGCGGAAATGCCAGGTTTGATGGCGTTACGCGAAGAGTATGGTGCGGCACAACCACTTAAAGGAGCGCGTATTGCGGGTTGCTTGCACATGACTATTCAAACTGCAGTACTTATCGAAACCCTTACTGCGCTTGGCGCAGAGGTGACGTGGTCGTCTTGCAATATTTTCAGCACACAAGATCACGCGGCGGCAGCTATTGCAGCAGCAGGTATTCAAGTGTATGCTTGGAAAGGCTTGAACGAAGAGGAATTTGATTGGTGTATAGAACAAACCCTTTGGTTTGGCGCAGACCGCAAGCCGTTAAACATGATTTTGGACGACGGCGGCGACTTGACCAATATGGTACTTGACCGTTATCCAGAACTCGTTTCGGGCATTCGCGGTATCAGCGAAGAAACAACTACGGGCGTACACCGCTTGTATGAGCGCGTAACCGCAGGTACATTATTGTTGCCAGCTATCAATATAAACGATTCGGTAACGAAGTCGAAATTTGATAACAAATACGGTTGCAAAGAGTCTTGTGTAGATGCTATCCGTCGCGCAACAGATGTGATGATGGCGGGTAAAGTAGCGGTTGTAGCAGGTTACGGCGACGTAGGTAAAGGTACAGCAGCGTCTTTGGTAGGTGCAGGTGTGCGTGTTATCGTTACCGAAATCGACCCGATTTGCGCTTTACAAGCAGCAATGGACGGCTTCGAAGTGAAAAAAATGGCGGACGCGGTAAAACGCGCTGATATAGTAGTTACCGCTACGGGCAACAAAAATATCATCACTGCCGAGCATTTCAAAACAATGAAAGACAAAGCGATTGTATGTAATATCGGTCACTTTGATAACGAAATCGATATGGCGTGGCTGAACGAAAACTACGGCGCAACGAAAGTAGAAATCAAACCACAGGTGGACAAATATACCATCAACGGCAACGATATTTTGATATTGGCGGAAGGTCGCTTAGTGAACTTGGGCTGTGCTACGGGACACCCGTCGTTTGTAATGTCGAACTCGTTTACCAATCAGGTATTGGCGCAATTGGAGCTTTGGGCAAACTCTGCCAGCTATGAGCATAACGTATATATGTTGCCAAAACATTTGGACGAGAAAGTGGCGCGTTTGCACTTAGCGAAAATCGGCGTAGAGTTGGAAGAACTTTCTACCGACCAAGCGGCGTATATCGGCGTACCAACTGATGGTCCATACAAACCAGAATACTACCGTTACTAGTCTGTAAAAATTTACGGATTTTTGATGTAAAAATAATTCCCAATCGTTCAGTGTGAGCGGTTGGGGATTTTTTTTGGCTGCGACTGAAGTGCGCCCGAACGCTGTTCGATCGTGTGTACCAACAAAACAGCGTTTCGTTGCACTTTGTACACCAACGAAACAGCGTTTCGTTGTACTTTATACACCAACGAAACAGCGTTTCGTTGCACTGTCAAAAATAAATCCTATATTTACCATCGAAATATATTTTTAATCCACAAATCTCCAATTACTACCATGAAAATAATCTTTTTTTTACTACTTTTTATGCCATTTTTTGCCTTCGCGGGCGAAAATCCGATTACCGTTTCGGGTAAAATACAGAGCGTAACCGTGTTTCGGCAAGGCGCAAAACTAAGCGGCACAGCTACGGCGACGGTCGCGCAGGGCATCGGCGAAATCGTCATCACCGACCTCACGAGCAACGCCGAACAACAGAGTTTGCAGGTGCGGTTGAGTGTGCCGCAGGTGCATTTGCTGTCCGCTACTTATCGCGTCAATTACCTGAAATCGAATACCGCTACGGCGCGCATCTCGCTGCTCCGCGACAGTTTGGTGATTCTGCAAGACCAACTAAACGGCTTGCAAGACCAAATTAGAATCAATACCGAAGAGGACGCGGTGATTAAGCGGACGACCGAAACCCGCTTGGGCGGAACGGAGAAAGGGGTGAGTTTTGAAGACCTAAAAAATATTGCTGCGTATTACCAAAATCATTTATTGGAACTCTCTGCCGCGCAACGCAAACTCACTAAACAGTTGGCTAAAACCACCCTTTTGCAGCAACAATATCAAGGTACGCTTAACGATTTGGACGCAAATAGCAGCAAACCGACAGGCGAAATAGTACTAAAAATAGACGCAGATAATAGCGCAAGCGTCAATATTGATTTTTCGTTATTTAGTAATGCCGCTTCCTGGAATCCGATTTACGACCTCAAAGCGGCGAGCGAAAGTAGCAAACCGCTCACGATGATATACAAGGCAAATATCACACAATCAACGGGTTATGCGTGGAAAGGTGTACAATTATTTGTGTCGTCGGGCAATCCTAATACCGACAATACTGTGCCTAAATTGGAGGCGCGTTATGTAGATTACTTGCAAGTGAATGCAGAGCAACAAGCGAATCAATATGCGCCGCCGCAAAGTAATATTTCGTTGAGTAATAGTATGTCGGTAACGCCGTCATACACAGAGCCGCCGCCTGCTGCTAACGACGCAGGTGTGACGATAGAGAAAGAAATCTCGCGCCGACAAGACATTGCGTCGGACGGGCAGGAGCATTTATTACAAGTAGAGCAGTACGAAATACCTGTTACTTACGAATATCAGACCGTTCCGCGCAAAGAAACGGCGGCTTTTTTATTGGCAAAAGTCACTAATTTTGGTCAATACGGCTTGATTTCGGGTACGGCAAATTTGTTTTTCAATGAAACCTACGTCGGGCAGTCGCAGATAAACCCATATAGCGCAAGCGATACGCTGTACCTCAGTATGGGGCGCGACGAGCGCGTAGTCGTGAAGCGGTCGCAGCTCAAAGACGTGTCGTCGGTGCGTTTATTTAGCGATACCAAAAAAGAAACGATTGGGTATAAAATGATTGTACGCAATAATAAATCGCAAGCCATCGACCTCGAGATAACCGATAATATTCCCATTTCGCGCAATAAAGATATTGTGGTCGATATAGAAGAAAAAACAGGCGCACAGGTTTTCCCTGATTTTGGCGAAGTAGTCTGGAATCTGCGCCTCAACCCTAACGAAACCAAAGAGGTGACATTGGTATATACGGTTAAATATCCGAAAAAACAAAAAATCAGCTTTGGCTTGCAAACGCAACACGTCAGAGCGAATAGAGGTATGATAAAACGATAATTATTTATTTGTAATGTTAATTTTACAATTAAAATAAAGATAATCGGACGTATTTATGCTTGCTTTTTATCAAAACAATAGCAAAAAAAATATTTATTTTTTTACTTCGTAAGTAGTGCAACCTTTTTGCCAAAAAATACTTCTATTATATTTGCAATATATACTTTTTTAGTATAAATTTGCAGCGTATTTCGGCACTACAAAAATCGTTCCATTTTTACCCATCTTTATTTTAGCATTATCTAATCATTATTTAACCATGTTACAACAATCGTTAAACCAACGGTTATTACAAAAACTTTCGCCGCAACAAATTCAGTTGATGAAATTGCTGCAAGTGCCAACCGTCAATTTGGAGCAGCGCATCAAAGAAGAACTCGAGACCAACCCAGCTTTGGAGGAGGGCGAAACGGAATATGACGAGTATGGGGACAAAACGGATTTTGGCGATACGGACGGCGAAAGCGACACTGATTTTGAAGGCGACTACGACGACAGCCTCAACGATAAAGTAGAAATGGACACTGCCGACGAAACTTATGAGGAGTTTGCCGAAATTCCGTTGGTAAATGACGAGGTGAGTTTTGATGATTATTTGCAAGACTATATCGACGACGATGTGGCGGCTTACAAGCTAAGTGGCGATTATCAAGGTGCGGAAGAGGACAAAACGATGCCTGTTTCGGTAGAAAATAGTTTTCACGAACACCTCATAGAGCAGCTTGGTATGGTGCTACTCGACGAGCGGCAGCAGCAAATCGCGCTACAAATTATCGGTAGCATAGACGACGACGGCTACTTGCGCCGCGAACTCGATGCCATCGTCGACGACCTCAGCTTTACGCAAAACCTAACGACCGACGAAGCCGAGATAGAGCGATTGCTCAAAGTAGTGCAACGCCTCGACCCTCCTGGCGTAGGTTGTCGCGACCTGCAAGAGTGCCTCGCGATACAACTCGAGCGCAATATGTCGCAACCCAAAAGTAAGGTCGATATGTATTATTTGAAGCAAGCACACATTATCGTTAGCAAATATTTTAGCGAATTTTCAAAAAAACACTACGAAAAATTGCAGCGCAGCATGGGCATCAAACCCAGTCACTTAAAAGCTGCCGTAGATGAAATATTGCGCCTCAACCCAAAACCTGCCTCGGGTTATGCGAGCAGCAACCGCAATTTTCAAGTTATTGTACCTGATTTTATTGTCACAAATGGCAGTGGAATTGTGGAGCTTGCGCTCAATTCGCGCAACGCACCCGACCTGCACGTTAGCGACCAATACAAAGATATGCTACGCGCATACAGCGCGGGCGCGAAAAAAGATAGAAAAGAAAAAGAAGCCGTTACTTTTATTAAACAAAAAATAGAAGCGGCGCGGTGGTTCATCGATGCCATCAAGCAACGGCAACAAACGATGTACAAAACGATGCTCGCCATTGTGGAATATCAATATGATTATTTTTTGACGGGTGACGAAAAAAAGCTCCGTCCGATGATACTCAAAGATATTGCCGACATGACCGACCTCGATATTTCTACCGTTTCTCGCGTGGCGAACAGCAAATATGTGCAGACCGAGTACGGCTCAAAACCGCTCAAAGCGTTCTTTTCAGAGTCGCTGCAAACCGAAAGCGGAGAGGAGGTTTCTACCTTGGAAGTTAAAAATATTTTATCGGAATTGATAGGCAACGAAGGTAAAGGCACGCCCTTATCCGACGAAAAATTGATGGAAATTCTTACCGAAAAAGGCTACCCGATTGCCCGCCGAACGGTCGCGAAATACCGCGAACAACTCAATATACCTGTGGCGCGGCTGCGTAAGGAATTGTAAGGTGGCGTGCGGGTTTTAACCCGCACATGATAATAAAAAACCTGCATAACATACTCACTACGAGTATCTTATGCAGGTTTTTTTATTCGCTAATTTCAAACCTACAAGGTCAAAAAAAAACCTAATAGGTTCTAAACGTCTTGCTCCGCAAGTATCAATTGCCGCAGCGCATTCAGCACCCAAACGGCAGTCAATAAAATATTTTTTTGTCGGTCGCGCCCAAATTTCAGCTTAGTAGCGACGGTTGTTCGGCGGCTCGCCACCGCAAACCAAATCGTCCCTACGGGTTTGTCGGCTGTGCCGCCATCGGGTCCAGCTATGCCGCTTACCGCCAATGCAAAATCGGTATTGTAGGCGCGCAAACTGCCTTCCGCCATCGCACTCACACACGCCTCACTTACCGCACCATCGGTTTCTAATATTGTATTAGGTACACCTAAATACTTGATTTTCAATTCGTTAGAGTAGGCTACTAAGCCGCCGTTGTAGTACGCCGAACTACCCGCAACGCCCGTAATTAGGTGCGCGATGTAGCCGCCTGTGCAGCTTTCGGCGGTAGAAAGTGTCGTGCCGCTTTCGCGCAACAAATCACCGATAACGGATTGTAGCGACTGTTTTTCCGTTCCGAACAAATGCTCAGGAATGAGCGCGGCGATGCGCGCCGTTGCCGCGTCGATAGTGGTATTGAGGTAGTCAATATCTTTGTGTCGCCCTGTGAGGCGCAAGCGCACCTGCCCGAGTGAAGGCAGATAAGCGAGTTTGATAAAATCGGGTAGCGCGTCTTCTTCCGCCGCTATTTTTTCAGCCAAATCGGACTCGCCGACGCAAGCTGTAAGTAGCGTTCGGTGCGTAATTGGTACGCCTTTTTGTTGCGCTACCAAGCGCGGCAGCACTTCGTTTTGCATCAAATATTGCATCTCGAACGGTACGCCAGGCATACTCACTACTATCCGCCCGTCGCGCTCAAACCACATACCCGAAGCCGTCCCGACCTTGTTCGGCAGCACCGTTGCGGCTTTCGGCTGCTCCGCTTGCGTGCGTTGTATCGGTTTCGGCTCGCGCCCAAACCGCTCAAACAACCGCACAATATTCTGCCAAACCGACTCGTTAAACTCGAGTTCGGTATCGTAATACTTGCATAAAGTATGCTTAGTGAGGTCGTCTTTTGTGGGTCCGAGTCCGCCCGTGATAAGCGTGATTTCGGCGGTGCGCTCCGAGTACACGAGCGTATCCAAAATATGCTGCGGGTCGTCGCTGATAGAAAGGATTTCGCGTACTTTGATGCCGTTGAGGTTGAGCTGCTCCGCCATCCACGCGGAGTTGGTATCTACGATTTGTCCGATAAGGATTTCGTCACCTATGGTAATTAGATTTGCAAACAAGAGAAAAATTTTTTAGTGATTAGTGTTAAAATTAGTGAACAGTGAACAACGAATAGTGAACAGTTTTTTTGCGATTAATGGTTAATGTTCAGTGATTAACGATGGGTGATTAGTGCCGCGCAAAGCTGCATTGCAGCGACATATTGGTAGAAAAATAGGATTAAAACCGCGTAAAGCGGCATCGCAGCGACATATTAGCAGCCCTTTTGAAGGCGTTTATTGCTTATCGTTTATCGCTCAAAATTTACAGCTTACAGTTCACAGCTTATCGCTTCACCGAAGGCAGTTTACAGCTTACAGTTCACAGCTTATCGCTTCACCGAAGGCAGTTTATTGCTTACAGTTCACAGTTTATAGGTTAAAAAGTAGGACACATTACCTTTTCGCCGCCGTAATTGCCGATATATTGGAACGTAAGCTCAAACGCGCCGACCGTTTTGCTCACCTGCGAGAGCGGCGACACATTTATATCATAGCTTGCGCCAATCCGCATATTAGAGAACTGAATACCTGTCATCAAGACCGCCGCATCTAAGCCTAAGCCTTGTTTTATGTCGCTTACAGGGCGCAGCCAGCCGCCTACAACTAGCGAAGCGTCGTTATAATCATCGAGACCGATGCGGAAATTAGTACCCAAATTACTCTCAAAGTGTCCGCCCTGCGTACTTATCACGATGCGCGGCATGATGTCGATGGTCGGCGTGAGTTCTATCTGACCGCCCGCGACAATCGAGGTACGGATAGCGAGTGCTTTGTCTTCCACTTTTGTAAATAAGGCTACGTCGGGACGATTGATGTGGTATAATCCCACGCCTGCATGAAACTGATTGCGCTTTTCGACATTCGTCGACCAAAAAATACCCGTTCCCAAATCAATATAAGTGACGCTGTTAGCGGGCAAATTTTCGCCTGTTGCGTAAGTGTAGCCGTCCAAGCCGTTAAATTGGTCTTGAAACCGTAAACCCTCGTAGTTCACGCTGCGCTGCGCAAAGCCAACCCGCAAACCCGCCGAAAGGTAGTTGTTGCCGCGCATATCGAGCGGCTTATGGTACGCGCCCGAAAGCGACATACTATTCGTCGAAAAGTACGAGTTACCGCCCATTTTATCGGAGTATAAGTCCAAACCCGCACCAATATACTGTTCTTGTGTGCCTTTGCCAATCGGCAGACGGAGGTCGAACATACCGCCGACGCTATTAAACGGCGTTCCCAAAAACGACGACCACTGCGTCCGCGCTACTGCGCCGAGGCGGTATCGCCCATCAAACGCGCCCGTCATAGCAGGGTTGAGGAACATCGGCGAAGCATAAGACTGCGTAAAATGCGGGTCTTGCGCCCAAAGCGCACCGATTTGCACTGCGAAAAATAAAATAAATAAATTGCGTTTCATTATTGGTATGAAAAATGATGATTTAGGCAACCTATAAGGTCTTTTTTTGACCTTATAGGTTTTGAAACTTATATATCACAACGATATTTCCTTTGTTTTTAATCTAAAAAAACGTTTATTTTAACCATTTATAGCGGCTTGCAGCAATGCTTGCATGGCTGCCGCGCCTTTTTTGCGCGCAAAAGCGATATTACGAAGCGGTATTTTTTCGGTATCGGCGTGCGTATCTATGGCGGCGGTGAGGCTGCTTTCGCGCAATAAATGTAGCATCGGGTACGGCGAACGATTGGTATAATTAGCCGCGTCGGTGGTCGCTTCGCCCGCAAAACAGTAGTCGGGGTGAAAACTCGCCAATTGATACACGCCTTCGTAGCCTTGTTTTTGTAGCAATAGTTCCGCCATATCCAAAAAGTCTAAATATGCCTCAAAGTCTTGAAAACCAGTAGGATATATCAATAAACTTGTCGCTATTGTCTCCGTATTCTCGTCCAAAACCTCGCACTCTACTATCAGTTGTGCCAAACATAAAGCTGCGTCGTCGGTTTCGGAAACGAAATAGCGAATACTTTCGCGCTTCACTTCTCGTGCTGCAAACGGGCAGAAATTGCAGCCGACGACCACATCTGTCACCCATTTTCGGGTCTGATTGATAATCAAATTTTTGTCAAGCAAGGTCAATATTTTTAGTTTACAAGGCAACATCGGCACAAAGATATACATTTCTATTTATATCCTAAAAATCATTTTATAAATGTAATATTTTCACTATATTTGTGGGAGCAAATGCAAATTTCAAATCAAAAACAAGACAAAAATGGCGCGCACCCGACTACATATTGGCACTTACGCCGACATTCCAGTTTATATACATTGGAGTTTTCTGCTTTTGCTGACCTATATCGGCTACACGGGTTGGGCAGAAAGCGGCACTATTCCTGCTATCGTAATCAGTATTTTGACCGTTTTAGCGGTTTTTGTATGTGTTATTTTGCACGAATTCGGTCACGCGCTCGCGGCGCGGCGCTACGGCATCGGTACGCACGATATAGTGATGTACCCTATCGGCGGCGTTGCGCGGCTCAATTCTATCCCCGAAAACCCGTTTCAGGAACTCGTAGTTGCGGTGGCGGGTCCAGCCGTTAATATTGCTATTGCCATTATTTTGTATGCTATAAATCCATTTATTGATACCGAAAGCAATGTTTATTTTATAACAAGCCAATTATTGTATGTCAATCTTTTTTTGGTGTTGTTCAATATGATACCTGCGTTTCCGATGGACGGCGGGCGCGCACTCCGCGCCGTGCTGAGTATGGCTATGCCGCGCCTGCGCGCTACCTTCGTCGCGATGTGGATTGGGCGCGTATTTGCCGCTATTTTCGTCGCTTTGGGTTTGTTTGGCAATAGCATTATGTTCTATTTATTTGGGATTGAGGATTTTCATACCAGTCCGTTTTTGGCGGTGATTGGCGTATTTATTACGCTTGGCGCAAAACGCGAGTACGACCTTATTGCGGCAACGCAAAGCCTTTCGGGCAAAACAGTAGGCGAAATAGCGCATACAAATATCACGGCTTTTGGTAGCGATGAACTGATGTCGGTCGCTATTCCTTCGCTGCAAAGCGACGATAATACCGATTTTTTAGTCGCCGACGGCGCACAACAAATAGTGGGCGTTTTGACCCGCGAAGCGATACAAGCCGCCGCCGACCAAAAGGACAGCACCGCGACCATCGCCGAATATATGCACACCGACGTACCGACGCTCGCGCCTGCCGAAAGCGTCAAAACCGCCTACGACTTGATGCAAAAAACGGGTTGTCCGCTTTTGTTCGTTATAGAAAACGGCAAACTGCTCGGCGTAGTGCATTTTGATGCAATAAAGGCGTTGGCGCAACGGGCGTAAAGTGCGACGAACGTGCGACGGAACGCTGTTCCGTCGTCTGTTTCACTTCGGCGCACGCTCACCTCTCATCAAAACAGCGTTTCGGCGCACTTTTATCCAAGCTTCACATGTATATTTATATTGAAAATAGCAGCATAGCAGAAACTACAAGACGGTTATCATCAATTCCCGATGCTGACGACCATAGAATGATGCCTTTAATTGCAGATATTGCCATACCTGAGCGCGTACCAATGGTAAAAATGACCTATAATTGTTCCTCTACTCCCATATTTCATCTGTTTCGCTTGCGACATATTGGTAGTAGAGATGAGATGGATAATTTTGTAGCATCTGTCCGATGTGAAGACGATTATAAAGGACAAGTTACTGTAAAAGTAAAGATTTTTCCTAAGCTATCGTTGCTGGTATTTGGTGTATTGGTTAGTACAGATATGATATATATTTTGTGTTCGGAATTGATTTATACAAAATTCGTATTCGTCGCAATAGGTTTTATTGCTTTTATCACTTTCTGTTGGTACTATACCTATTTACAATTCTTAAAATTTTCTACTTTAATTACCGATTTTTTGTTAGCACTTTTCAACGAAGCATAAACAAGTGTAACTGAGTCACTCTTATACCACTTTCCCCTCTATTATTATGAACAAAAAAAACTTATACAGTGCCGTATCGTGCGCTGTTTTTTTGAGTGCGATTGGCTTCGCGTGTAGCGCGAGCCGCACCGCGACGGTCAAAAACCATCCGCGTACCGAAGCGGAAATCAGCGCAGTCGAGCGCGACGCTGACCTACCGCAAGCGCGCCCGACCGACCGCAACGGCGCGGTGAGTCCGCCCACACAGTACAGCCAATTTACGCTCGTCCGCACCGCCGACGAACTCGTTAAAGCCGTCAATAATATGCGCATTAGCTGTATCGCGCTCGCTCCAGGCAGCTATGTATTGAACGAACCGCTCACCATCAATCGACCTGGCGGTTCGTTGTATATACACGGCTTCAATCGTTTCGCAACGCTGATAAGAAGTAAAGGAACGGTGCTGCGCATACAAGCCGCACAAACTGTGCAGCTCGCAGGACTGACGATTTGTAAAAACGGAACTGGCGCAGAAACGGGTATCAATTTTGAACAAAAACAGCCCATTAACTTTTCTGCAATGGATATGGTGATGCGCGACGCGACGCTCAATATCACTGCTCCGGGGCAATATCGCCTGCAAGGCATGAAAATATATAGTGGTACGAACTCAGAAACCGCACTGATAGTCAATCACCCACAAGCGGACGTGACGGGCGTGCATTTGGATTTTATGACCGAGACGAACAACCGCCGCGACGACAAAAACATTTGTCATGCGCACCAAAAAAAAGGCAGACTAAGAATGTTTGCCTTGCAGGCGGAAGTGGCGGCTGGCAGATACGAATTTGTGTTTGAGGGTGCAAACAGCTACGGACCTAACGTGATAGCGGGTATGCGCACAGAGGGAGATAATTTAGCCGACAAGCGGTGTGGCGAGTCGGTGCTACGCGCCTTTGTGGGCATTTTTGGCGTGGGGACGAGCGTAGTGATTAAAGCTAATGGTATCAATAATTATGCTACACCTGCTTGTCGCAAAAACTCGGCAATGGTAGAAATGAACAGCACGGGCGGCAAGCTATGGCTACTCGGCAACAACAGCCGCTACCGTTGTGGACGTTTGGTGACGGGTACTGACCGCTCTGCGCAGATAGTCGCGCTCGGTAATATGATATCGAATACGGGCGATGCCGACGACCTCATTATGACCGATAAAGAGGTGTTTCCGATACTAGCGAGCAGCGCAATCAAAATAGTGGAACAGGGCAATCAATATCATATTAATAATCCCAAAGCGCGAGTTGGTAACCGATACTTAAGCAATAAAAATACCGAATTGCTTACGCAAGAAAAAATAAATACCGTTATTCCGAGCGACGATATTCCCGAAAGTCTCCAACTACCTAATTTGGATACCGATTTTGATGGTTTGTTTGTCAATGTAAAAAAAGAAGGTGCGAAAGGCGACGGCAAAACCGACGATACCAAAGCCATACAAGCCGCGCTGACGGCTTCTATTAGCAAAGATAGTAAAGGCGAATACGCGCGCAATGCCTTAGTGTATTTTCCTGCGGGTAATTACCGCATCACCCAAACGCTAAAATGGATACACCCTCGCGCCTTAGGTGGTTTTATGGGTGGCGCAGACTCGGGCAGCGTTAAGATTATCAATACCAATAACAACAGTATATTGAGTATGGCGGCGTGGGGCGCAACGGTGCAAGGCATCACTTTTATGCTCCCTAAACCCGCTACATCGGCTTGCACCAAGGGCTTATTATCTATTTCTTCTTACAATAATGGCGGTGGCAATGCCTGCTCGAGCATACAGATTTTTTTGAAAAAATGTGCTTTTCGCAATGGCGAAATTGGTGTAGCCATAGGCAATATGGTAGGCGAAACGGACGGTAACGCTATATGGAAGGGAATAAGCGATGAGATGACACTAATAGACCATTGCGTACTCGCAAACAACCAAATCGGCTTGACCGTCGGTCACTTCAACGCGCTGCAAGAAACCGTATCGAACTGCCTGTTTACGGATAATAGGTATAATATTCGTAATTTTTGTAGTACTAACCCGTACAAAAGAGGCAGCCAAAATACTTACTTTGGTGCTGGAACCTGGAACGTCCTTAACAGCCGCTTTACCCGTACTTCGGGCTTCGATTTTCAGCCTGTAAACGCCGTGTCTCCTACTTTTTATTATAATAATATCACTACCGATGCGCAAGCGAGCCTTTGCCCTTATGGCGGACTTGACCCGCAAATCAGTTTCTTCGAAAACAGCCGCTTCTTGGCGCGTCAGGGCGTGGGCAAAAATACCATCGAGTTAGCTACCTCAGGGCAAAATTGTCTGAAAATAGAGCAAAATGGTTTTGATACACCTGGCACCGACGCTTGCAATTGTTTTGATAAAGGCGGCGGTATATTTTTTTTGAACTCCGACCTTTCTACCACCAAAGTCGCGTTCACAAAAAACTTAGACATATTCGTTTCTCTTATTTTAGTCAATTCCAAAGCACCATTTTCTGTGGTAGGCGGCAGCACTTTTGAATATACTAATACACCTACCTTGCAGCGAAAAACCGTCGGCGCGACTGTGCCTATCACGCCTACGCCGAAGCTACCTGTTATACCTAAGCCCGTTCCTAAAAAGCCACGGAAGTAGGCGCAACGATAGTGCGACAGAACGCTGTTCCGTCGTTCACCTCGCCGAAACAGCGTTTCGGCGCACGTTTATCCTCACCGAAACAGCGTTTCGGCGCACCTCTCTCTACTACAAAAGGAGTATTTTTATACAAAAACATATAAAAAGTTTTTTTTTATGTGTAAAAATCCCTAACTTAGCATCTTATTATGATTATTTTTAACTAAAATATCCAATTTCTCCACTTTTTAGTCTTTATCTTTTATGAAAACTGTTATACCAAACGGCTGGCGCGCCTTGTCGCGCAGCACTATGATAGTAGCGTCCACCATTATTGCCGCAGTGAGTTTATCTGCCTTCGATATTATGAATAGCACAGGCAGAGCGGGCTACTCGGGCGCGCCGACCACCACAGGCGCGGCAGGCACGAACTGCCAAAGCTGCCACTCGGGCGCAGCCCTCAATCAGGGCGGCGGAACGCTCACCATCACGGCAGCCAATATGCCCAATTGGAAATATGTACCCGGGCAGACCTACCAAATCACGGCGACCGTTGCGCAAAGCACAAGCCAAAAATTCGGCATCGGCGTAGAAGCTATCCAAACCAATTTTACCGACGGCGGCACTTTGGTAGCGGGTACGAATACCAAAATACTGACCGCCAATAGTCGTAAAAATATCGTCCATACGGGTACAGGCAACACAACGGGCGTATTTACGTTCAGTTGGACTGCTCCCGCTACCAATATCGGCAATATCACGTTTTATGTGGCGGGCAACGCTACTAACTCGAGCAACTCGTTTACGGGTGATAATATTTATACCACCTCGCAAGTGATGACTCCTGCCGCGCCGTTGCCCGTTACTATCTTGGCGGGTAGTACTACGGTTTGCGCAGGCAAATGCACTACCCTTACAGCGAGGGTCACGAACGGTACAGCCAACTATACCTATGCGTGGAGCGGCGCGACACCCACACCCACAGGCGCTACGCTGACCGTTTGCCCTACCGCAACCACTACCTATGCTGTTACCGCTACCGACCCTGCCACAGGCAATACGGGTACGGCGACGCAGGTTGTCACGGTTTCGCCGTTCACGCCTGCTGTCATTACACAGCAAGGGTCGCTCTGTTCCCCGAACGGTGTTTTTCTATCCGCGAGCGGCGGCGTAAGCTATGTATGGAGCAATCAAGCTACGAGCGCGGGGACTGTTGTGAATACAGCAGCAACCTACACCGTCACCGCTACCAACGCAGCAGGTTGTACGGCTACTGCCAGCGTGACGGTAACGCAACCTACGCCACCTGCCATTACCCTAACAGGTACGGCAGCTTTTTGTACAGGTAAAACAACTTCTATTGTCGCGTCGAGTACGGCAGGCGCAGTCTCGCCTACTTTCCAATGGAGCAACCAAACAGGCGCAGGACCGACTACCGTTGTGGGTACAGCAGGTACTTATACCGTTACAACTACTAGCGCAGACGGTTGTACCAGCACCAAAACTATTGCGGTCACGCAAAACGCTCCACCTATACCTGTTATTTCGGGTGTTTTGTCGTTTTGCGCAGGCGGCAGCACCTTACTCACCGCAAGCGGCGGTACAAGTTACCTTTGGAGCGGTCAGGTCACTACGCCTACCTTGACGGTCAGCGCAGCCGGAACTTATTTTGTTAATGTAA
>JAYWGJ010000251.1:0-2167 GCA_043778315.1 Saprospiraceae bacterium | reverse complement strand
TGCCTCTACCCTGCGTAAATGACTTGCATTTTGCTTCACAAACATAAAGATAAGTATTTTTAAAAAAAATGCTTTTTTTCTCTTTTTTTCTTTGCTTTCTAACATAGTACCTTTTGAGCCAAAACTGCGTTAGATTTTAGTTACTATGCACGGCAGCACTTCGTGCGTTGACTTCGTAAATGCGATTTAATATCGCTTTTACTTGTTCAGCCTCAAATCTGTCTTGTTTTGACTCAGCACGAGCAAGGCGAACTGGCGAAGCAAATTCTGCGTCACAACATTCAGTAGCTTATTTTCTCTTCATTCCTAACACATAATTCCAAAATATTTTAAAAATATTTTCAAGATATTAATTTGCTAAATCTGTCTGCTCCGCATTAAGTATGCTCATTGGTGCAAAGCCAAACCGTTTTTTTACCATAAAAAATGCCGCTATGCCGCCTGCCATCGCTATGTGCAACATGGTAGTCCTGTGGGGGGCGGAGCTTCGGAGCAGCGTATTCATTTGCAATGCCGAACTAGTGAACGAAACCATTACCGTACCCTACAAAGTTAAGTCATTTTATTTGGCTGCTGAAAAAATATTTTTTCAAAAAGTAGCGAAAATTCGCTAACATACCATATCTTTGCTTTTGCAATTTAAAATTTTGTGTTTTTTGGTAATCATAAAATACAATTATGTTATATTAAGAATAAGTTTATTTTTATTATTTAATAACTTATAAAAATAAAAATGTGTTTAATAAAATAATCGTTTATAAAAGTAGTTTTCGACAAAATAAATCACGTTATATAATCCAATTTTAAAATTTTATAATCTAATACGATGACAGCAGAAGATGTGAAAGTGCGCCTGCGCGGCGGCGAGTTTTTAGTGAAAGACAGCGTGCCACAAGATATTTTTATTCCGGAAGAGTTTAGCGAAGAGGCATTGATGGTGCGACAAATGTCGCGCGACTTTATTCAGCAACGGGTGCTACCTGTTTTTGACCGTATCGAAAGCGAAAACGTGCAGGGTAATCACGACCTTACGGTAAAACTGCTGGTCGAGGCGGGCGAACTCGGCTTACTCGGCACGGGCATTCCTGAGCAGTACGGCGGCTCGATGCAAGACTTTATTACCAATATTTTGCTGACCGAAGTGATGGCAGAAAGCCGCTCTTTTTCGCTCTCGCAAGGCGCGCATACGGGTATCGGTATGTTGCCGATTTTGTATTTTGGCAACGATGCGCAGAAAGAAATGTACCTACCGAAACTCGTAACGGGCGAATGGAAGGCGGCGTATTGCCTCACCGAACCGGGCAGTGGTAGCGACGCACTTGCCGCAAAAACCCGCGCCGACCTCGCTGCCGACGGGACGCATTACGTCCTAAACGGACAAAAAATGTGGATTACGAACGCAGGTTTTGCCGATATTTTTATCGTTTTTGCCAAAATTGATGGCGATAAATTTACAGGTTTTATAGTAGAACGCAGCGCGGCAGGCGTGAGCGTAGGCGCGGAAGAAAAAAAATTGGGTATTAAAGGCTCTTCTACCCGTCAGGTTTTCTTCGAAAATGTGAAAGTTCCCGTAGAAAATCTTTTGGGCGAAGCAGGAAAAGGACACCGCATTGCGTTCAATATTTTGAATATTGGTCGTATAAAATTGGCTGGCGGCGTTATCGGCGCATCAAAATTGGTCGCGAAACACGCGATACAATACGCAAACGAGCGCAATCAGTTTGGTCGTCCGATTGGTACTTTCGGTGCTATTCGCCACAAAATAGGCGAAATGGCAGTCCGTACTTACGCGAACGAGTCGGCAGTTTATCGCTCGGCGGCAGATATAAAAGCAAAAGAAGAAAGCCTACTACACGAAGGCAAAAGCCTAAGCGAGGCATTGCTCGGCGCGGCGGAAGAGTATGCTATCGAGTGCGCATTTTTGAAAGTTCGTGCGTCTGAATGCCTCAATTTTGTGGTAGATGAAGGCTTGCAGGTGTACGGCGGTATGGGTTTTTCGGAAGAAGCACCTATGGCGGGCGCGTATCGCGATGCGCGGATTAACCGTATTTTTGAGGGAACGAACGAAATTAATCGTATGTTGGTCGTCGATATGTTGATGAAACGGGCGATGAGCGGCGCGGTCGATTTGATGTCGGCGGCTACGGCGATGCAAAAAGAGCTGATG
>JAYWGJ010000250.1:0-24433 GCA_043778315.1 Saprospiraceae bacterium | reverse complement strand
GGTATGTTTGTTGCGCTAAGCGTAGCATTTGCTGCCCACACATAAGTAGCACCGCTTGCTGCGGTTAAGGTTACACTACCCGAACCACACACAAAAGTTGCCGATGGCGTAATTGTCGCCGTAGGCAATGGACTTACGGTGACTGTTACCGTACCTGTTACGTTTGCGCCACAAGCGTCTGAAACGGTAACAGTATAAGTTGTAGTCATCGCAGGTGTAACGCTAGGGTTTACGGTAGCCGCAGGTGTTGCACCCGTAGAAGCTGCCCAAGCATAAGTAAATGGTGCGCCGCCGCCTGTTGTGCCTGCGTTAAGCGTAGTAGATGCACCTGCGCAAATAGCGGCAGGCGTTGCGGTAGGCGTTACTACCAATGTAGCACCAGCAGTAACTGCCACGGTTGAAGAGGCAGTACAACCTGATGCACCTGTAACGGTAACAGTATAGGTTTGATTTGAAGTAATTGCATTCGCACTCGGATTAGCAATACTTGTGCTACTTAAAGTAGCATTTGCTGCCCAAGCGTAGGTGAATACAGTTGGATTGGTAGGCGTAAACGTATATACTGTACCCGATGGGAAGTTTGTTGCTGAAGAAATACCTGTATTTTCCGTAGCTGTACTTGTTGTAGAGGTGTTTGCAGGAGAAAGTGGCGTAACACTTTGGTAGTTACCTACTGCGCCCGATATACCTATAGAAGCGGTAGTGCCTGAAAGTGCAGCACTCGTATTTCCATAGATAATTTGTACTCTATTGGTACCTTCGTATAAAAGAATCTGCGCGTCTATTGTTGGATTCGTACCAGAACCGCCACCGCCAACGTGCATACCTGTCCACTGACAAGTTAATATACGGTTAGGTGCGGTGCCTGTAGTGGCATAGATAACAGTACCGCCGGTTGTATTATTATCGTCCCACAAAGCTGCAATACAGTTTGTGGTAGAAGCGAGCGCATTAGCACTAAACCCTGTTGGCGCAGCAGTAGCATTGCCTAACTCGATTAAACCATTAGAACGTGCTGCAAAAATAGTTTGATTAATCCCAGCATAGTTAAATGTAAAGCCGATAGGTAAATTACCCGTACCAACATCGTCGCCTATCGCTCCAGCTAATGTTGTACCTGTAATAGGAGTATAAGTACCTGTTGAGCCAGCAAAAGCATAAGTAGAAACCGCAGGCGTTGTAAACGACTGTACAGGCACTGCTAATAATGCAGAGTTTGCACCCGAGCATACTGCCGCAGGTGTTGCACTTGTAGTTACAGATACGCCAGGTGCAAAGGCTACTGCTACGGTAGAAGAAGCCGTACAGCCTGCATTATCCGTTACTGTTACTGTGTAGGTCGTTGCAGCCGTAGGTGTTGCACTTACAGGGCTTCCTGTTGTTGCCGCCAAACCTGTTGCTGCTGCGCCCCACGCATAAGTAAACGGCGATGTGCCTGCCGCAGGTGTTGCGGTAAGGTTGGTAGAACCACCTCCACAGACGGTAGCCACAGATGTAGTAGCTGCTACCGTTACAGCCGGGTTGATAGGTATTGTAAGAACAGCAGAAGTAGCAGTTGTAGCAGTTGCGCCACAAGTAACTACTGCCTGATAGTAAGTAGTACTTGTAAGTGTTCCTGTAGCGAGTGTTTTGCCAGTACCTACATTGATATAAGGACCTGCAGCCGCAGATGCTCTTTGCCACTGTATAGTGAGCTGCGCACCTGCCGAGCTACCATTGAGCGTCAAAGTACCTGAGCCGCTTGCACCACAAATAGAAGCAATAGAAGACGAGATAGTACCCGGAGTAGGTGTACCTGTACACGCTGTAAACTCATCTGCACCAATATCGGGCGTAGTGCTACGAATATCGCCATCTATATCGTCACCTACACTTAGATTGGCACCCGCTTGTTTGATAGGCGTAGTGGTAGATGCTACAATGTGTAGATTGGTAGCAGCCGTTATAAACGGTGCAGCCGTTGTTAAATAAGTAGAAACGTTATCATTGGTAGCCGTACCCAAAGTATTGGTATAGGCAACTAATGCAGCTAAGGTCGTGTGATAGGTTGTACCCGCAGTAGTACCAACTTGCGCTATGCCTTGGCTTGCCGCAGTTGCTCCGCTATAATATACATTATTATTCATTGTTAAAGCCATTGCCGATGTTCCTCCACTCGGTAGGGCTACAGCAACGTGTGCAATACTCGTAGTACCACCTGAAATCGTATTAGAGAAGATATTATTACGCACCGTACAACCCGTTTGAGAAGTTGCAGTCATCGCGAATGCAGCAGATAAGTGAGCAGTAGTTGCCGTACCTGTTAATGCACCAGCCATACCAACAGTATTGTGTAGAATAGAGTGACCTGTGCCTGCCGAAACGCGAATACCAACCATGCCGTTAGTAGTACTAAACCCAACACCACCTGTCATATCATGGGTAATATCTGCTACAAAATTATTTCTAACTATAAAATTGGCACCCGCACCAATACTAATACCAATAGCGCCCCAAGTACCTGGACTTCTATTTTTTGTACAACCTATAATATTTTTTTCTACAATCGCGTTTGTACCTGACGAAGAGATACCACCAATATCTATACCTTGTATAGCCGTACCTAAATATGACTCTACATAAATAGTATTACTAGCTACATTTGCTGAAGCAAAACCTTGTAAGGTAATGCCTTTTGAATAAACTGTTGTAGTAGAAGCTATCGTAGCATTACCTATTGTATTATTAGATACCGTCAATACATTACAAACTGAAGTAGCACTACCTTGTACGGCAATACCACGCGCACAAGCAGTTACTGTGTTATTCTGAATTGTTAGATTATTGAATGTACCTCCTGTACCAATAGTAGTAGCAGTAGAACTAATTGCTGTAGGTGCTGTAGTAGTAGAAACCGTAGAAGCATTTGCGCCTGCATATATACCATACGAAAGATTAACTAAACCAGAAGTAGATGTACTTGCTGCCGCGTTTTGCCCCGCAGCATTACCATTAACAATACAGTTTTTGATGGTAATATTATCTGCGGAAGTGATAACCGTAGCAGCAACCGCAATACGAATTGCCATAGCATAAAAGACAGTAGCCGCCGCTGTGTTGGTAATTGTCCAGTTTCTATTTGTACCCGCAGTATTTGGATTATCGCCGTCAATGGTTACATTATCGGCACCATTTAGTTCTATCAAGCCACGACCTGTAACGGTTGCGCCCGAAATAAGAAGTGCGTCATTCGTAGGGTGTACATTGACGGAGGTATAACTCGCCGAGCCTGCACCTGTACTATGTAGTAGGGCAGGTGCAGCAGTTTCGGAAACCGCGCCCGACACGCTTACATCTATTACGCCTGTGTGTGTACCTGCATTGATAGCGGCAAAAGCAGCCGTTAAAGTTAAGTAAGTTGCATTA
Source organism: Saprospiraceae bacterium (assembly GCA_043778315.1). Taxonomy (GTDB): domain Bacteria; phylum Bacteroidota; class Bacteroidia; order Chitinophagales; family Saprospiraceae; genus JBEEMU01. Next base: position 21,028 of record JAYWGJ010000250.1, on the reverse strand, counting down.
TTAGCACTATTCGTAGCCGATACAATGACAGGATTTAGCGTTGCAGCAGTAACGGTATAGTTACTTTGTGCAGTTATTTTGAGCGAAGCCGCATCGTGCGCTTTTTGCCCGTGTGTTGTTACAGCACTATTGATATTCGCTAAAGTCATCGGCGAAGAATAGGCATAATAAAATATAGCCGTAGTCGCTGCTTGCGCTGGAATAGTAGCAATACCTACATTAGAGCCTGCCGCAAAAGTTGCTTGCGCAATGGTAGATGCCGTAAATGCACTACCTACCGAATAGCGAACATACACATTTTCGCCAGATTGCGGTGCCGATGCCATTGTTACATACACCGTAGTTGGCGTATTTGGGGTAACAATATTTGTAGCAGGATACTGTGAAAGTGAACTAATAGTAGTCGGGTTGTAGGCAGTTTCCATAACGCCACCCTTAGTATTACCACCTGCACCACCAATAGACACTAAATTGATAGTATAATATTTAGTACCGTCAAAAGTAGCCGAAGCATCAGCTCCATTAGGTTGATAGTAATCATCTACTGTGTTGATAACCGTAGCCGCGCCTTTTGACCAATCTATAGAAAAGCCATTGTAACCGACTTTAAATACCTGTGCGCCCGAAATTGTTCCAGGTGCAAGCGTAATAGTTGAGGCGCCGCCGCGTGGGGTCATCAAATTGGCAGTACCAGAGAAACCATTAAAAGTTCCGCTAAAATGATAGCTTTGCGCTATTGCAGCCGTTGTGACCATCAAAATACCCAAAACAGCACCTATCGTGCGCAAACAAGGGTTAAAAGTAAATAATTTTTTCATAAAAGAAAATTTTGGATAAATTATATATTTTAATATATATACAAAAATGGGTTAAAAAAATAAAATTTATTACTATTGTAAAACTAACAACAAACAAAGTTATCACAAAAAAGGGTAAGGTTGCATCGAACACAAAAAAATAATTAGAGACTTAAACCTCATTTTATATTAATAAATAGTTATTATTAAATTAGCTAAATGTAAAGTATTGTAAAACATTGATTTATGTTCATATTTTATATATTTTATTTACTATATTTAAAAAATATATCCTATTAATTTGACAAATAAAAATCCGTAAAAAGATTGAAAATCATTTAGCGTACTTACGTTTTTTATTCTTATTTGGTTTTATTACCGTATAAAATTTGTAAACAAGAAGGTTTTATTAGCCAAAAACATATTTTTATACTGTCACAGTTTAAACAAAATTGGTGAAAAATATTTTTTTGGTCACACTAATTAGCCAAACTCAGACGAGTATTTTTATTTTTCATTAATCTACATTAGTATCGATACAAAACGCCCGACTAAAACTTTACGTTTTAGTCGGGCTTTTGGTATCAACTCAGATGAGCGAACATTTGATATTATAGCCGTTTTGCTAGCTTTTGATGACTTTGCGGGTCACGCGCTTGCTTTTATCGGCATCTAAGATAACGTTGTAAACGCCTGCGGGCAGTGCAGAAAGGTCTAAGGTATGCGAGTTGCTACCTAATCTGCCTTCCACTTTCTCCACGCTGATTTGTCTGCCGAGTACATCTACCAGGCTGATATTTACCTCTACGGCTTCTGCCAATTCAAACTCGATATTTACTTTGTTTTCGGTAGGTACAGGATAAACGTTAGTGATAGCGGCTTTACCTTTGGTGTGTTCCAAATAAATAATATTTGAAAATTCGTAAGTGCCGTCGCGGTCAATCATACGCAAGCGGTAATAGGCGCGAGCGGGCGGTGTATCGTCTGTATAGTCGTATAATTTGGTGCTATTAGAGTTGCCTGCTGCGTTTTTGCGCCCGATTTCGGTGAACGATACGCCGTCGTGCGAACGCTCTACGGCAAATAGCGCAGCGTTTTGTTCGGTAGCCGTAGCCCACGCGAGGTCGTTCGCTTCGCCATCAACCTTACCCGTAAAATAAATCAACTTGATAGGCAATGCCGAACCTGTCGGCGCAAGGGCATTCACTTGTACCGCGCCGCGTCCGCCGTCAGTATCCATCACCACTATATAAATTTGTCCTGCACTCGCGCCGCCAACGTGCAGCGTAGCAGGTGTGTTAAAATTGGTTTGTGTTTCGCAATCCAAAGCTCCGTTAGTTGCAAAATTGACACTCGGACACGCCTGCGTGAACGGTCCATAAACAGCCGCCTCGAGGCGCGAGATGCTACCCGTAGGTGCAGGCGTAGCGAGCGGGGTGACCGTTATGTCGAGGTCGCCCGAGCGCATACATTCCACCGTATAGGCTATCGGATTATTGAATATTATACCACAGCTATTGCTTTGTACGGCGTTATTACCTGTACCATTATTGTATTTCACGCCGCCGCCGCCAGTGGGCGGTGCGGTCATACTAACGGGTACGGTAAGCGGTTCGGTACAAAAGTTATCAAGCGTCACGTCAAACGCATTACCATTATTGTTATCCGAGGCGTAGCAACTCGGGAACGCACCACCTATCGGTACGGTTACGCCACCTGGCACTACATTAGGCGTATATACATTCGTAATTACGGTTGTCTTGGTCGTCGAGCAGCCGTTGCCACCCGTCACGGTCACGGTATAAGTACCCATTGTTAAGCCTGTCACATCTTCGGTCGTCGCCGTAGTACTCCAATCGTAAGTAAACGCGCCCGTTCCTGATGGCGTGAGGTCTATCTCGCCGTCCGAAAGGGTAGAGCAACTCGGGTCGCGCACCGAGGTAGTCGCGCCTGGTATCGTAATATCTTGGTTTACGGTTACGGTAGCCGAACCTGTACAGCCGTTCGCGAAAGCTACATTGACAGTGTAAGTCCCGCCCGCGCTCGTAGCGAGTGCGGAGGTAGTAGTAGTGCCGTTATTCCACGCATAAGTATTAAAGCCGCTTGTAGCGGTAAGCGTAGTGCTAGTTGGCACACAACCAATTACGGTATTACCCGCGATAGTCACCGAAGCCACGCCTATTTGCGTTATCTGCACTGTACCCGAAACCGTACAGTTGTTCGCGTCCGTTACCACTACCGTATAGGTAGCGGGCGAGATATTACTGACGGTTTGCGAAGTAGCACCTGTCGACCAGTTGTAGGCGAGCGGCGCAGAGCCGTCTTGCCCGTTGCCGTCGATAGTCGCGAAAGTACCAGTGGTACAACTAAACGGTACAGCCGTAAGCGGCACGGCTTTTACGGGCGCGCTTGTTGCGTTGCCTTGCACTAATACCATAGACAAACTACCCATGCAAGGCGTTTGCGCGCTGCCGAGTGTTGCGATAAGCAAGTAGAAAAAACTAAGTAAAATTTGTTTCATTTTTCGTTGTTTGGAAAAAAGTAATCAAAAAGTTATGATTTTTAGCGGAATAAATTATCGCTCTCCCAGCGTGATTTTGAGCGGAATAAATTACCGCTCTCCCAATAATAACACAAGAAACCCGCACTAATCTATGAGGTTTGATAAAAAACCTTATAGGTTGTTTTTGTGACGTGGTTACATTGATATTATTAAATAAAATAAAAGACAAAATTACACTAAAACATTGTATTGGAAATCATTTTAATTGTAATAAAAAACTATTTCATTGTAATAAATAAAGGAAAGAGTGAGGGCTTTTGCCCAATGAGAACAGCTGCCCTCACTCCTATTTTCACTTAGCTTAAATATAAGCCGTTATTACAATCATCAATTCGGTAATCTACAACCGTTGGCATCTTGCACTATGAAATCATAGGTACAGTTACCTGTAACGCCCGAGTAAATTACGTTGCCACCCGAAGTAGTAATTACTTGCGCGGTAGTGCCTATTGGCGTACCTTGACAAGCCGTACCTACCGCTGTCCAAGTAACGTTGTATGGTGCTACACTGCCCGAAGCATTCACTTTGATTTGACCTGTATTCAACTGGCAAAGGTCATTAGCAGCCGTACAAGTACCCGCTACCAACATAGTTGGTTGGGTGATTTCTTGTGTAGAAGTTGCCGTACAGTTGTTGCCGTCTTTTACGGTTACCGTATAAGTGGTTGGTGTAAGTGTAGAGAATAGCGTGCCAGTTTGGAAAGCACTACCTACACTGTAAGTAAACGTGCCGTTACCACCTGCTGCACCGCTAAGCGTAATAGTACCATTATTACTGATATTGGTAGTGCCGCCTGTTGGCATGCCTGTATTACAGCTTACACCGAAGCCATTGTAGCTCGAAGGTGCAGTAGTAAACGTAATAGGATTAGGTTGCGCTACTACAAATGTACTTGATTGTGTACAGTTGTTTACATCGGTAACGGTTACGGTATAAGTTGCCGCTATCAAACCACTAATATCCTGAGTTGTTTGACCGCCAGCAGCCCATAAGTAGGTTAAAGCACCAGTACCGCCTGTTGGCGAAAGATCAACCGCGCCTGTTGCACCACCGTTACCAGCAGTTTGGTTACAAGTAAGACCAGTAATAGCACCTGGAGTTGCTATCACTATTGGTGCTACCAAGGTTTGCAATGCGGTCATAGTACAAGCATTGCCATCTGTAATAGTTACAGTGTAAGTACCCGCAGTTAAAGTAGCGTTTACAGCAGTGTTTATAGAGTTGCTCCAAGCATAGCTGTACGAGTTTGCAACCGCACCATTGTTCACGGTAGCCGCGCCACCTGCTGCTGCCGAGGTAATGCTACCGTCATTGATAGTACCTTGCGCTGCTGTAGCACAACTGATTTGTGCGCCATTATGCAAAACTACTGTAAAAGTATTGCTCAATGGAGTAGGCTCTGTAAGTGTATAAGATGTACTTACCGTACAAGTATTCGCATCGGTAGCGGTTACGGTATAAGTACCGCCGCCCAAGCCCGTAGCCGTAGCCGTAGTTTGACCCGCAGCAGGAGCCGTAGCCCATGCGTAGGTGTAGGTCGTTACACCACCCGCCGCAACGATAGTAGCAGTACCGCCTTGTGTACCCGACAACGTGCCATTAGCCGCCGCACACAAAGGTTGTGTGAAGCTGTTGGTTTGTGTGAAATTGGTCGGTTTGGTTACACTTGATGTTGTGGTTTGCGAACAACCATTAGCATCGGTAATGGTCACGGTATAAGTACCAAATGGTAAACCCGTAGCCACAGCCGTAGTTTGGGCAGGCGACGAAGACCAAGCATAAGTGTAAGCTCCTGTACCACCCGTAGCCGACGAGGTCAGCACACCGTTAGAGGCGTTACCCGTACTTGCCAACGCACAACTAATACCAAAACCGTTGTAGTTGGAGGTAAGCGTTGCTACTGGCACAATCGCCGTAGGCTCGGTAATAACAATAGGACCTACTACTTTCGTACAATTGAAATTAGTAGAAGACGGTGTAGTAGTTGCCGTAATAGCACTGGCATTGTCCGTAACGGTCACCATGTAGCTACCCGCACCTAAGTTGATAGGTGCATAACCGTTAGGCGATGGCGTAAACGCCGCGCCATCTTTGGTCCAAGTGTAGGTGTAGTTACCTGGTGCAACCGTACCACCTGTTGGTGAGCCACCTGCCGCAGTTACGGCAATCGAACCACTCACTTGTGGGGTAGAGCCTGTATTACAAGCCGAATTAACGTGCGTTTCGGTTGCGGTCAATGGCTGATTGGTGGTAGAACCCGCCACGGTAACGCCGAGCGGTCCTGTACAGGTTTGAGCTTGTACGGCTGATGCCAAACCAAGTACCGCAATAATTGCAATGGATAATTTTTTCATCATCTTAATTAGATTTTAATAGTGGATTGTGGGGACTTTTTTGTAATTGATATTTGAATTTTAAACTTTAAATTTTAATAGTAATAGTTTTGTTTTACGCAATAAATTTTCAGGAGTCGTCGCATATTTGCGATAAATGACTATATAAATTTTTCATATTTTTTTATTTTAATATTTAATAATAGAGTGATTATGATATAAGAGAGTAATGATTTGAGCGGAATAAATTACCGCTCTCCAAGTATTACAACGTACAACCGTTCGCGTCTCTAATACCAAATTGGTAAGTATTACCTCCTGTCAGATTAGTAAATATGGTGGACGCGCCGCTTGTAGGTATATTTTGCACCGCAGGCGCTGCCGCACTGCCCGTAGTGACGGTCGGCGTAACAATGTACGGCGTTGTACCGCCCGACACAGTTACCCTTACGCTTGCTGCATTAATTTGGCAAAGGTCTTGCGTAAGCGTACAAGTACCCGCTACCAAAACTGTGGGTTGCACCACTGTCACATTAGCGGCATTGAATATGCACAAATTGGCATCTTTGATGGTTAAGGTGTATGTACCCGCCGAGATACTACCGAACGTGGTACCCGATTGGTATGCGCCGCCGTTCAAGCTATACATATAGGCAGGCGTTCCGCCGCTCGCAGTAGCCGTGACGGTGGCACTACCACCATTACACAATATAGCAGGCGCGCTGCCGCTACCCATTATTGCGGTTGGCTGCGCGACCGTCGCGGTGGTGGTTGCGGCACAGCCGTTGCTGTTTGTCACAACAACGCTGTACGTTGCTGCCGCGAATCCTGAAATATCCTCTGTCGTTGCGCCACTCGGCGACCACAAATAAGTAGGCGAAATTCCGTTGGTAACGGTGAGGTCAATTGCGCCCGTCGTCGCACCGTTGCAAAGCACGTTCGTTACAGCCGTTGCCAAACTCGGATAAGTGATATTTTGCGTTATCGCAATCGTAGTAGAAGAAGTACAAGTATTGGCAGGGTTGGTCGCTATTACCGTATAAGTATTCGGCGCGGTAACAGTTTTATTTGCGCCTGTGGTACTTGGATTGTTCCACTCATAAGTCACGCCGCTTGTCGCGCTTGTTGCGGTAAGCGAAATACTTGTAAGCGCGCACGTCAGCTCGGTTGCACCTGTATTATTTGTAATCGCAACGCCCGGCAGCGCGATATTTTGCGTAATAGTGGAAGTAGCGGTAGCCGAACAACCTGTTATGCTGCTTGTCGCAACAACGGTATAAATGTTCGGTGTAGTCACATCAATATTACTTGCAGTACTGATAGTACTCCACAAATAACTAACAGACCCTGCCATAATCATCGCATTGGCTTGCAAATTGATGGTCATAACGGTACAGTTGAGTACCGTTGTATTTGGCGTATTCGTGAGCGAGAGCATCGGCGTATCGAGGTTTTGGCTTATCGCAATCGTCGTACTCGCGGTACAGCTATTCGCTGTGTTGGTCACCGTTACGGTGTAAGTGGTCGGCGCGCTAACGCTGGTCGTAGCTGCATTGGTAGGCGTTCCGCCTGACCATGCGTAGGTTGGAGTTGCGGCGTTGGTCGTTGCGGTAAGCGAAATACTTGTTGTAGCGCACGTCAAAACGGTAGTACCTGTATTATTAGTAATAGCGATACTCGGAATGACGACACTTTGCGTAATTGCAATTTGCGAAGTAGAAGTACAGCCGTTGGTGGTTGCCGTTACGGTATAAGTAGTAGGTGCACTAACGCTGGTGGTTGCCATATTTGTCGGCGTTCCGCCTGACCATGCGTAGGTCGTTCCGCCTGTTGCGGTAAGCGAAATAGCTGTTGTTAAACAAGTCAAAACGGTCGTAGCGGGTGCGGTGATAGCTGCCGTCACGTTGGTATTTGTTATCGTAACACTCGAAGTGCGTATGCAACTATTTGCGTCGGTTGCGGTAACGGTGTAAGTAGGTCCGCCAGCGAATGTCACGCTTGTAGCTGCCGTATTGGTAGGCGTTCCGCCCGACCACGCATAAGTGATAGTACCCGTTCCGCCGCTTCCGCTCGCCGTGACGGTCGTTGCTGCGCCCTGACAAGTAGCGGTTGTACCCGCGATACTCAACGCGATTGCCGTAGGCTGCGCGATAGTAATAGTACTTGCCGCCGACGTACAGCCTGCATTATCGCGGACGATAATCGGATAATCGGTAGCCGCCAACCCTGAAAACGTGTATGGATTACTCACTACACCCGTATAAGTGCTACCGTTATTATTAGAATAAGTGTAAGCGCCGCTACCGCCCGAAGCGGTAACTGTAATGCTACCCGTAGTGTTGCCATTACACAACACATTTACCTGCGTGGTAGTAAAAGCAACCGTAGCAGGTGCGGAAAGGGTGAGACTCGTGACCGCCGACAAGCAGCCGTTTCCGTCTTTTCCTATGATATTATAGGTTATTGCGGTTAGTCCAGAAGCGGTTGCGCCGCTCGCGAAAGGATAGGTAGCACCGTTATTGATAGAATAAGTATAGCCTGCGCCCGCCGTACCGCCGCTTACGGTAACGGTAACGCTACCGTTGCTGAAGCCGTTGCAAGTAGGCGACGTAGAACTCGTAGAAATAGTAACCGCCGTAGGTTGCGTAATAGGGATATTTTGCGTAGCGGCAGTACAGCCGTTCGCATCGCGCACTTGCACGTTGTAGGAAGTTGCGGCAAGACCGCTATAAGTATAAGGATTAGTTTGCGAAGCATAACTACCGCCTGCAATTTGGTATTGATAGCCTGCCGTTCCGCCCGAAGCGGTCACTAAAATACTGCCCGTGCTTGTGCCGTTACAAGTAGCGTTAGCAGGCACGGCGGTAAAGCTAACCGCAGACGTAGGTTGTGCAACCGTCGCGCTTGTTGTTGCGGTACAACCATTTGCGCCTGTAACAATAACAGTGTAAGTATTTGCCGAAAGGCTCGCGATGTCTTCCGTCGCTGCGCCACCAGGCGACCATAAGAAAGTGTAAGGTGTACTTGTACCTGTCACCGTTAAGTTGATTGCGCCTGTGCTACCGCCGAAACAAAGTACGTTGGTGACGGCTGTACCTAAAATCGGTACAACTTTATCGGCAGTAACTGCGACCGTTGAAATTGCTGAGCAACTTGCAATACTTGTCGTTACCGTAACCGTATAAATTGTTGTTCCGCTCGCAGGCGTAACGGTTGCAGTTGCTGCTGTTCCCAAACTATTTGACCATAAATAACTCACGCCCGTTGCTGGTGTTGCGGTAAGCGTAGCCGTCGGATTGGTACAGTTTACGGTAGAGAAATTGGTAGTTGCGGCTGCGGCAGGATAAGCGATTCCTGTCCAAGTATAAGCGGTTGCGGTTGAAGTATTGCAACCTGTGCCTGTTGCAGTTGTTCTTATCCAAATATTATTTGCTCCTGCAACCGTTGTAATTGTAGGAACTGTGGTAGAAAAACTAGTAGTTGCGCTCGTTATACTGTATTCAAATGCCTGTGTGCCTGTGCCTCCTGCGCCGAGCGTAGGTGAGGTCAAGGTTACGGTCGTTCCTACGCATACATTTGTAGATGCGGGAGATTGCGTTGCGGTAGGCGGTGCAGGGTCGGCTACGATATTATAAGTTTTGGTAGTCGAGGTTGTTGTGTTTGCTGTACAATTTGCATCTGTTACCAATAAACGGTAACACATTGAACCTACGGTATTGAGTGCGGGCGGGTCAAAACTTAGTGAAGTACTACCGCCGCTTTCTGCGGTTGCAGTAGTCCATGTTCCTGTACAGTTGGCAGATTCTTGCCATTGATAGCTATAAGTACCACTGCCGCCCGAGGGGGCAGCCGCCGTAAACGAGCCAGGGTTGCCGCCTGTACATTGCGTCAATGTAGCCGCACCACCTACCGCACCTGCGGTGATTGTTGTACCATAAATGGTAATCGTACCGGTCACGGGTGTTCCGTTACAGGTAGTACCGCCAGATACATTTTGTGACGTAACGGTAATGGTATAATTGGTAGTAGTAGCAACGGTCGGCGTTCCCGTAAGGGTAATACTTGAACCCGTAGAAATACCTGTAAATCCTGATGGCAACGCCCATAAATATTGTGTGGCGTTGGTTGCGCCTGTGACGGAAGCTACGGCTGTGGTAGAGCCTGAGCAAGCGAGGACGGTGGCGATAGTGCCGCCTGTGGGGTTGGCGAGGACGGTTAAAACGCCACTTTGTCCTGTTGCCCAAAAGCCGCCCGTGCCGCCATATTGGAATTGACAGCCATTTAAAGTGTAACGAAAAGCATAATAATAAGTACCTGCGGCTAAACCCGAAAGCGTACCTACAAATTCGTCATTATTGCCAACTTGTGCATTAAATGGAAGATTTGCCGACCAGTTTGTCCAAGTAGAAGGGTCTGCATTTGTGGTGCTATAGCCAATTTGCGCGACAACTCCTGCGCCTACCCCTGCAGCTTCTGTTACGCCTGCTGCATACGCTTGACCGTAAGCACTAAAACTAGCACCTGCGCAGATTGTGCCAGAAGAGGGCGATTGCAGATTGACGAAACCTAACAATGGTCGTACCGTTATTGTGCCTGTTGCGGTGGCTACAACACAAGCGTTTCCTGCGGTCGTCACTGTATAATTATAAGTACCTGAAACGGTTGGTGTTCCCGAAATAGTAAACACGCCGCCGCTAAAACTACCTGTTACGCCCGAAGGCAAACCTGTAACTCCTGCACCTGTGCCGCCGCCACTCACACTGTAAGTAATATTTGTAATTGCCGAGTTCGGGCAAACCGTTTGTGTGGTCGTTGCGCCTGCGGAAGTTAATGCAATTGCATGATTTGGATTGACGGTCAATACACCATTTACATTAGTTGTACCATTCCAAAAGCCGCCTGAGAAACCGCCATATTGCCATTGGCAGCCATTTAAAGCATAGCGAAACGTATAGTAATAAGTACCTGCGGCTAAACCCGAAAGCGTACCTACAAATTCGTCATTATTTCCAACTTGTGCATTAAATGGAAGATTTGCCGACCAGTTTGTCCAACCAGAAGGATTTGTATTTGTGGTACTGTAACCTATTTGTGCTACAACGCCTGCACCAGCACCAGCCGCTTCGGTTACGCCTGCTGCATACGCTTGACCATAAGCCGTTAGGCTACCGCTCGGACAAATTGAACCTGTTGACGGAAATTGCAAATTGGCGTAAGTAAATAAAGCTCTGACCGTGATGGTACCTGTTGCCGTAACTGCGGCACACGCGTTTCCAGTTGTCGAAACGGTATAACTATATGAACCCGAAACGGTTGGCGTTCCCGAAAGGGTAAAAGTAGTGCCGCTTAGACTACCTGTAACGCCAGACGGTAAGCCGCTAACGGTTGCATTATTTGCGCCACCACCAACAGTATAGGTTATGTTTGTAATAGCCGAAGAAGGACAAACGGTTTGAATATTTGTACCTGCCGCAGAGGATAATGCGATAGTATGAAGTGGAATAACGGTAACGGTATTTGAGGCGCAAGTAGTGAGCCTACATGGGTTTTCAGCTCGTACATAATACGTTGTTGTTGTTGTAGGAGATACCGAAATGCTACTACCCGTACCTATTGCCGAGCCGGAACCACAACCTCCTGCATACCATGTCCAAGTACCATCGAGCAAGCTACCTCCTGATACTGTAAGTGTAGATGACCCTCCAGGACAAATAGTAGGAGAGCCTACCGTGACACCTGTTGCCGCAGTGTTGTTTTGATAGTAGGTAACGGTCAATTTAGGTCTATTAGCACTAGCAGAGCCTGCGAATGTAAGCCATTCGTTATTATCCCCCGAAGGGTCTGTATGTGATTCCGGAGCATAATCTAATCCTATTACATAATAATTTTGGGCTAAACAAGACGTAATATCAGCGTTTGCAGCATTACCTGTATAAAGCGTTTTCCAAGCACTGCTTGTTTGGTTGTACCCACTAAACACATCCCAATACTGGTAAAATCCACCTGCATTGATAGCGTCATAGATGTTGCGGCAAGTAGTAGCACCAAGCACCGGGTCTAGCGTCAATGGAGATAAACTGCCAATATAAAATTTTAGTGAGTTATCACTGCTGGTTGGATTAGTAAAACTCACTTGGTAAAATTCCATGACCTCGCTAAAAACGCAAGCATTATCAGGAATACTTGTAATATCGAAACGAGCATATCCATTATGGAAATCGTTAGAGAATGTACCGTCTTCAAAACCTACTCTGAAATCAGCACCACTATTACCTGTACAGTCGGAATCTTCATCGACTGAACCTGTACGATAACTAGCAGTAGTATTAGTAGAAAAAACGGTTGTAGTAGGGTCTATGATTACAGGAAAATTTCTATTTGGGTTTAGCAACCAATCCACATTGACTAAGTACTGTATTTTTACATTATTACCATTCTGCACAAAACGATAAGTACCAAAACTTTCCGCATCTTGATTTACTCTATTTTTTTCAAAATAAACGGGGCGTTGCATTTGAATTTTTTTGTTGTTATTTTCATCTAAAAACACTATTGAAGACTCTCCGAGTTTTACATCATATTTTACCCTCCAACCATTTGGGAGTTCTATGTTTTCAGTGAATGCAATGTATTTTGTTGTAGTCGGTCTATTATTGAAATAGGCAGCCGTATTGAGTACATAAGAAGACTTGTACCCCTCCAAATTTTGTTCGAGTTGAGCATCTATTCCGTTTGCAACATTGGGGTAGTATATTTTGGACTTACTTTGCTGTTGTATGTTGGTATCATCAAAACTATGTCCAGTCAAAACATTGTAATTAATATCCAAATACTCTACGCCTTGATTTTTCGCAAGTCTAATAGGCGTATCATTCAAAAGGATTTTTGTACCCAATTGACTATTTTTACCATAAAATGTTTTGAAAGCATTATATGGGTTTACAAAAGCATAAATACCTTCTTCATTAGACCTTTCCAAATTTGGTAATATTGTTTTATATAAGCTATCTTCCAAATAATGCACTCTTCCTGCCGCGACCACAGCAGAAACCATACCATTAGAAGTGAGAAAATGTTTAGAGAATAAGTCACGCTTATCTAAAATTTCGGCATCAGGGTTTATATTTTCATATCCCTCTCCTTTTGTGTAGAGCGCGCCATATTTTTCATCTTTTTCAAAACCTTTTGGGTAAGTCAAAGATTGAGGTGCGGTTACACCATAAGTTGTAGTGGCTTTAGCAGGTTGCACTGCCCCTTCAATATTTTTTTTAGGTATATTTTTTTCTTGCGCAAACGCGCTAACCGCACTGCCCACAAAAAGGAATAAAAGTATATTTTTTTTCATAATCAAATAAAGAAATAAAAGGTTTCGCTGTGCGGATAAGGCGCGCAGGCGCGAGGTTTCAAGAATGGATAAAGTTAAGTATAATAGCTGAAATAAAATAGACAACATTCTTTATCTACGCTAAAAAAATAGATTAAACCTACGCAAGCCTCCCCCAGCCCCTCCATTAGGAGGGTAGCAGCTACGTTTTAACTATTTTTCTTCGCTCCCGATAATGTAGTCTATTTTAAAACATATAGTTTTTTTTAATAATATAGTATATACGAGTATCATTTCGTTTTGGTTTTTTGCGCGAAAGCGGCATTAAATATCGTCTAATAGCTCGGTTTCGAGAATGTGTTTGAAGTGTCGGAGGATAGCGATGATGGAGAGTAAGCCGTCTTTTTTTACGGAGTTGAAATCGTCGGAGATACAGTAGGTTTTATCTTTTAGGATAACAAATCGCCATTCCTTACCTACTATTTCGCAGCCATAAACGGGCTTTCCGTTTTTATTTTTCTCTTGCGCTACAAGCATCGCTTCCAAAAGTTGTGCCATCGAGTCGCCGGTCGGACGCTTAGAGGGTTTGTATTCTTGAAAATGGAAATATGGCTTCTTGTGTTTATTCAAAACAGCAGTTGCGAGCATAAAATCGGTTTTTGCTGTTAAGGAAATACCATCTACGACTCCTGTAACCGTTTTTTCATAAAATGTTTTATAGCGATTATTACTTTCTATATGCCCCAAAGGAAGAATATGACTGATAAAAATCATTTTCAACTCCTCTTCGCCCCACCCATCTATATCTCGCATTGCCAAGGCTAAAATGCGCTCAAAAGTTACCTGTTCGCCAGCGTTTAAAGCGGGCGGTGGTACGTTGAGCCAACGCTGCATTTCGGGCGTTTGTCCGTCTGTAATGCGTATCAAATTTAGTATATCTACTAAATCCGCTTCTGTATAGTTTACTTTTTTTGCCATGATGTATATAAAAAGAATTTATTTGATGGAAATTTTAGAATAAAAAAGAGGCTATATATCGTCTAATAGCTCGGTTTCCAGAATGTAAATAAAGTGTCGCAAAATGGCGATGATAGACAGCAAATCATCTTTATCAGTGGAGTCGAAAGATTTTGAAATACAGTATTCTCGTTCTTTTAAGGTAACAAATCGCCAGTCTGCGGCTATTATCTCTACACCATAGAGCGGTTTTTGGTTTTTATTTTTTTCTTGTGCTATCAACATCGCCTCCAACAGCTGTGCCATACTATCACCCGAGGGGTTACGCAACGGTTTATATTCTTGAAAGTGAAAGTAGGGCGTTTCGGGCATATTTAAAATGCCTGTCGCCACCATAAAATCCGTTTTAGTGGTTAATTGTATACCATCAACTATACCTGAAATTGTTTTTTCATAGAATGCTTTGTAGCGACCATTACCTGTGAGGTACGCCAACGGCAAAATTTGGCTAATGAAGTGCATTTTGAGTTCCTCTTCGCCCCAGCCTGCTATGTCGCGAATAGCAAAGGGCAAGATACGGTCAAAAATACTTTGTTCCACGATGTCCAAAACAGGCGGTTGTACCGTGAGCCAATGCTTCATTTCGGGCGTTTGCTCGTTCACAATACGTTTTAATGAAAACAAACGTATGAGACTTGCTTCGTTATAATTTACTTTTTTAACCCTTGCCATATTTATATCAATGAATTGAAATTATTAAAATAAAAAACGCTTATATATCGTCTAATAGCTCGGTTTCCAATATGTGTTTGAAGTGTCGGAGGATAGCGATGATGGCGAGTAGTTCAGCTTTTTCTATGGAGTCGAAAGATTTTGAAATACAGTAGGTTTTGTCTTTTAGAATAACGAAAGACCACTCTTTGCCTACTATTTCGCAACCATAAATTGGTTTGCCATTCTTATTTTTCACTTGTGCGACGAGCATTGCTTCCAAAAGTTGCGCCATGCTATCGCCTGTCGGCTTACGAGAGGGTTTGTACTCTTGAAAATGAAAATAGGGTGTTTCGGGCTGATTAAAAAAGCCTGTCGCCACCATAAAATCAGTTTTAGTAGAAAGGGTTATGCCATCTACTACGCCCGAAATCGTTTTTTCGTAAAACGTATTGTATCTGCCATTCGGCACTAAATGCCCCAAGGGTAAAATCATGCTGATGAAGTGCATTTTCAACTCCTCCTCGCCCCATCCGCGAATATACTTGACTGCCAGGGGGAGTACACGGTCAAAAATACCTTGCTCCACGAGGTCTAGTACAGGCGGTTGCACAGCGAGCCAACGCTGCATTTCAGTTGTTTGCTGATTAGTTATAGGCGTTAAACCAAATATACGAATCAAATCCGCTTCGGTATAATTTACTTTTTTTGCCATGATGTATATAATAATAATTTATTGGATAAGAATTTAGAATAAAACCCGCCTATATATCGTCTAATAACTCCGTTTCCAAAATGTATTTGAAGTGGCGTAGGATAGCGATGATGGCGAGTAAGTCTTCTTTTTCCGTAGAGATAAACGTTTTTGAAATACAATAGGTTTTATGTTTTAAAATAACGAAATTCCAATATTTACCCACAATTTCGCACCCGTAAATTGGCTTTTCATTTTTGTTTTTCTCTTGCGCTACAAGCATTGCCTCCAAAAGTTGCGCCATACTATCGCCTGTCGGCTTTTTTGACGGCTTATACTCCTGAAAATGAAAGTAGGGCGTTTGTGGTTTGTTGAAAAACCCAGTCGCGAGCATAAAATCTGTTTTTGCTGTAAGACTAATACCATTAACAACACCTGATATAGATTTTTCATAGAATGCTTTGTAGCGACCGTTACCCGTAAGATGCCCTAATGGCAAAATTTGACTAATGAAATGCATCTTCAACTCCTCCTCGCCCCAGCCTGATATGTCACGAATAGCGAATGGAAGGATACGGTCAAAAATCTCCTGCTCGCCTACACTCAAAACAGGCGCTTGCACTGTGAGCCAACGCTGCATCTCGGTAGTTTGATAGGCTTCTATACGCGAAAGTCCAAACAGCCCAATTAGGTCGTCTTCTGTATAATTTATTTTTTTAACCCTTGCCATATTTGTATCAATGAATTGAAATTATTAAAATAAAAACCGCTGCTATATATCGTCTAATAGCTCGGTTTCCAATATGTGTTTGAAGTGGCGGAGAATAGCGATGATAGAGAGTAGTTCCGCTTTTTTTACGGAGTTGAAAGCCTCCGAAATGCAGTAAGTTTTGTCTTTTAGAACGACGAATTTCCAGTATTCGCCTGCAATTTCGCAGCCATAAATTGGTTTGCCATTTTTATTTTTTTCTTGTGCTATTAGCATCGCTTCTAAAAGTTGTGCCATACTATCACCCGTGGGATTACGCAGTGGTTTGTATTCTTGGAAGTGAAAATACGGTAATTTGGGTCTGCTAAACGCACTTGTTGCGAGCATAAAATCCGTTTTTGTCGACAACTCGACTCCTGCAACTACAGCAGAAACTGTTTTTTCATAAAACGCTTTGTAGCGACCATTGCCTGTAAGGTGTGCCATTGGTAAAATTTGGCTAATGAAGTGCATTTTCAACTCTTCCTCGCCCCAGCCTGCTATATCGCGAATAGCAAAGGGCAAGATACGGTCAAAAATGCCTTGTTCCACTATATCTAATACGGGTGTTTGCACAGTGAGCCAACGCTGCATTTCAGGCGTTTGTCTGTCTGCAACTCGAGTGAGACTGAATAAATCAATCAAATCATCTTCGTTATAATTTACTTTTTTTGCCTTTGCCATATTTATATCAATGAATTGAAATTATTAAAATAAAAACCGCCTCTATATATCGTCTAATAACTCCGTTTCCAAGATGTGTTTAAAATGGCGGAGGATAGCGATGATAGAGAGTAAGCCGTCTTTTTTGATAGAATTGAAATCATCAGAGATACAGTATGATTTATCTTTCAGAATTACAAATCGCCATTCTTTACCTACAATTTCGCAGCCGTAAATAGGCTTGCCATTTTTATTTTTTTCTTGCCCGAGTAACATCGCCTCCAAAAGTTGCGCCATTGAGTCACCCGAAGGATTACGAAAAGGTTTATACTCCTGAAAGTGTAAGTACGGAATCTTATGGTTACCAAATACCCTTGTTGCGAGCATAAAATCCGTTTTAGTAGTTAGTTCTATGCCATCAACTATGCCCGAAATTGTTTTTTCGTGAAACACATTATAGCGTCCATTTGGTAGTATATGCCCAAGTGGTAAAATTTGACTGATAAAGAGCATTTTCAAATCCTCCTCGTTCCAGCCGTCTATATCGCGCAGAGCAAGCGGTAGAATACGGTCAAAAATACCTTGTTCCACAAGGCTTAAGATGGGTACTTCTACGTTGAGCCAACGCTGCATTTCAGTTGTTTGCGTTATAACGATGCGATTCAAATTGAACGTTTCAATTAAATCCGATTCTGTATAATTTACTTTTTTAGCCCTTGCCATATTTATATCAATGAATTGAAATTATTAAAATAAAAAACCGCCTAAATATCATCTAATAACTCCGTTTCCAATATGTGTTTGAAATGTCGGAGGATAGCGATAATGGAGAGTAAGCGGTCTTTTTTTACGGAGTTTAAAGCCTCCGAAATGCAGTAAGTTTTGTCTTTTAAAGTCACAAAAGACCACTCTTTACCTACAATTTCGCAGCCATAAATTGGTTTACCATTCTTATTTTTTTCTTGTGCGATGAGCATTGCCTCTAATAATTGCGCCATCGAGTCGCCAAGCCCCCTTCTAATTCCCCCATAGAGGGAAGGCTTTAAGGGTTTATATTCCTGGAAATGAAAATAGGGCGATTTAGGCTTAATAAACGCGCTCGTAGCGAGCATAAAATCCGTTTTGGTTGATAATTCGATGCCATCAACTACGCCGGAAATTGTTTTTTCATAAAATGCTTTGTAGCGACCATTGCCTGTAAGGTGTGCCGTTGGTAAAATTTGGCTAATAAAGTGCATTTTCAACTCCTCCTCGCACCAGCCTGCCATATCGCGTATAGCAAAGGGCAAGATACGGTCAAAAATGCCTTGTTCCACTATATCTAATACGGGTGTTTGCACGGTGAGCCAACGCTGCATTTCAGGCGTTTGTCGGTCCGCAACTCGAGTGAGACTGAATAAATCAATCAAATCATCTTCGTTATAATTCACCTTTTTTGCCCGTGCCATGATGTATATAAAAATAATTTATTGGATAGAAATTTTAAAATAAAAATCGCTTATGTGTGGTCTAATAACTCCGTTGCTAAGACGTGTTTGAAATGTCGGAGGATAGCGATGAAACGCGCTTAATCGCAACTTTCTGCTTAACTTATATTTAACATCTCTAATAAATTAATACAAATATACAAGCGTTTTTGATAACTTATAAATTAGTTGCTTAATAAATTAAAAAAGTAGTATTAATTACTTTTTTTTATTGTCACAATATTTGTTTTATAATACTTAAATATAAAGGGATTGAGCCTAAATTTCAGGAATTTCGGACGGCACAAAAACAACTATTTTTATTCGTAAAATAATATTTACAATTTTTGTAGTGCAATAAATATGCCGCTTTCATGAAATTTAAACTTGATTTTAAGTCCAATCATATTATAATATTTTATATTTTAAATAAAATACAAACTCCCCTATAATAGTTTACTGGTTTTCGGGCTGCTGCCACAGCGTATTTTGGTCTTTTTTGAACCACGTTAATTGCCGTTTTGCATAGTTACGGGTATGCTGCTTGATGCGCTCCGTAGCGGTGCGCAAGTCGGTTTTGCCGTCCATATAGTCAAATAATTCGCTGTAACCGACGGTTTGCAGTGCGTTGAGGTATCGGTGCGGATACAGCCTTTCGGCTTCGGCGAGCAAGCCGCCGGCGAGCATCTGCTCCACGCGGGCATCGATGCGCGCATACAAATCAGCGCGCGCCCATTCGATGCCGATTTTTTGTACCACAAACGGGCGCGGCTTTGCAGCTTGCGTCCTAAACGACGAGTACGGCGCGCCCGTTGCCCTACACACCTCTAAGGCGCGCAGCAGGCGTTGCGGGTTTTGAAGGTCGGCGGTAGAGGCGTATTCGGGGTCGGCGGCGGCGAGTTCTGCCTGCAAAACCGCCATTCCACGCGCCCCAAAATCAGCTTGTAACTGCGTTTTTATCGCTTCGCTTACCACAGGAAAATAGTCCAATCCATTGCATAAAGCATTGATATACAAGCCCGTACCACCACAAACTACGACCGTTTCATGTTGTTCAAATAAGGTATCTAATAATGCTAAAACCTCTCGCTCGTACTCGCCCGCCGTATATAAATGCTGTATGCTTTTGTTACCCAAAAAAAAATGTGGCACGCCCTGCATTTCTGCCGCCGTCGGGCGCGCCGTGCCTATCTGCATCTCCGCGTAAATTTGTCGGCTATCCGCCGAAACAACCACCGTATTATATTGCTGCGCCAACGCCACCGCCCGAGCCGTTTTGCCCGAAGCCGTAGCACCCACCACCACAATCAAATTATTTTTTTTCACGAAATCATTTATTATATTATTGAAAAAATTTCCTTTTTGGCAATAAAACCTCTACTGCTTCGCATCTCTGCCTCTTTGCCCCTCCGCTTCTCCGCGTTTAAAAAAAACCTTCTTCGCCTCTAAAAAAACCTTCTCCGCATCTAAAAACTCTTATATTCAAAGAGTCTTACCTCTTATAGCCTCTGCTACCGCAACTCTACCAACGCGCCGCCGACCGTAAAATGCACCAAAGTGATAATTTTTTGCATCGCGTAGCCTTTTTCTTTACTAACCAGGCTTGCCACCAAATAAAGCTCCGTCGCGTATTTAGCCGCAATTTGCTTGTCTTTTTGGCTATTATTATGGTATTCACTCGTGTTTTTGATGATAATGCAACGCTTATCCTTCGTTTCTATCATTACATCTATCACCGTGCTAAACTTCCGTTTGCCGAAGGTGTCGCTTAGCGCAATATGCGTTTTGAGGCTTTTATTCGGATAATCGGCGTTGAGTTTGTCATAAAATAATTGATAATTTTGGTTTAGGTGCGCCAATATTTTATCGGCAGTTGCCGCGTCACGAATTACCTTATTTACCATTATTTTAATGTTAGTACTGTACGTTTTTGTGACCCCAAAAGCACTATTTATCATCGTATTAAATGCTATTTCGTCCACGTCTTCGGGCGCAAACATTGGTTTAGCGTAAGTCAATAAGTCGCCTATATTTGGTTTCTGATTGGCAAAACTATTTTTATCTGTATCAATAAATGCAGCATCGTGCGGCACACGACCCACGCGCTCCGCCCTGAACGCAATCCGCTCTTCTGCCGCTTCGTACTGCTCAAACTCGCGCCCAAAACTATACGTTTGCGTCGTCATCGGTAGTTGTTTGCCGCCGTAGGCGAACGGCGAAATAGTCGTATCTGCTGAGAAGGTAGGCAAATCCTCTTGCCCGTCGTGCCAAACGCGGTTCAGCCATTTCGTCGTCGGTTTAGCTCGTGTCGGCACAATCAAAAAGTCTCGCGCGCGCGTGAACCCAACATATAATAGTCGCGCTTCTTCGCGCAACGCCTGCGCTTGCGCATCGCGTTTAGCATCACTTTCGTCCATTTTTATTTGTAGCGGCGTTCCTTTTATTTGGTCGGCAAACGGGTTTAGCCAATACCGTAACCACCTATTAGTCAATGGATTATTAATATCAAACGGCGCATTATTTGCCAATACCGCCGCACCCCAGAGCCTATCCCGCAAGCCGTCTTCCATACTCATACAGACCGTCACCGCCCACTCCAAACCCTTCGATTTGTGGTAAGTCAGCACTTGCACCGCGTCGTTTGCCAAGCCACTCCCCTGCTCATCAGTCGCGGTCGAACTCAGCTCATCGAGCCACAGCAACAAGCCGCCGAGCGAAGCCGCAGCGTGCAGTCTATTGCAATTTTCTTCGTACTGCAAAGCGTAGCGGCG
>JAYWGJ010000249.1:0-2182 GCA_043778315.1 Saprospiraceae bacterium | reverse complement strand
CTTCTACATCAGAATTTAGCAACACATAATAATCCGCTCGTATTTGCTGTAAAGCTAAATTATACCCGCCCGCAAAACCATGATTTTCAGTGAGTTGTACTAGTTTTATAGTATTATTATAATTTGATTGTAGGAACGAAACGCTATCATCGGTCGAGGCATTATCTGCCACCCAAACACTATAATTAGTGTATTCGGTTTGTAGTACGGCAGGTAAAAAATCGCTTAAAAATTTTTTTCCATTATAATTTAATATCACAACAGCAATATGCGGAGCGTGTGTATTCATCACTTAATCGTTGTATTTTTCGGCTAAAATCATAATGGCTGCTTCGCGGTCGTAGTGCATTTGTTGTTTGAGTTCGTCGAGCGAATTGAGGCGCATATCGCCGCGCAAGCGTTCCACAAAGTCCACACGGAGGTCACTACCATAAATATCGCCCTCAAAATTAAGAATATTGACTTCTATACGCAGCTCTTTTTGTCCGCGCACCGTCGGACGGACACCTATATATAACATTCCGCCATAACGTTTCTGCTGGTGGTGTACCCAAACGGCGTAGATGCCGTCGGGCGGCAAAAGCTGATGCTCGAGGTCGATGAGTTCGAGGTTGGCGGTCGGAAAACCGAGCGTTCTACCGAGCTGGTCGCCTTGTATTACTCTGCCCGTCAGTGCGAATGGGTGCGCAAGCAACTGCGTTGCAGCAAGCAAATCGCCTGCCTCTATCGCCCTGCGTATCTTGGTACTACTCACCTCGAGCGCGTCGACGGTCTGCTTCGGTATTTCCATTACGGTATAACCAAATTGAGTGGCGCGTTGTTGCAAAAAAGAAATATCGCCCGTGCGTGCGCGCCCAAATCGGTGGTCGTAGCCGATGATGATTTGCTTGGGTTTGAAATATTTGTACAAGAAATCGGTGATATATTCGTCGGACGATTGCTGTGCGAACTTGCGGTCGAACAGCACCAAAACGGTATGTTGCACACCGAGTTCAGCCAATAAGCGGCATTTTTCTTCGGTTGTATTGATAAGTTTGAGCGAATGGTCGTCGGGGTAAATGATAAGGCGCGGGTGCGGGTCGAAGGTAATTACTACGCTTTCGCCGCCTATTTCCGCCGCCGCCGCACAGAGCCGCCGCAGTATTTCTTGGTGTCCTGCATGCACGCCGTCGAACGAACCGATGGTAATCACGGCGTTCTGAAAATCAGGTAATTGTTCTAAATTGGTGTGAACGAACATTTATTTGTAGTAAATATTAAGTATATGTTTTAAATTAGGCGTGATTATCGGGAACGCAGAAAAATAGTTAAAACGTAGCAAAGTATCTATGTCGCTAATAAAAAGTATTTTCGTGGAATGCAGTTATTTATTTCAACATTAGCTATCAGCTTCGGCGTAGGTTTAAGCTATTTTTCAAGTGTAGATAAATAATCGCAACTAATTTATTTCAGCTACATATTAGAATTAAAACTAAAAAAGACACTACCCGCGTAGGATAGTGTCTTTTTTTGAGTGCCCCGGGGGGGAATCGAACCCCCACATCCTCACGGATACTGGATTTTGAGTCCAGCGCGTCTACCAATTCCACCACCAAGGCAGCGATGTATTTTGTATGTATCTGAGATACACAATATTCGTTTCTTTCTATTGCGATGCAAAGGTAAGCAACTTTTTTTTAATACGCAATAAATATTTCTTTTTTAAGTAAAAAATATTTAAAATTTCCCAATCGGCGGTCGTTGCAATAGCAGCAGTAAACGTGTTTTTTAGATTTTCTACACTGCTATCTAATTGATTATCAATGGCTTCTATCTCTATTTTTAGGTTAGCGAAAGCGGTAGCGTCGTACTCCATTTCCAAGTCCATTAGGGCTTCATTAATGTCCATCATCTCCATCAAAAAACTTTGCGGGAGTTGCTGCTTGCCTTCGGCAGCCAAATAGCCGTTGAGTTCGAGTAGGTATCGGAGGCGTAAATCGGGGTCGAGAAGCGTCTGATAGGCTTCGTTATTATAGGTAGAAAGTTGCAATACACGGTCTTGCTCGGCGGCGTTTTCGCTCGTCGAGAAATCGGGGTGATAGCGGCGGCTTAACGCTAAAAAGGGTTTGCGCAAAGCGGCAGTATCTATATTCAGGGCTTGTGGAAGGTCAAACCACGCGAAGTAATTATTGGTCATAAGGAA
>JAYWGJ010000248.1:0-5921 GCA_043778315.1 Saprospiraceae bacterium | reverse complement strand
AATACCAAAACTAAATGCTTACCTTTGCGGCTCAAAGTCGATGCGACCAGCTCCTTTCGAACCCTCCAGGTGGGAAACCAAGCAAAGGTAGAAGGTTGATGCGGTGTGCGTCGGCTTTGTTTTTTTTATTGTAAAAGAAATTCCTTTTTTATTATGAAATTTTTTATTGATACTGCCAATCTCGACCAAATCCGCGAAGCGAAAGACTTCGGCGTACTCGATGGCGTGACGACAAACCCGTCGCTGATGGCGAAAGAGGGCATCGCAGGCGACAAAAAAGTACGCGCACATTACGAAGCAATATGCAAACTCGTCGGCGAAGACTGCGACGTGAGCGCGGAAGTTATCAGTACCGAATACAGTGGAATGGTTGCCGAGGGAAAGATTTTGGCTGCGCTCGCGCCCAATATAGTAGTGAAAGTGCCGATGATAAAAGACGGCATCAAGGCGATACATTGGTTCACCGAAAACGAAATCGCGACCAATTGCACCTTAGTTTTTTCGGCAGGACAAGCACTTTTGGCAGCAAAAGCAGGCGCGACCTACGTTTCGCCGTTTATCGGTCGTATAGATGATATAAGTTGGGACGGCATGGATTTGATTAAAGATATAGTAGAAATTTATATGCAATCTGGTTTTGGTACGCAAGTACTCGCCGCGTCGGTGCGCAACCCGTTGCACATCGTGAAGTGCGCGCAAATGGGCGCGGACGTAATCACTGCGCCGTTAGACGCGATTATGGGCTTGCTCTATCACCCGCTCACGGACATTGGTTTGGCTAAGTTTTTGGCAGACCACAAAAAAGCAAATTCGTAAAAAAAATATATTTTTTGTTTTTATATCAAAACGCAAAACTTTCTGTATCGAGAGTTTTGCGTTTTTTTATTTTTATTAACTGATGCTACGCAACAGTAATTTTGTATCAAGGTAATAGATTTTAAGCGTTATTGTCTCTCGAGAATGAAAAATAAAGTCGATAGCTTAGGGGTTGGGGCGACCGACCTATTAGAATTGTCGGCGGGAACGCAGCATAAAAAGGTGATAAACAGCGCACTGTTCGAAGCGCGACCTTTTGGGAGCTGCAAGTTTGGGCTGTGTTCGCTTTTTATGCGAAGTGAAGCCTGACAAGTCTAATAAGTCTTGATATTTTGGTTCTTTTTTATCAAGAAAAAAGAACAAGAGAAATAAGTGACCCATCTGCGTAACATCACTTAAAAAACATACCTTTGCACTTCAAAACGTACATTATTACCATACAAAAATGAATTTTATAGCAGAACTCCGTTGGCGCAAAATGCTGTCGAGCATCACGCCCGAAGTAGAAGAACAGCTGGCGAGCGGCGAAATACACACCGCGTATGTCGGGTTTGACCCGACCGCGCCGTCGCTCACGATTGGCAATTTAGTGGCACTCATGTTGCTGGTGCATTGGCAGCGCGCAGGCGGCAAACCGATAGTGCTGCTCGGCGGCGCAACGGGACGTATCGGCGACCCGTCGGGCAAAAACGCCGAACGGAATTTAATGGATTTTGACCAGTTGGACGCTAATTTGGCGCATCAGGCGAAGCAATTTGAGCGGTATTTGGACTTTACGGGCAGCAACGCGGCGGTCATCGTGAACAACCACGACATTTATAAAGATATGAATGTGTTGGAGTTTTTGCGCGACGTAGGCAAACGCCTCACTATCAACTATATGTTGGCGAAAGACAGCGTCAAAAACCGTTTGGAAAGCGGCTTGTCGTTCACCGAATTTTCTTACCAACTGCTGCAAGGCTACGATTTTCAGTACCTTTATAGACATCACGGTTGCAATTTGCAGATGGGCGGCTCCGACCAATGGGGAAATATCATGTCGGGTGTAGAACTCACGCGCCGCAACCTTTCTGCGAGCGTTCACGCGCTCACCGCGCCGCTACTCACCAAACCCGACGGCACAAAATACGGCAAATCGGAGGCGGGCAACGTTTGGCTCGACCCTGCGCTCACTTCGCCCTACCAGTTTTACCAATTTTGTTTGAACAGCGAAGATGCCGCTATCAAAAAGCTGCTTTATACGTTTAGTTTTAAAAACCAAATTGAACTCGACGATATACTTTCGCAACACGCCGACGCGCCACATTTGCGCTTGGCGCAACGCGCATTTGCCGACGAACTCACCGCTCGGGTGCATTCAGAAGCTGCTTTGGCTGCCGCAAAACGCGCAAGCGAGGTGGTATTCTCCAAAAAAGCGGATATTTTATTGAATTTGACGGAGTCGGATTGGGAGATACTAGCGGCGGAGCTTACCGTTTATCAACTACAAATCTCCGAAACGGGTATCAATATTATTGATGCGCTGGTAGCGCAAACGCAAATCCGCGCCTCGAACGGCGAGGCGCGCCGCGACCTCAAAGGCAACGCGATAAGCGTCAATCGACAAAAAATAAGCGGCGACACGTTCGTGATAAACACTGAAATAGCGTTTTTTAACCGCTTTGTGCTTGTCGAAATCGGCAAAAATACGCAGTGTATTTTGGAATTAACGGCTGTCGCTTCTGCGTAACATCAGACTATAAAAATACAATTTAAACCCATCGTAATGACTCAAACGTTCAATATTTCGCGTTGGTTGGTGCTATTCATCGACCTGCTGATAGTGTTGTTTGCCACTACGATGGGTTATTTTTTGCGCTTCAATTTCCATATTCCCACCTTAGAAATCAATTTGATGTATATTGCGCTTGGCGTAGCGGTCGCGCTGCGCTGCGGTATCTTTCTATTATACAAAACTTATACGGGCATTATTTTTCATACGAGCATCGAAGATGCGAAGAATATATTTTCGGCAGTCGCTACGGGTACATTAGTTTTGGGTGTAACTAATTTCGTTTTGGCGCACTATTTAGGCTATTATTTGATGCCGCATTCGGTTGTATTTATCGAGTTTTTGGTAACGATATTTGTCATGACAGGTCTGCGTATCTTCATCAAAATCGTTTATTTTGAGTATTATAATGCTAAAAAGAACGCAAAAAGCATCATTATATATGGTGTAGATGATAACGCGCTGATTACTAAAAAGACCTTTGCGCATGACCGAACCACCAATTATAACATTGTCGCTTTTATAGCGAATACCAAACAATTTAAGGGACAATACTTAGACGGCGTAGCGGTTTACGACAGCGCACAATTGCCGCAGTTGCTTGCCGCTAATCCGCAACTTGACGCGGTAGTACTTACGGCGCACCGTCCTGACGCGGCGCAGCAAGCTGCCATCGATATTTGCTTGGCGCAAAACGTAGCGGTGCGTACCGTTCCGCCTGCCGAACGTTGGATAAACGGTGAACTCAGCGCGAAGCAAATCCGTGACATCGGTATCGATGATTTATTGGTGCGCGAACCTATCGTTTTGGATACGCAATCTATACAAATAGAAGTACGCGGCAAAGTGGTTTTAGTGACGGGCGCAGCGGGCAGTATCGGCAGCGAAATAGCGCGACAGTTGATTGCTTTTGAGCCAAAGCTACTCGTGCTTTTAGACCAAGCCGAAACGCCATTGTACGAAATAGACATAGAACTGCGCGAGCATTTGCGGTACAATAATTTTGAGATTGTGGTGGGCGACGTGCGCTCGGAAGCGCGTATGGAGCGCGTATTTGCGCACTTTAAGCCCGAAGTAGTGTATCATGCTGCCGCCTACAAGCACGTTCCGTTGATGGAACTCAACCCCGTAGAGGCAGTCCGAACTAACGCACTCGGTACGCAAATATTAGCTGATATTTCGGTGAAATACGGCGTAGAAAAGTTTGTTTTTGTGAGTACCGATAAAGCCGTAAACCCTACAAACGTGATGGGCGCATCGAAGCGCGTCGCCGAAATGTATGTACAATCGTTAAACGAAAGTTTAGTGATTAATCAAATAAAAAAGCCGCGTTTTGTGACTACCCGTTTTGGGAATGTTTTAGGTTCAAACGGCTCGGTTATACCATTATTCAAAAAACAAATTGCGAGCGGCGGACCGCTCACCGTGACGCACCCCGACATCACGCGCTTTTTTATGACAATACCCGAGGCGTGTCAATTGGTTTTGGAGGCAGGCGCAATAGGAGAGGGCGGCGAAATATTTGTTTTTGATATGGGCGCGTCGGTCAAAATCATCGACTTAGCCAAGAATATGATACGCCTTTCGGGGCTAACCCTCGGTAAAGACATTGAGATAAAATACACAGGGCTGCGCCCTGGCGAAAAACTATACGAGGAACTCCTCACCGATGCCGAAACTACTTTGCCTACGCACCACCAAAAAATAATGATAGCGAAGGTACAAGCTGCCAATTTTGAGTTTATAAAAACGGCTTTTATAGAAATAAAAACTTTGGTGAACCAACAAAATAACCGCGATTTAGTCCAAGCTATAAAGCACTTAGTCCCTGAATACAAAAGTAATAATTCGGAATATGAAGATTTGGATTAAAATAGATAAAATCTATAGCATTAATATTTTTAATGGCTTATCGACATTTGTCGGTAAGCCATTTTTTTATTTTGTAAAACGCTATTTTGATGTTTTGAGGGCAGTGAAAACTTTTTTTTGTCGCTGGTAGCTTACCAGAGGCAAGTAAAAGATTTTTTTTATCGCTGTGGCAACCACAGAGGTCAGTAAAAGGTTTTTTTTATCACTGTGGCGCTACCAGAGGTCAGTAAAAGGTTTTTTTTATTGCTGTGGCAACCACAGAGGTCAGTAAAAGGTTTTTTTTATCGCTGTGGCAACCACAGAGGTCAGTAAAAGATTTTTTTATTGCTGTGGCAACCACAGAGGTCAGTAAAAGATTTTTTTTATTGCTGTGGCAACCACAGAGGTAGATAAACGGTTTTTTTATTGCGCCGTGACGCGAAAAAGCCGCCCGCATCACTTTTTGTAGTAATACGGGCGGCTTCGGTTTGGTTGGTAAACACATTTATTATATGATAAATAATATTTTGTAATAACTATTTATCGCTAATCCGTAGGTTTTACCTACGGCTATGCACATTTGACCCTTTCAGGGTCTCCTTTTATTTATTTTTTATTTTCACTGTTAGTTGTTCACTATTAGTTGTTCACTATTTCTTATTATTCGCTAATCACGACCTTATGCGTCGTCACTTCGCCGTGCCAGTGTACGCGCACTAAGTATATACCTGTGGCGTAGTTGGACAGGTTGAGTTCGGTTTGTGGTGTAGTGGTATTGGCGGTAAGCAATAACCTGCCATTGATGTCTAATACCTCTATGATATTGGTTGTGGCTTCGCCGTCGGTGTCGGGCAACGCGACGGTGAAGATGCCTGTGGAGGGGTTGGGGTAGATGGAGATAGCCGTAACGGGAGTTAGTGGCTTGTCGCCGTCAGTATGCGTGTTAATTCTACCTTGTGCTTTATTATTATTTGGGTCAAGAGCTGCACAAGGACCGCCAAGCGTAGCAGATACAGCCATAGTAATTGTATAACCAATCGTATCATATACTACGGCAGGCGTAGCTGCGGTGTTTTTGTGTAATAAGCGCATTTTGTACGCGCTGCCTGCGGGTGTACTCGGGTACGGAACAGTGCTTGTGATAATATCGGTTTTGTTACTACCTGCAACTGCTAATTTTTTAGCAATAAAGCTGCTATTTTTGGTAATAGCAGGAAACACACCTGCCGCATTAGAAAGTTGCACTTTAATACTATCGCCTGCGGCAGCAATACCAAGTACGGTATAGCTCAAGCTAAACGCGCCTGCCGTAGGACTATTCAAACAAAAAGAGTTGATATCTGTGTAGTTGGTAGCGTCTTTATACAAGGTGTTTATACGTGGTTGTATGCCGTTGCAAGAGACCAATGTTAGGGTTTTGCTGTCGTAAACCGTGCCACAAGCGTTCGTAACGGTGTAGCGCAATTGATATTTACCAAAGCCA
>JAYWGJ010000247.1:0-5941 GCA_043778315.1 Saprospiraceae bacterium | reverse complement strand
AAGGCGTTTTTTTTATAAAATAAAAGAGCGTCCGTTATTAATCAAAATAAACAATCATGTCGATTAAATGCTACCTAAATTTAGCTTTAACCCTAAGCGTAACCGCCAGCGTCACATCTTCTGCCTTAGCAGGTGACATCGGACTCGCCTCCCACTACCACGACCGATTTGAAGGTCAGCGTACTGCCAACGGCGAAACTTACAGAAAAAATGCCCTGACTGCCGCGCATTTACACCTGCCCTTAGGCTCGTATGCTCGCGTAACCGCAGCCAAAAACGGAAAGTCCATAGTTGTGAAAATCAACGACCGAGGACCCTACTCCAAGTACACCATCGACCTTTCTAGCGCAGCCGCTACTCAATTAGGTATTTTTTATACCAACGGCAAAGTAGAAATAGAGCCTATCACGAAAGCGGAGGCAAAAGAATGGCTGAAAGCAAACGAAGAGAAAGAAAGTGAGGCGAAAGAAGACGGCATAGACCAACAGCCGCCTACTATCACAGCCGAATCGGAGCTGAAACGAGCGCGTAAAGCCGCACCCACAGGCGAAGAAAAAGCAGCACCAGAGCGCACGGGCGGCAAGCACACCCGCCGTCATCACGGCGGACGTGCGCACAGACACGGCGGAAAAGCACCACGCGGCGGACACGCCAAAGTTGGCAAACGCGAAGCACGTCGCGCAAAGCACATTCAGAAACACGCCAAAAGCGGACGCGGACATCATCGCCGTCACCGTTAATCACGGAGTAAAATATATACAGCATGGCTGTCTCAAATTGTTTTGAGGCAGCCATTTTTTTTGTTTTTTTATCCAACAAAAAAATATTTTCAAAAAAATACACCGCCACACACCAAAACGGAACGCCACTGCATCTATATATTTACAAAGGTTTTAGCCGCAGTGATTAACCGTAATTAGCGAGCGAAAACTTTGCTTCTTTGCGTCTAAAATCTCCACGCTCAAAAATCTCTGCCTCTTTGTTCCTCAGCTTCTCTGCGTTTAAAAAAATTCTTCGCGGCTCTGCCTCTTTGTCCCTCTGCTTCTCCGCGTTTAAAAAAATTCTTTGCGTTTAAAAATCTTCTACACTCAAAAAACTCCTTTGCGTCTAAAAATTTGCCCTACATTTCTAATATTATTAAAAATATATACGATAAACTATAAATTATTTTTTACAATAATATAGATGCAAAATAACCTATTTAACCCCGTTTTTCTGCCGCCTTGAACGCGCAGGTTTTGATTATTTTTTTATTATAAATAACTGCAAATCATTTGTTTATGTAAATTAATGGTATTTAATCATCGCAATCTATTACCGACTTTATTACCTATTAATTGCTGTCTGAAAAAGGGTTGTCTGAAAAACTTAACGAAAAAAAAAGATATAATGATTTTGTTTTATCAAACACATATTTAACTTTGCACTAGGTTTGGTTTGGGCTGCGTTCATATTTTATATAATAACAAAATATAATAACAAAATACAATATCAATTTAATCATTAATTATTTAATCAATCGTAAAACTTAGTTAAACCAATGGCACAAACTAAAGCAGCAGCTCCCGCAGCTCAGGAAGGCGGATCGTCGAACATTTTCTCGATCCTTGTAGTACCCGTCGCTATCGTAGTGGCAGTCCTTATTTACATGTTTATCTTGGGTAATCCAAGTAACTTTGCGGGCGGCGACCCAAAAAATCACCCCTTAGAGGGCAATTATTTAGGCGTAATTTATAAAGGCGGTATCATCGTACCGATGTTGTTGTCGCTTTTATTAATCGTTATCACTTTCGTTATCGAGCGTTTCCTTACGGTATTCCGTGCGAAAGGCAACGGCAACATGGACACGTTCCTCAAAACGGTAAAACGTAATTTGGAGGCGGGCAATGTAGCGCAGGCTATCAGCGAATGCGACAAACAAAAAGGCTCACTCGGCAACGTAGTGAAAGCAGGTTTGACGAAGTACCAACAAATGGAAAACGACAACTCGGTGGACAAAGACAGCAAAGTTATCGCTATCACCAAAGAGTTGGAAGATGCGACGAGCCTCGAGCTACCTATGTTGGAGAAAAACCTCGTGTTTTTGGCAACTATCGCTTCGGTAGCTACGCTAATGGGTCTTTTGGGAACGGTAATCGGCATGATTAAAGCGTTCTCGGCACTCGCGACCGCAGGTGCGCCCGACGCGGTAGCCCTCGCAAACGGTATCTCGGAAGCCTTAATCAATACCGCACTCGGTATCGGTACGTCGGCAGTTGCGATTATCATGTACAACTATTTTACTACACAAATCGACACGATGACGTATCGCATCGACGAGGCAGGTTACAGTATCGCACAAACTTTCGCAGCTAAACACTAATTTATTTAGTTGATTTTGCTTCGCGCAAAGCCAATTTTATACATTAGTATTACAACGAAAAAAGTGTTTCAAATATCTGAATAACCTTAGTAATAACGACATCTATATATTATAGTGTAAATTATAATAATTATTTATCAGTTGTTACTTATCATGTCTTAAAAAAGTAGAAAAATATGCCAAAACATAAAATTCCTCGTAAGAGTACACATATCGATATGACCGCGATGTGTGATGTGGCGTTCTTGTTGCTAACCTTTTTCATGCTCACCACGAAGTTCAAGCCCGAAGAGCCTGTACAAGTCGATACGCCTACTTCGGTAGCCGAGTCGATGATACCAGACGCGAACGTGGTTGTATTGAGCGTGGATAAAGACGGAAAAGTGTTTTACGACATTTTGGGTCGTGCGCCGCGCAGCACCGTAATTACCGCAATGCAAGGTAAATACAAGCTGCAAATGACGCAGGAGCAAAGCCGTCAGTACCAAATAGGTGCGAGTATCGGTTGTGCGATGAAAGATTTGCCTGCCTTAATGAGCAAAAAAGCAGAAGACCGCAAAGGGCAGCCAGGTATCCCGTGCGACTCTACCAATAATGAGTTGTTGGATTGGGTGACTGCGAGTTTGTACGTCAATCAGAACATACCGTTCGTGATAAAAGCAGACAAAGATACGGAGTATCCGAAGTACAAAAAAGTGGTTGATATTTTGCAAAAAGCGAAAATCAATAAGTTCAGCTTGATTACAGGCATGGAGAAAAATCCGCGTCTGAAAATAGCCAAGTAAAAATTATTTATTGTATAAATAGTTTTTACCACTCTTCACTTAGTAAACAAGACCAGTCATGGCAGAATTAGATACCTCCAGTAGTGGGGGCGGGAAACATAAAGGCGGAAAACGTGCCAAAAAAATGTCGACCCGCGTAGATCTTACGGCGATGGTGGATTTGGGCTTCTTGCTCATCACCTTCTTCATGCTCACTACCACGTTCAATAAGCCGAAAACTATGGAATTGAATATGCCTGATAAGGATAAAGATACCAAAGAAAAAGACCAAACGCAAGTTCCAGCGTCGCGTACTTTGACTTTGATTTTGGCATCAGGCGACTCTATTCTCTGGTTCAACGGCGTAGGCAACGAGCCTGGCGCGAAAGCCGAACTCACCGATTACTCCGAAAAAGGGGTGCGCAGCTTGCTGCTCCGCCGCTTAGGAGAAGTAAAAACCGCCACGCCTGATAAAGACCTTATCGTCTTGATTAAGCCAATGGAAAAGTCGAAGTACAAAAACACAGTCGATATTCTCGACGAAATAGCTATCACAGATACACAAATCTATGCTATTGTGGACATTGACCCTTTGGCTAAAAAATTGGCTGCCGAAGCAGGCGCGAAGTAATGTTTAGCTAATTATATAGCTAAAATAAATCATTTTAAATTAAACTTAATCATGGATGACAAACAAGTGATGAAATCCGATGTACTCGATATTATTTTCGAGAATCGGAATAAGGCTTATGGGGCATACGACTTGCGCAAGACGTACCCTAATCATGTGAAGCGGTCGATGATAATTGGGGCAATTATATTCACTATCGGTATCAGTCTGCCGTTGATAGCTAGCAAGTTATCACCAACAGATAAAAGTACGGTAACAATAGCGAAAATGACCGACCTTGATATTCCGCCGCCGCCAGATGATAAGCCGCCACCGCCGCCGCCTCCACCACCGCCGCCACCTGAAACTCCACCGCCGCCACCTGTGGCAACGGTGAAGTTCACGCCGCCGATAGTGAAGCCCGACGAGCAGGTAAAAACGCCCGACCCGCCCAAAAAAGATGACTTGAAAGATAAAGAAACAGGTCAGAAAACGCAGGAGGGCGATAAAAACGGTGCGCGCGACGCGCCGAAAGCAGACAATCCGGGTCCGCCCAAAAAAGTAGTCGTAGAAGAGCCGCCTAAAAAAGAAGAAACGCTACAGCTTTTTGCGGTAGAGGTTAAGCCTTCTTTCCCAGGTGGAGAATCCGAAATGTACAAGTTTTTTAGCGAAAACATGAAATACCCAACCGTTGCGCGTGAAAACAGCATCGAGGGTAAAGTATATGTGTCGTTCGTGGTAGGCAAAGACGGTAGTATTACGGACGTGGTAGTCAAACGCGGTATTGGCGGCGGCTGCGACGAAGAAGCAGTCCGCGTAATAAAAGCAATGCCAAAATGGAGTCCGGGCAAACAAAGCGGCAATCCTGTAAAAGTACAGTTTAGCTTACCCGTAGTCTTCAAACTAGATTAATCTTATATTTATCGGCGTAGCCATAAATGAATAAAGCGGAGTGCAGGACGAAAGTCTTGCGCTCCGCTTTATTGTGTGGAATTTTGCATAGAAATATGGTTCTTTGAAGTTTTTTGTGGGTGAAGCGTAACGGTGTGCGGGTTTTAACCCGCACTTATCTTATTTTGTGCGGGTTAAAACCCGCACGCCGTTAAAACCTGCAAAAATTTTGAAAGAACCAGAAATATTAGATTTATACACATCGTTTGTTTATAATATAATATATAATTATCTTTGTGGAGTTAAGCAACGCGGGCAGGCGGGAATGCGTCTTTTTATAAATCGCTTGCTTAAGAACGGTACGATTTTGTCTTTAAAATCCCAAAAATTAGTTTTATTTAATATGATACGTTCTCAAACCTCGTCGGCAATTCGGTTACTAATGTTTGGATTATTTACAGCCGTCTTGCACTCGTCGTGTTTATTTCAAAACGATATAGTAGGCGTGCGCTTAGTGAATACCGACACTATCGGCGTTGCGAAAGGCAGTATTGCTTATATTGCGAACAACGAAATCCATATATTTAACCCTGCGGGCGCAAGCTACCGACAAGTGACGACCGACGGCGTAGCCAAGACGCGCCTCGCCCTCCGCGCCGACCTCCGACAAGTAGTGTACCTCAACGCGCTTCAACCGCAGTACCCGATGGTAGAAAACCTCGCGCCCCCCTACCCTACTAAGCCAAACCTATCAACTATCGACTATTCTGCACCCATCAGTTTTGAGTATAAAGGTGCAGATACGGTTTGTTTTTTGACCAAACGCAGCCCGTTTTTCAAGTCGACCTCAGCGGCTTACAGCACTATTATTCAAAATAGAATTGCCGTTTATCATAACACGACCGACAGTTTAAAATTTATCGCTATTTCACAAAAAAATGACATTGCTATTGTAACCAAAGATAATACGACCAATATATCCACTATCAGATGGATAAAAAGCGATAATACTATAAAAACATACACTACCAATCAGTTTTTGGGACAGCCGCGCTGGACTCCAAACGCGCAGGATTTATTTATTCCGTCTGATAAAGGTGTTTTTCAGTGGAAAGCAATAAGTGTATTACCAAAAATGATTATCTTTGAGCAAAATATAAAAGCGTTCGCGCTCAACCCGATTGGTACGGAAATTGCTTACACATTAGGAAATGATACCATATATATTAAAAATATCTTATTTGCGAAAGCCAACCGCAAACTCCCAACCTTGCCACGCGGCAAAATGGTTGTGGACGTGGATTGGAAATAGAA
>JAYWGJ010000246.1:0-5945 GCA_043778315.1 Saprospiraceae bacterium | reverse complement strand
AATCGCCTACCGATATAGGCGTATTTGCGTCGTGGCGAACCTTCAAAACAGGTACGCGTCCCGAAAAACAGTTGGTGCGGCTTCCCGCAATAGTGTATCTTGTGGGCGACAAATACCATGCGACGAACCCGCTTACTTGGTGCAGCGACACCGACGAGTACGCGCCGAGCAGCTTGAATAAGGGCGGTTATTTGGTACAAAAAATAGTGGCTAATTGCGCCGATGCGCAACTCAATAATGGCATATTATGGACAAAACTGAGCTTCAACCGTACCTTATTGATGCGTCTTTTGCTCCCTGCAAGCTACCATTTATTGGATTATCAATTATTTTATAATAATATAAAAGAGAACGCGGTGCTGCGAGCGCAAGTTTTTGGGCGAGTGTTTGAAGTACAAAAGCAGCTAAAAAATCAAGAATAAATCTGCTGTATATGCGCCCTGAACTCCGAAAAGTTGATGCCGAGCGCGGTTTTGAAAAACCGCCCGAACTGATTAGGGTCGTCGTAGCCGAGCTGTTGCCCTATCTCTTTGGCGGTCAGGTTGGTATGGAGTGCCATGCGTTTTGCCTCCAATAAAACGCGTTGCTGAATGTACTCTTTGGCAGTGATGCCAAGCTCGTTGCGCACGGTTGTATTGAGGTTTGCGGCGATAGTGTTTTGCATATCGGCGTAGTCCGCTACGCGGTGGTATTTTTTATAAAAACTCTCTACTTGCTTTTTAAAAATACGGACCGTAGCGATTTGCATAGGCAAAACATTGCGGGGTTGCGGCTGCGCCGATACTTGCAGTCGGTAGGCTTCTATCAATAAAATGCGAAGCCACGCGCCGATACTTTCGTACCGAAATGGTGTTTGCGGACGCTCGTACTCTTGTTGCAAATGCTGCATTTGTACCGAAAACATGGGCGTATCGTCGGGAGAAAGCAGGAGCGGCGGACGCTCCTCGTAGCTCGAAAACAGCCCGAGCGTATTCAAAAAAGCAGCACTAATGCCTATCGCCTCCATAAATTCGGGCGAAAGCAGGATAACATAGCCTTGCGGGTGTTCAATCACGAGTTGCTGCACCTGCTCGGGACTCACAAAAAACAACGTATCGGGCGCGGTTTGGTAAGATTTGAAATCAATATGATACACGCCTTTACCGCCGCGCACCCATACGATAGCGTAGTGTGGCAGCCGCGTATGCAGCAACGGACGACCCGCCCGCTCGCGCTCTATTTGCTCCAATGATTGGCAGATAAACGGCGTTTGCGAAGTGTCTTCACCGTCCTTCGTCGTCCAGTCGTTAGTGAAAGATTGTTGTAGCATAAACCAAATCGCTAAAATTAGTAAACCAAAATTAGGATTTTATTTAATATAAACCAAATAGTAGCTGAAATAAATAAAATTTAATTATTTAGGCGCCTTTCGGCAACGAAAAACTAAACGTAGTACCTTCATCTATTTTGCTACGAACGCGGATAATTTGGTGGTGCGCCTCGATGATGTGCTTGACGATAGCCAAACCTAAACCCGAGCCGCCAGCCTCGCGAGAGCGTGCGGTGTCGATGCGGTAAAACCGCTCAAATAAACGCGGCAGATACTGCGCCTCTATACCGATACCGTTGTCGGATACCTCGATGAGTTTGCGGTCGTCGGCATCAAAAAAGCTGATTTGTACAAAACCGTTCTCGAAGCCGTATTTAATAGCATTTGTAATCAAATTGATAAACACTTGCCGTATGCGCTCGCGGTCGCCCATCACCCAGACGGGCAGCACTACCGACTGCTTACAGCGCAATTTGATGTTTTTGGCGAAAGCCATCGCCGCCAAATCTGAAAAAATTTCTTCTAGCAAGGCACGCAAATCAAACCGCTCTATTTTGAGCGCGATGCTATCGGACTCGAGTTGCGCAATAGTGTTGAGGTCGTCCACGATAGTGCTGAGGCGGTCGGTGTTATCGGCGGCGCGTTGCAGGTATTTTTCGGCGATGTGCGGGTCGTCGATGCCGCCGTCGAGCAGCGTTTCCAAGTAGCCTTGTATATTAAAAATCGGCGTTTTGAGTTCGTGCGATACATTGCCGATAAACTCGCGGCGGTATTGCTCCAGCTCGCGCAAGCTCTCCACTTCTTTACGCTGCGACGTGACCCATTCTTCTACCTCTTCGTTCACTTGCTCGATGCGCTTAGTTTTGGTATTTGCGGGCGCGTCGTCGGTGTTTTGCATTACTCTATAAATCGCTTTTATACGTCTATAAATAAAGCTATTCACCATATAAACGAATAATTTGTAGGTAATTGGAAACAAAATAAAGGGAATAAGGAGCAGCAGCCATGCTTTTTGCGGCAGCCCAGCCCACAAACCGCCGACCAACAAAGCGACCCAACACAGCCCCGACACCGCCGATGCGAGTAAGATACCGAGCTGCTGCGCGGTCGGATTATCGGAGTCTAAATCTTGAAAAAACATAGTAAGATATTTACAGGCTTCAAGTAATAAAATGCTATTTTTTTATAATCATAAACTCTACGCGATCGGGCTGCACGGCGATTAACTTGACGTTTTCGGGGCGTTTCACTACTTTGAGCGGTAGTGAATTAGTACGTTTCAAATCCACACCATTGAGGTCTATGACTACCTCAAAATCATCCGCATCTACTTCGTCAAAATGGCTCAAACCGACTGCACAAACCACGTTCACCTGGCGCGGAAATAGCTGAATACTATCTTTGGCATTGCGTATTTTGACGCGCAACTCGATGTTTTTTTCGGTCATTTGCTCCGTCAGCGTTTTGTATTGCACGCTTCCAGGCTGCACTTTTAGGTGCGGATAAATGCTCCGCGAAAGCAGCAAACCACCCGTTTGCTCGCCCACGATGGGCAATAAACGCAGCGTATCCGTCACCCATTCTTTTATTTTATTAAGCTCCGAAACCGAGCCTACCAGCTCTACGCTGTCGGGTACTATCTGCACAGGCGAAGCCAATCCGAGTTGCCGCCCCTCTATATTTTTCAATAAAACTTTGATTTTCACTTTCTTAAATCCCTGATTTTCAAGGGCTACGGGTATATTTTCGGGCATCAATCGGAGCAGCTCTATGTCGGCAGAAAGCTCGCCTTGTATCGCTTTGCGCAATACTTGCGCCGAAATCAATTTGGTATTTCCGTTGATATTGAGTGCGATAGTTGGTTTTCGATTGTTCAAATACCGCGACAGCAGCGCAAACCCTTTTGCCTTCACCTCCACATCTATATCGGACGGCAGCACATTAGCGAGCGACTTATGAAACGGCAAGTTGTACGCGGTTTTCAGGTTGATGGTAGTAGTGTAAGTTTTGTTGAGTTTCACCAACAGCCAAAATAGAAAAGCAAT
Source organism: Saprospiraceae bacterium (assembly GCA_043778315.1). Lineage (GTDB taxonomy): Bacteria > Bacteroidota > Bacteroidia > Chitinophagales > Saprospiraceae > JBEEMU01. Next base: position 2,591 of record JAYWGJ010000246.1, on the reverse strand, counting down.
GCCGATACATAGTATCAGCATTGCTTTTTCGGTGCGTACCACTTCTTTGAGCAGCCCGTCTTGCAGCGCGGCTCGCTGTGGTTTATCCGTTTGTGGCTGCGACATCGGCGGCTAATTTTTTGGTTCTATCTACCACCACCGAGTCGCGCTCGGTACGAATAGTGGTCATTTTGTCTATTTTAATAGATAAAATATCGCCATCGATACGCGCTATTTCGCCGTGAATACCACCCGCTACGACTACTTTCTGTCCTACGGCAAGCGTCTGCAAAAACGCCTTCGCTTCGTTTTGTATTGCCGTTTGCGGACGAATAAAAAAGAAATACATCACGGCAAATACACCAACGAAAAAGACAATAGAGGTGAGCGGCGAGCCGCCACCCAAACCCTGTAATACGATATTTAAAAACATTTTTTTATTGTGATTAATGATTAACGATTGGTGTTCAGTGATTATTGATTAGTGTTCAGTGATTAATGATTAGCAAAAAACTGTTCACTATTCACTGAAAACTGTTCACTGATTTTATTTACTGACTTCGCCCTCTATATGTACATACACGTCCTCTACGGGGAAAGTGTTAGCGTTGATATAAATAGGCTTATTGATGGTTTGTCCGCCTTTGCCTTTGCTCCTAAACTTGACGTTAATTTGTCCGCTCGCGCCAACGGCGATAGGGTCTTTTGGCCATTCGGGAATCGTACAGCCACACGACGAGCGCGCGTTTTTTATCAATAAAGGCATTTTGCCTACGTTTTTGAACTTAAAAGTGTGTTCCACGTCTTCGCCCTCTTTTATCTTACCAAAATTAAATGCTTTTTCGGTAAATTCTATTTTCGCCACATTAACAGTGTCTTTCGGTGCGTCCGCCGTGACGTTGCTTGCTATGAGGTCGGCAGGCGTGACGTTACCATTAATTTCTTGCACCGATTTGCCCTCTTGTCCGCCTTTACACGCCGACAATACACAAAGTACAACCGCAAAACCACAAATACTAATTTTTGAACTCATTTTTTTAGTTGATGATTGTTTTATGAAGAATAGTTTGATTGTGTGAATAAATATTACAAAAAATACTTATAATATTACTACGGCAAAGGTAGCAATAAGATTGTTTATTAAACAACAGAAATCGTTTTTGTACGACACGGATATTTTGATTTAACTATTTTTTAACACCCGAGCACAAATGAAAATACCCAAAAGTTAGCAGCTCCTCCCCTACCAAATATAAAAATAAGGTAAATATCGTTTTGTTTTTTGATAATATCAACTTCACTTTTTGGCTCACCTTGTTGTTTCATCACACTAATACCGTATCTTTGTGGATAATTTAGACGATTTCAATCTAAATAATTCATTATAAACACCAAAAAATATGAAAATAGGAATTAATATCGGCAAGGGCAGCCTTGTTAGCGAAAGCAAAACAGAAAAAAATATCATTATAGGTATCGATTTAGGCACTACAAACAGCCTCGTCGCTTACCTCAAAGACGGCGCGCCCGTGTGCCTCAAAGACCATTGCGGCAAGCATAGTTTAGTGCCGTCTATCGTGCATTTTGCCGCCGACGGCAGCGTAAAAGTAGGCGATGCGGCGCGCGAAATGCTCGTCGTTGCGCCCGAGCGCACCATATATTCCGCGAAGCGGCTGATGGGGAAATCGTACAAAGACCTCGCCGCACATAGCGCGCAACTCGCCTATAAAGTGATAGACGACGACACCGACAGCTTGGTAAAAGTGCAGGTCGGCGACCGTTTCTATACGCCGATAGAACTCTCCGCCCACATACTTACCGAGCTAAAACACCGCGCCGAAACCGCCTTAGATGCCGTAGTGAGCAAAGCCGTCATCACCGTTCCCGCCTATTTTAACGACGCGCAGCGACAAGCAACCCGCGACGCAGGCAAGCTCGCAGGGCTTGATGTGCTTCGGATTGTGAACGAGCCGACCGCCGCAAGCCTAGCGTATGGCATCGGTTTGCCGAACGGCGACGCGCAGACCGTAGCGGTGTACGACTTGGGCGGCGGCACTTTCGACATCTCTATTTTACGGATAGAAGAAGGTGTTTTTGAGGTTTTGGCAACGCACGGCGACACTTATTTGGGCGGCGACGATATTGATAATGCCATTGTCCAACATTGGTTACAACATACTGACTTTCAATTAGATACCGCTAATAAAACGTTCGTTCAAACGCTACGATTGGAAGCGGAACGCGCCAAAAAACAATTGTCACACGACACTATTTATAGCAATTCAGATTTAGGTATTTCGCTTTCGCGTAACGAAATGGACGCGCTCGCGCAGCCGTTGATACAAAAAACATTAGACGCTTGTCGCAACGCGCTCAGCGACGCAAAACTCACGACCGCAGCCATCGATAAAGTGCTGATGGTGGGCGGTTCTACCCGAATGTTGGCAGTCAAAACCGCCGTCGCCGACCTTTTCGGTCGCCCCGTAAACGACGACCTCAATCCCGACGAAGTAGTCGCGCTCGGCGCAGCCGTACAAGCCGACATACTCGCAGGCAACAACCGCGACCTGCTCCTCATAGACGTTACGCCGCTCTCGCTCGGCATCGAAACT
>JAYWGJ010000245.1:0-5953 GCA_043778315.1 Saprospiraceae bacterium | reverse complement strand
CGTGCGGGTTTCAACCCGCACAAAATAAAATAGGTGCGGGTTGAAACCCGCACGCCGTTACGCCCTGCTCACAAAAATTCTTAAAGAACCAAAAGTAAAAAAACTCAAAGGCGCGAACCTTTGAGTTTTTTTGTTGCGTTAGCTAAAATAAACCAAACTAAAATAAACATTTATTTCGCCAAAGTCTCCAAAATCGGGTCGATGTAATGGAATACGATGGTTACTAAAAGTATGGTTATGAACGCAAACTCTGCGTGTGAGGGCTTGCGTATCGCTAAAAAAGTATGGGCTAAAAAAATAGATAATGGTATGATAAATAGGTATAAATGGGTCATTCCCAACTTACTTTGCGTGAAAAACGATAAACCCGCTACTAATAATAGGTAGAATAAAAGGGTGGTATTTCGCTGCGTATAAATGCCGGCTTTCTCGAAAAACGTACCCGAATTTAGTAATACGGTAAGCAGCGCGAGCAGCCAAACGCCCAAACTGAGGTAGTTTTGCCAGATATTTTCTATGCGAAAACCCAAGAAGTCGAAATGTGCCAAAATATTGTTTTTGGTGAACCCAACCAAGCCGTCCACCCAAAAATAATACACAAATAGCAACACATAAGGCACGGCGAAACCACTCAATAATATTAGAATCTCCTCGATGCGAAGGGTGCGCAACTTGATAATTCCGATAATCCCAAAGATAATAAACACCCAGTAAGATTGGTAACACAAGCTCGCTATCGCTATCCAAAAGCCTATATTGAAAATCAAATCTGCGCTTTGCGCGTTTTTGTAGCTCCGCAAAAGTTCTATAAAAGCGATAATAAAAAACGTATTGCCTATGAGCGCAGGCGAGAGGCTGTGCATCGCAGGCGAAAACGAAGCCAATAAGATATAAAATAAAGCGGTGAGATAGGTAGTTTCGGGCTGCAAATTATACTCGTTCGCTACCCGATTAACTATAAATGCTTGCAGAAAAACCAATATTAAGGCAATAATTTGCAATATTAACTCGCTTTTGCCAATCAAGGCGTATATCAAATCGCTGAACAAACCACCGTTGTAAGTGGGCGTTTCGGGGTACGAATAGAACGTGACGATGCGCAACACCAAAAGCGTAACGAACAATAAAGGCAGTGTGTACGGCTGATTAGCGCGGTATAATTTTAACATGAATGGGACTGAAATTGACTTTTTACTCAAAAATATAATCGACAAAGGTACATTTTTTATCGGATTAGCGAAAGCATTAAATGATTAAAAGTGAATATTTAAAAATACTTCAACCTATTCCGTTTTGTTGAGTATCGTTAATTTGTAGGCGAAGCCGTACAAAACGTATATCGGCAGCAAATAAACGCACGAACTCGGTGCCATTGCGGTAAACGCAAACCCCACTAACGCCACCAAAACCGCCAACGGCGCACCTATATATTCATCTATATCTACACCTATATATATAGTGTCGGTTTTTGCGCGAGTAATCTGCCAGAGTCGGTACGCGAGCACGCACAGCCACGCGCCATATAATATAAGGTAGAGCGCGCCGCCCTCAACCGCCACTTCCAACCAGTGATTGTGTAGGCTCGCGACGCGTTTTTTGCCGTAGCCGCCCGTTTCGTGTAGCACCGCCGCCTTGAAGTTGCCGCCACCAATGCCTACACCGCGCTGCGCTATAATCGTGTTTTTTGCTTTGTCGAGGAGTTGCGGACGTATGGTTTCGCTGCTTTCCGCAATATTTCTGCGCGGCGCAAGGTGCGTGAGTTCGGTAGCGAAAAGCTGCATTTCGCGGAGTTTGTGCGAGTTGAATAGGTCGTGAAACGTATAAAAATTGGTGCAAAACCCACCAATCACCAGCAGCGCGAACGCCATAGACCGATACACCGCTTTTTTTTGCGCCGCTAATAAATTTTTATTCGTAACCACAAAAAACACACTCGCAACGCTCATCAATATCAAACTCAAAAAAACTAAACGCGCATTCGTGAAAGTCGTTATCGCTACAATCAAAAAAATACCCGAATAGCTCCACCAACGCGGTTTATAAAATAATAAAAACGGAAATGCCATTGCCAAAACCACCGCCATATCGTTCGGGTGCCAGTGAAAACCCGTCGGCGTATGTTGCAGCTCCTCGATGATTTGCGCTACGGGGACGCGGTCTTTGTAGGCATCTATCTCTATTTGTACGATATTTGCGCGCCCAAACCAGTCGTTATGCAGCGATAAACTGCTGATAGGATACCGAAACCACGCCGTCATCTCGAGCAGCGCGACCGCCATTTCTACCGCTACGCAAACCGCCACAACGCGCAGCGCAGCTATCCATTCTTTTTTTGTGGTGATATAATATTGTAGGGAATAAAATAACGCCGCGCCCATCGCTACTATCGCGGTGTATTGTATCGCTTCGCTTTTGTAGTCGGCTACCAGCACCAAAACAGCAAACCAAACGGGCGGCAGCCACCAAAAAGTTTTAAGTCCAGCCGCCAAATTTTGTTTGGCTGCGAAAGCTATAAATTTCCTTTTTTGAATTATATCATATAATATAAATGCAATATTTATGACCAAAACAATATGAAAAAGATACACCTTCGCATAACTAAGCCCGATACCGAGCATAGCAGTTATCAATAAAGCGTAGAATAGGTATTTTTTTAGCATAAATAAATACAAAACTAAGGAATACACAAAGGTAAACGAAATATGACTTTTTAAATCAAAAACAGCTAAACAATTTGAAAATTACATTGTTTCAAAACTTGTTAGTGGTACAAAAAGTAGAAACAATCTTTTTTGTTTGTATTCAATACCTTTATCAGAATAAAAAAAATTGTAGCCTGAATACTTGATTATCAGTACTTTAAGTACAAAAAAGGCAATTGTAAAAAAAATAGTTCAAAATAAATTGGTATTGTTTTAATAAATTATAAAAAAAGCAATACCTTTGATAGGTAAAAGTAAATCTAATAATAGTTCTTAACCAATTTTTATTCTTAATTATGAAAAAATTATTTACATTAATTCTTGCTACCGTAGTTTCGGGTGCTGCTTTCGCACAACCCTACACGGTAACGTTCCAAGTGGACATGAAAAACGAAACCGTAAACCCATTAGGTGTGAGTATTGCGGGTAATTTCCAAGCCAATATCGTGGGCGGCGGTGCGGCGTGGACACCAGGTGCTACTATGCTAACTGAAACTCCTGTGGGTTCAAAAATCTATAAGGCAACTGTAAATTTAAGCGCAGGTGGTGTTTCAGGCTACAAGTTTATCAATGGTGTAGCTTGGGGTAGCGACGAAGGTGTACCAGGTGCTTGCAATGTAGGTGGTGACCGCTCGATAGATATTACGGGTAGCACAACCGTTCCTTTGGTATGTTACGCATCTTGTGTGGCTTGCCCAGTAGCCGCTCCTGATACCTTAAATGTTACTTTCCAGGTAGATATGACTACTAATATTGGTATGTTCGGCGCACCGTTCAACGATACCGTATCGGTAGCGGGTAACTTCCAGAAATATGCACCAATTGGTGTGGTTTGGCAACCAGGCAAAACGGTAATGACTCCTATCGCCGTAGGTAGCAAAATCTACCAAGCGGGTCCGTTCCGTATTCCAGAAGGTACTTATGCTTACAAGTTTTTGGCGGGTCCGGCTTGGGGCTACGACGAAACTGTATCAGGTGGTTGCGCAACAAACGGTGACCGTGCCTTAGTTTTGGACGGCACACCAAATCAAAATGTAACCGTAGGTCCATTCTGCTTCGGTTCTTGCAACACTTGTACACCAGGTGCGCCGCGTGACGTAATTTTCCGCGTGGACGGTAATAACGAAACTGCTCGTGCATTTGCAGTAAACGGTACGTTCTTCCGTCCGAGCTTCCAGGCAGCTACGAACGTAGCTATGCCGCAGGGTACAACCACAGATGTGTATGAATATACATTCCCTAATATGTATCCAGGTGACTATGTGTATTCTTTGTATAATGGCGGGGCAGCAGAAGATTTCGCAGCAGTTCCAGCAGGCGGTTGTTTCAGCACGAGCTTTGGTGGCAAACGTCGTCCGCTTAGCTTAGTAGGTGGTACAGGTCCATTCTATGTAGATGCTTATGTATTCAATAGCTGCGACCTTTCTACTTTGGTAGCTACCGAGTCGGTTCGTAATGCGGCTTACTTCCAAGTATCTCCAAATCCGTTTAGCGGCAAAACCGTTATCAACTTCAATAACGCGAACAACGAAACGTTTGACGTAATTATTGCAGATGTAGCAGGCAAACAAATTCGTACTATCAACAAACAAACAGGTAACAGCGTAGAAATAGCAGCAGGCGATATGGCAGGCGGCGTATATTTCGCTACTTTGGTAACACAAAGCGGTGCGCGTTTCACTCAAAAATTGATTGTTCAATAATTTGAAAACTTAACGATATTTCGTTAGTACAATAAGAAAAAAGCAACCGTTTCGCATATATAAGGCGTTTCGGTTGCTTTTTTTGTTGTAATAAAATGTGTACCCATTTCTTAGTTCTCCCACGGAGTAAAACAGAGTGTTTGCACGGAGTTTTTACGGAGTTTTCGTGCGCGTATTTTCAGTTCACTGAGTATTTAGTCCAATTTTCTTCGAAAATTAGCTTAAATTTAGGCAACAGTTTTAAAGTGTTGTTTTTTTTCTGAGCAACAGCAGCTGGTCAAGTAGTATTGAAAAATCTTGATTTTCAATATTACTACTCCGTGAACTCAAAAAGGTTTAGCGATAAAAAACGCTGTGAGAACGCTGTGCAATAACTCAGTGGGACGTTGTGGGAAAGTTAATTCCGTCTTATAAGTACTGTTTTTTTAACAATAAAAACGCTGAAACAGATGAATTTCCGATAGGACATGTATGGATTTATAAGTCTGTTATTTATGTAATAATAATATAATAATTTCAATACAACTTTATTCATTTACGCAAGTCAAATAAAAAATCCCTTTTACCATTAATCTAAATCCCTTAAATATGAAAACCTTTATGAAACGGAATCCTATTTTTTTATTTTTTTTATGCCTTTCGGCTAATATCGCTACGGCGCAAGTAGTTTATACCACGCCTGCTTTTCCTACCGAAACCGACCCTGTTACCATCACTTTTGATGCAGCGCAAGGCAGTCGCGGCTTGTTCGGCTTCACGGGTGATGTGTACATACATACGGGCGTTATCACCAATTTGAGTACGACTACTGCCGATTGGAAGTATGTAAAAGCGGCTTGGGCAACCAATTTGCCTGCTTGCAAAATGACCCGCGATGCAGTAAACCCAAACCTCTATACGGTCGTGATTACAGGCGGCGCGCGCACGTTTTATGCTATGACGAACGGCAGCGAAATCGCACAAAAATTAGCGATGGTTTTTCGCGGTGCTACGGGTACGCCCGAGGGCAAAACGGCAGCAGGCGGCGATATTTTTGCCGATTTGTACTCGTCTGGCATACTGCAAACTGCGTTTCAAACGCCTGCGAACGACTACGGCGTGTACAACGTAAACGATAATATTCCGCTTTTAGCGAACGCATCGCAATCCGCTAATCTACAATTTTTATTGGACGGCGCGCCTATTAGTTCGGCAACTGCCGTAAGTTCATTGCAATATTCGCTACCTGTTACCGCCGCGTTGAGCGCGGGTAATCACACCGTTGCGTTTACCGCACAAACGGGTACGGGCTTGAAAGACACTGCTTTTTATCATTTTATTATACCAAATGCCGCTTTGGTACAAGACGCGCCCGCGAATACCAAAAACGGTATCAATTATAACGGCGGCGGCAACGTCCGCCTGAAATTGGTCGCGCCTGGCAAAAGCTCTGTTTATGTGATTGGTAGCTTCAATAATTGGACTCCGAGCGGCGCGTATCAGCTCAAAAAATCGCAAAACGGAGATTATTTTTGGATTGACCTTGCGCTTGCCGCAGGACAAAAATAC
>JAYWGJ010000244.1:0-2205 GCA_043778315.1 Saprospiraceae bacterium | reverse complement strand
GTTTGAGTTCGCCAGCGCGCTCGAGGTCGTATAATGCTTTTTGTAGCGATACGATATTGCGCATAAAATCGCCTGTATCGAGTGCTGCTTCGTGCGGCAATAAGCGCAAAATGCCATATAAATCTAAGTTTGGAAACTTAGCGCGTAGCGTATTAAAAGCGGTGAAAGCGACAACGTGACTACTCAAAACGATATTTTCTTTATGAAAACGAGTAATAACGGCTTGGGACAACAGTTCGGTATAGCGCGCATCACGCTGGGCATCTGCGCAAACTACGCCGTTGCTGATAAAGTAATCTTTAATATCGATAATCCGATTGTTTTTATCGATACTATTGCCTTCTTTATCAATAAAGTTACCAAAAACGTCTATTGGTTGTCCAAAATTCATGGTAATTTCGGCACTCTCGGCAAAAAATTTCCATATAAATTTTGCCGTTTTCCAAATTGTCGGTTTATTCTCACGCTCCACCATATAGAGTTCTTTACCTGTTCGGCGCAAGTGTTCTTCTATCAAACCCTCCGCCTCGAGGACGAAATGATAGCCTAAAACCAAGGGGACGATAAATATTTTTTCGTCTTTACCAGCGAGGCAGTGCGCTTGTTGCGCGTCGAGAGCTGTGCCGAGCAAGCCGAGTTTGAGCCGCGACTCGAGCGCGCCCGACCGTTCGCGCGTGCCGCCAGGGAAAAACAAGGAGTGTACGCCGCGCTGTATCGACAACTGCGAATACGCCTTTAAAGTTTCTAAATAAATAAGATTTTTCTTACGTCTATCCACTTTGTACGCGCCCAATCGGTTCATAAAAAAACCTACGCCGTTGTAATTGAACAAGTTAAGTCCCGCGCCATAGCTGAAAGCAGGTAACCCGATAGCGTCTATCGCCCAGCCGATGAGTACGGAGTCGAGGTTAGAAAAATGCGTCGGCAACAAAATAACTGTACCTTTTTGCGCCAAATTGCGTATCGCGTCCACCTCGCCCAGCAGCTTGATGCGGTCTTGCAATTGATACCGTATTCTAAAAATATCATACCACGACGCGGTCGAGGTAGCTGCGTTCATCAGGCGGTTAAATAGATTGGTGGTGATTCTGCGCGTAAGGTTAAATACGTTGGTGTCGAAGTCGCCTGCTATTTCGTCTGCGTATCGTTCTACTATCGCCTCCAATATTTGCTCCGCGTCGGCTTGTTTTGCTTGCACGTCTGCCTGTTTTACTTGTGCTTCGGTTTCGCTTACCGCGTTCGTTTTGTTGAACGAGGAGCTGCTCATCAGTTTTCGGCGCGTCCGTTTCCAAAACGAGTCTTCGTCGGGCAGGTCAATGCGCCACGGCTCGTTGCGGCGGCGAATACCCTCTTGATAAATCACCAATCGGATTTCCTCGGGCAGTCGTCCGCCGACCGCTTCGTTTATTTTTTGTATCGCAAACTGCTTCGTTTCTTGCACAAACGCCGTGCGCGCCTGCGCGAGGCGCACAATTTGCCACTTAGAAAGGTCGGGTTCTATGTACGGGTACTTGTTTTCGGGTGCTACACCGTCGCGTATTTTATCTACTATATCTTTTTGGTAATCAATCATACTTGAAAATTGGGAAAATGAGGTAATATGCGTCTTGCGTTCCGATTGCACAAGGTAAGAATATGTTTTAAATTAATCGTCATTATCGGGAACGAAAAAAATAGTTAAACGTAGGTTTAAGCTATTTTTTGAGTGTAGATAAAGAATGATGATTAATTTATTTCAGCTTAATTTGTTTTTCACAATAAGAAAAAATTTTTGTACCAAAATAATAAAGCAAGAACGCGCCACTCTACAATGTAGAATGGCGCGTTCCTGCTTTAAAACCCAAATGCTAAAGTGTGTGCAAACTTCGTGCCAAAAGTAATATTTGAGATTTTAAATTATCGTAATAATATGAATCGTTTGGTATAAGTAGCGTTTTTGGTATTTAATTGTAAGCAATAAGCAGCGTTCGGCAGCGTTTGTATAGAAATATTATTACCTGTAAAAACTCCTTTTTGCACCGTTCTACCATACATATCTACAATCAAATAATCAGTAATAGTCGCCTCGGGGTTATTTTGCTCAAAAGCAACCGTGATATTTTCTTTTGCAGGATTCGGATATATTATAAAATCATTATTTGCCAACGGAATTTGACGCTCAGTACCTACCACAGCAGCGATATTATCATTCGCATTATACAAATT
>JAYWGJ010000243.1:0-2220 GCA_043778315.1 Saprospiraceae bacterium | reverse complement strand
TACGCCGTCTATCGACAAAACGATAGAGAAAGTACCTGGCGTGACTATCATCGACGGACAAGCGAACATTCGCGGCGGCTCGGGCTACTCTTACGGCGCAGGAAGTCGTGTTTTATTGCTCGTAAACGATATGCCGATATTACAATCGGACGCAGGTTTCCCGAACTGGAACGACGTTCCCGTCGAGAACATAGAGCAAGTAGAGATAGTAAAAGGCGCGGCATCTGCGCTTTACGGTAGCTCCGCACTCAATGGCATTATCAATATCCGTACTGCTTTTGCTAAATCCGACCCTGTCACAAAACTCTCTACTTATTATACGGCTTATGATAGCCCTGCTAATCAAAAATTGCAATGGTGGAGCGGGAAATACAAAAATAATCCGTTTAATGCGCCGCAACCAATGGAGTACAGCAGCTCTGTTGCGCACCGCCAGAAATTTGGGAAATTTGACTTGGCTATTGGCGGTTATTACCGCAATAATAACTCGTTTCGACGCGGCGAAAAAACAGAATACGGGCGCATCAACGCCTACACGCGCTACCGCGTGACCGACCGACTCTCTATTGGTTTGAACGCGAACGCGAACAAAGGCACCTCGGCATCGTTCTTCCTCTGGGACGGCGACTCGTCGAAAGCATACTTGCCGCTTTGCGCGTTTTGCACCGACGCAACCCGCGATACGAGTGAAGTATTGACGCGTGCTAAAACTTTTCGCACGTCTATTGACCCATATATTAACTATACCGACAAAAGCGGCAACTCGCACAAATTGATGACTCGATGGTTGCATATCGTCAATGACCTTACCAATAATCAAAGCAATAGCAGTGACTTTTTGTATGGCGAATACCAATTTGCACGCCGTATAGAAAGTCTTGACTTGAACGTAGTAGCCGGTTTGGTAGGTTCATCAAACGTCACGGTAGCGCAATTGTATGGCAATTCTACTATCAAAAGTAGCAACACGGCGAGTTATTTGCAAGTAGATAAACGCTTCCACTTCGGTAAGCCAAGTGTGAAATGGAACAACCTAAACATCAGTGTAGGCGCGCGTTACGAAATGAATCAGATTGATAATCCATTGATTTATGTCAAAATACCGACGTTCGGAGGTGCGATATACAGGGACACTATACAAGCGGCAAGTGTACGCGATGCAAGACCCGTATTTCGTGCAGGTGTGAACTATCAGCCCGCGCAATTTACCTACGTTCGTGCGTCGTGGGGACAAGGCTACCGCTACCCTACTATCGCAGAAAAATTTATCACGACCTCGGTCGGCGGTTTAGGTATCTACCCGAACCCGAAATTAACACCTGAAACGGGCTGGTCGGCAGAAATTGGCGTAAAGCAAGGTGTGAAAATATCTAACTGGATGGGCTATATAGACGCGTCGTATTTCCGTACCGAGTACCAAAATATGATGGAATTTACGTTTGGCGGAGCCGACCCGACCAAGCCTTTATTCGGTTTTCAATCTATCAATATCGGCGATACCGAAATCTCTGGTTTAGACTTTACGCTAGCAGGTGAAGGTAAATTGTTTGGCAAAAAAACACAAATTTTGGGCGGTTACACTTATGTGAACCCTAAGTTTAAGCAATGGGAGGCGATTGACCGCGAGGAGCAATTCGCGAATGCTAAGACTTTAAATCAAGGTCAATCCAATTTCGCGAACTCTGCCATCGACCAGAACATACTCAAATACCGCTTCCGCCACTCGTTCAAGGTAGATGCGGAGATGCAGGTTATCAAGCAGATGTCGTTAGGCGTTTCTTACAATTTCATGACTCCGATGGAGAATATCGACCGCGTATTTATGGACAAAAACGGCGTAGGTACGATATTAGTTCCGGGCTTCACAAACGACCCTTTAACTAATGCGTCAGGTGCGTGGGAAAATGATTTTAGTAAAAACAAAATCACTATCTTTGATGCGCGTATCGCTTGGACTCCGACCGAAAAAATCCGTATTGCGTTTATCGCCAAAAACATATTGAATAAACAATACAGTTTGCGCCCGTCGCTGATAGAAGCACCACGCAACTATACTTTGCGTGCAGATTTTACGTTCTAAAGCTGTTTAAAAATAAAAAGTTAAGCGGTATGGATTTGTGTTTACACCAATTCATACCGCTTTTTGTTTCGACATCTTAAAGCCTATTTCAATGCTTTTCTGTATCTATCTAAGTCGCGTTTGTTGTCGCGTTCTTTGAT
>JAYWGJ010000242.1:0-6020 GCA_043778315.1 Saprospiraceae bacterium | reverse complement strand
TAAATGTGTCCCAATTCACCCTCGAAACGTGGATAAAATGGGACAGAGCAAACACCGATTTTATTTGTAGTAAGGGCGGCGAACAAATGGAAATCCATTTGAACGCAGATAATAGCATTCGCTTTATCCCTACCAACGGCGTATATCTCGACGCACCCGCAGGTACCATACCTGCAGGCGCGTGGGCGCATATCGCTTATGTATATGACCCGAGCGGCGCAGGCTTGGCAAAGTTGTATGTGAATGGTGTAGAAGTTGCGTTAGCAAATAGCGGACCAAATGCTATCACAACGGCAATGAATAATAACGGAAATGCCTTTATTTTGGGTAGCCGTGGTCCAAATAGCTTTCCGTATTTGGGCGCAATAGACGAGTTCCGTATTTGGAATCGTGCTTTATGCCAAGCCGAAATTGTGGCGCATAAAGACTGCGAACTCGTGGGCAACCAAGTCGGTTTGGTTGCCTACTACCAATTCAATCAAGGCTTAGATAACGGCGACAATACCGCAATCACTACCGTAACCGATGCGACAAGCAACGCGAACAACGCGGCAATCAATAATTTTACCCTAAACGGGGCAACCTCAAATTTTGTAGCAGTGGGCGGCGTAACGACAGGCACGGCTTGTACGTCTTTTGCTTTACCTGAAATTAATGTACAAAGCAATAGCAATAATATTTTGGACGGTAGCACGAGTATCGCTATCACAAATAATACCGATTTTGGCAATGTAAACTTAAACGCAACCTTAGCCAAAACCTATACGATTCAAAATACAGGCATTGATGCACTAAATATTAGTAGCATCACCTCCTCTAATAGCTATTTTGCGATAAGCGGCGCACCTGCAACGGTAGCGGCTGGCGGCTCGGCAACCTTTACCGTTACGTTCACAGCAGCTACGGCAGTGCTACAAACCGCCACCATCACCGTCAATAACGATGATTGTAACGAAAGTGTGTATGATTTTGCGGTGCAAGGCAGTAGTTTAGCACCATCGGCAGCCCTCAATTTTGACGGTGGCGACGATTATCTTGGTCCCAATACAAGTAGCAATGCCACACTTGCAGGACCCTTCACCTTAGAAACCTGGATAAAATTAGCACCGACAGGTGAACCGTATCCGACTATTTTTAGTAAATCAGTTAATAATTTTGCTATTTATTTAGAGGGGAATAATGGTGGGGTATGGAATTTGACGATGACAAGTAACGGTGGCTATCTCGGCGTGCCAGCAGCCATTACAGAAAACGTGTGGACGCATCTTGCGATTACACACGATGGTACTACCGCTAATATATATATTGATGGCGTATTAAAAACATCGGGCGGCATACCACAACCTACTGTAAGCGGCGAACCTACAATTATTGGGGCGTGGTACGGCATTGGTCGTCACTTCAAAGGCGATATGGACGAGTTTCGTATATGGAATCGCGCGCTTTGTTTACCCGAAATGGACGCACACCGCAACTGCGAACTCGTCGGTAATGAACTAGGTTTAGCAGGGTATTATCAGTTTAATCAAGGTTTGGCAACGGGTAATAATACGTCGATAACATCGGCAACAGATGCAACAAGTAATGGAGATGATTTTACCATGCAAAACTTTGCGAATAATGGAGCAAGCTCCAATTTTGTAGCACCAGGCGGCGTAACGACAGGCACAACTTGTACGCCCTTCGCCCTACCTACCGCTACTATTGCAGGTACAACTACAATATGTGCAGGTACTAACACTACGCTCACAGCGAGTTCGGGGAATACAACCGATACGTTTGCATGGAGTACAGGCGACGCGACGGCGGCGGCGGCGGTTACGCCTACAACGACAACAATCTATACCGTTACTGTGACAACCGCGCAAGGCTGCAAAGGCACGGCTACCGTTGAGGTAGTGACAACCGCGCCGACTGCTGCTATCGCAGGTACAACGTCTGCTTGTTTTGGTAGCACGGCAACACTTACCGCTTCGGGCGGCGACACCTACGCATGGTCAGGAGGCGCAACACCAACAACCGATGTGAATACATTTGACACTTCGGGTGCTTATACTGTTACGGTAACCACGACAAGTACGGGTTGTACCGCAACGGCTTCACAAATAATAGTTATCAACCCCATTGTAACCCCGTCAATCACACAATTAAGTTCTTCGTGTACGCCAGTTACCATAGGTACTGTTGACGGAGTTTCGTTTGTATGGTCTACAACTCAAACAGACGGTATTATTACAGTTACAGCTTCGGATACTTATACCGTGACCGTAACAACTGGCGACGGCTGTACTGGAACCGCTACATTTGCTGCTACCGTGTTTCCACTACCTACCCCAACAATTTCGGGTACGGCAACAGGTACGGGCTGCGACGCAGTAAACCTAACGGCTTCGGGTGGCAGCACCTACGCCTGGTCGGGCGGCGCAACGCCGGCTACGGCTGCCAATACTTTTTCGGCAGTAGGCACTTATACCGTAACCGTAACAGACGGCAACGCCTGTACCGCAACAGCAGACCAATTAGTAAGTGTAAATATACCAACGCCTGTTATTACGGGTACGCCAACCGCGTGTGGCGGTACGGTTGATTTAACCGCTTCGGGCGGCGCAACTTATGCTTGGTCAGGCGGCGCAACACCTACAACCGATGCGAATACATTTAACGCTTCGGGCGACTATACCGTCACCGTTACCGACGGCGCGTCGGGTTGCACCGCAACGGCTTCCCAAACCGTAACTATTTATACTTTGCCTACGGCAACTATCGCAGGTACTACAACGGGTTGCGGTAGCGTAGCACTCACCGCTTCGGGTGGCAATACCTACCAATGGTCAGGCGGCAATAGCAACAACACCGATGCCAATACCTTTACTACAAGCGGCGACTACACCGTAATTGTAACAGACGCAAACAACTGCTTCGCTACTACTTCGCAAACCGTAACGGTAAACGCGCCGCCTCCGATAGCGAGTATCTCGGCTACGCCTGCGAGCGTATGCACTGGCGGGAGTAGTGTTTTGGCGGCAAGCGCAACAGCACCTACCTATTGTCAGCCTAATAGTTATAACTGTAACGTTGTAGGTGCGATAGGAAATGTAACTTTTGCAGGTATCAATAAGAGTTCAGGTTGTGATAGCTATAGTTATAATACTACTATCAATCCTACGCTTGTAGCAGGTACGACATACCCTCTCTATATAGCAGCAGATGACACTGAGGTACGTATTAAGGCGTGGATAGATTATAATCAAGACGGCGTTTTTAGTGGAGGCGAGGAGATAAACAGTGGTGTATATATATCTTCTGGTAACATTATTATACCGACAAACGCATTGAGTGGCAAAACAAGACTTCGTGTAAGAACTGTAAATCAGGATGTTCCTACTCCGTGTGGTAACTTAAACTATAGCGAGACCGAAGACTACGATGTAACAATTACGGGCGGTATCACAACCGCTACCTACGCTTGGTCCCCTACCACCTTTTTAGGCAGTACAACAGGTGCATCTGTAAACGCAACGAATATCACGTCAGCAACGACCTATACCGTCACGGCTGCTGACCCTACGACGGGCTGTACCGCTACTGCTACGGTAGAAGTGACCGTAAACGCACTGCCTACGCCCGCTATTGCAGGTACTACAACCGCTTGCGGTAGCGTAGTACTTACCGCTTCGGGCGGCAATGCCTACGCATGGTCTGGTGGCGCAACACCAACGACTGACGCAAATATATTTGCTACTTCGGGTACTTACACCGTAACCGTAACAGACGCAAACGGCTGCTCCGCAACGACTGCCGAAACCGTGACCGTGAACGCACTACCTACGATTGGGAGTATGTCGGCTACGCCTGCGACCGTGTGTAATGGTGGGAGTAGCGTATTAGAGGCAAGCGCACTTGCCTACTGTTTAATTGGTAATTATTGTAACAGTGGCGATATAATAAGTAATGTTACCTTCGCGACCATCAATAGAAGCTCTGGCTGCGATGATGTTAATAATTATTTTACGACCTTCAATCCTACCCTCACCGCAGGTACGGCATATCCGATGTCAGTATCCACTAGTACTACCTCTCCTGAAAGTGCAGCCGCGTGGATAGACTATAATCAAGATGGTGTATTTAGTGCTAATGAGCAAATATTTTCAGATGTCCCAACTGGACCTGGTGCTATTTACACCGCTACCGCTACTATACCTACAACTGCAATAAATGGTAAAACAAGACTTAGAGTACGGTGTGGCTTCGGTACTAATAACTTCAACGACTTAACGGATCCACCATGTAGTGGGGTTCTCGATGGCGAAACCGAAGATTACGACGTAACAATTACGGGCGGTACTACCGTAACAAGCTCAACAACCTACGCTTGGTCGCCTACTACCTTCTTAGGTAGCACAACAGGTGCATCAGTAAGCGCCACAAATATCACGGCAGCTACAACCTATACGGTTACTGCTACTGATGCAATAGGCTGTACGGCTACAGCTACCGTTGAGGTAGCCGTAAATACAGTCAATGTCGCTATTGCAGGTGCGACGGCGGTATGCGATGCAACTAGCACCGTACTCACCGCAAGCGGCGGCACAAGCTACGCCTGGTCAGGCGGCGCAACACCGACAACCGACGAAAACACCTTTACAAGCTCAGGCATTTATACCGTGACCGTAACCGATGCGGCTATTGGCTGTGCGACCTCGTCTTCGGTGCGCGTAGTGCTTGTCCCTACGCTTTCCGCACCTACGGTGTCGCCGAGCAGCATAGCGTTATGCGGTGCTACGCCTACTTTGGTGAGCGTGTCGGGAAGTAATGTGAATGGTTACGTTTTACAAATTAACCCTATTCAGCCTGTCGATGCACAATTTAGCGCTGACGGGTCATTGCTACCTAATTCAGGGTTTTTAGTGCAAAACCTGTTACCAGGTACTTACTATGTAGGAGCAACCTATCGTACTGTAATTGCAGATATTGGTCTCTTTGAGTGTTTTAGTCCGCAAACGGCACTTACGGTTACACAAGCAGTGTCTATACTACCTACGGTAGCGAATAATACGCTTTGCGCTGACCCTACGGCAAGCCTTTCGGCTACTACTACAAACGGAACGATAGATTGGTACGATGCGTCTGCGGGCGGCACGCCATTGACTAATGTAGCAAGCGGCGCGGCTTATACGGTTACGCCTACGGCGAATACGACTTACTATGCAGGCGTACACCCTGCCGAGCAACTGACCTTCGCGGCTACGGGCGCACCGCAAACCTTTACCGTACCTGCTGGCGTAACAAGCCTCGAGGTATTCGCAGCAGGCGCGCAAGGCGCATCATTTGGCAACGGTAGCAGCGGTCAAGGTGGTATAGTACAAACGACCTTAGCCGTTATACCTGGTCAAATATTAAATATATATGTAGGCGGCTCGGGTGATACTGGGGGCTATAATGGCGGCGGTAATGCAGGTACCTCTGATGCTGGTGGCGGTGCTACCGATATACGCACAGGTACAGGTCTTACCTCTCGGCTCGTAGTAGCAGGTGGCGGCGGTGCTTTCGGAGGATTCGGTGCGAATACCTCTTCTGGTTATGCAGGTGGCGGATTAATAGGTGGCGGACAGAATAACGCAGGTGGTTCACAAACAGCAGGTGGAATAGGTGGAACAGGTGCTATTAGAAATGGTAGTTTAGGGAATGGCGGCAATGGTAACAGCAATGGTAGCGGCGGCGGCGGCTACTACGGTGGCGGCGGCTACGGCGGCTCCAATGGCGGCGGCGGCGGCGGCTCGTCCTATACCGACCCTACTTCGTGCAGCAATGTGGTACACGTTCAAGGCGGTAATCAAGGCAACGGCTATCTCCGCATCACTTGGGGCGGCGGTACTTCGGTTTGCGCAAGCGACCGCGTACCCGTTACGGTAAACGTAGCAGAAAAACCTGTATTTGCAAATAGCACTGTTTGTACGCCTACGGCAACAGCCGACTTGGTCGCAACAGCTTCGGTAGGTACAATAGACTGGTACGCAACG
>JAYWGJ010000241.1:0-25143 GCA_043778315.1 Saprospiraceae bacterium | reverse complement strand
ACGTAACCGCCCCGAATAGTTGCGTCGCGGCAGGCACGAACGTAAGTATTGATATTTACAATGCCTCCACTTCCACCGTCACGGCAAGCGTTCCCGTGAGCTGCGTTATCACGCCGCCGACGGGCGCGCCCACAACTATTAGCGGCACAGCTAACCTCGCGGCGTTGGCTGGTAAAGCTGTATTTAATTTTAATATAGGTACATACACGTTCGCGCAGACGGGCGAATACACATTTAGCGTGAGCCTGACTTTTGCAGACGATATTGTAGGCAATAACACGGTGGTATTCAAACGCGGCATCAATCAAGGCAGCGTCAGCGCGTTCCCTTATTTGCAAGGCTTCGAGACGAACGACGGAGGCTGGTACCATAACGGTACTAACGACGACTGGACTCGTGGAATACCAACCAAAACCTTGATAGACCGTGCCGCAAACGGCGCAAATTGTTGGGCAACCAAACTAAGCGGCAACTATAGCGACGCGCAGCGTTCTTTTCTTACTTCGCCGTGCTTCGACCTTACGGCACTCGCTAATCCGATGCTCTCTTTCAGCCATATTTTCAAGATAGAATATTGCCCTACGCCGCAACCCTGCGACTTTTTGTATATGGAATACTCCACCGACGGCAAAGCCTGGTCGCGCTTAGGTGCGCAAGGCGCGAGCGGCAGTACACAATGGTATAACGACGCGGCACAAG
Source organism: Saprospiraceae bacterium (assembly GCA_043778315.1). Taxonomy (GTDB): domain Bacteria; phylum Bacteroidota; class Bacteroidia; order Chitinophagales; family Saprospiraceae; genus JBEEMU01. Next base: position 24,444 of record JAYWGJ010000241.1, on the reverse strand, counting down.
GCTGGACAAGCACACTCGATGCCACTACTTGGCACGTCGCGACGCTCCCGATACCGACGGCAGCAGTATCGAGCAGCACCCGTTTTCGTTTTATTTTCAACGCCGATGGAGGCGCAAACGAGGAGGGCGTAGCGATTGACGACATACATATATATAGCAAACAGGCGATTTATACGGCAGCAAATACGAGCATCACGCAAGCGGTTTCGGGAAGTTCTTGGATAAACTTTGCTTCGGGTGGCAACCTGATTGTATCTATTAATCCGCAAGGGCAAACCTTAGGCAGCACGGAGGTGCGCGAATACATTTTTAGTGGCGCGCTGCGCGACGACAACAAACAATATTACCCCGACCGCAACTGGGTGGTGCGCCCTACTACCGCTCCTGCGGGCAATGTGCGCCTCCGTATGTACTTCACAAAAGCCGAAATAGACGAGGCAATAGCAGGAACGGGCTGCGCTACTTGCGCCGCGCCGAAGGACGCTTACCAATTGGGTATTACCAAATATAGCGGCTCAAACGCCTTAGAAAACGGCACTTTGACAGATAACGCGGGCAGCAACCACACCTTTATACTACCCGCGAACACCGATATTATTCCTTACGACAACGGCTATTATGCGGAGTTTGAAGTGAGTTCGTTCTCGGAGTTTTGGCTCAATCACGGCTCGCCTTCGGGAACTATCGCGCTCCCTGTCACGCTCACAAACTTCACCGCAACGAAGCAACACACTGACGCGCTACTCCGTTGGACAACTGCCTCGGAGCTAAACAACGACCGATTTGAAGTAGAGGTAGCACGCGGAGATGCCTCGGCTACTGGCAATAAGTTTGAGCAGATAGGCACGGTACGCGGGCATGGCACTACTACCCTGCCGCAGTATTACGCATTTACCGACACCGAACCCATAAAAGAAGGCTCGCAGTATTATCGCTTAAAGCAGATAGACGCAGATGGCAAAGCAACTTACACACCCATACAAAGCCTCTTTTTTGAGGGTAAGACGGACTGGTCGGTATTCCCGAATCCTTCCCAAAGCGGTGTGTTTAATATCATTTGGAAAACGAAGGCTGCCAATTCTGCGCAGCTTACGCTAACCAACACGCTCGGGCAAACCCTACTGCAACAGTCGCGTACCAACGACAACGGTACGCAAAATATGCCGATAGACCTCAGCGCGCCGTCGTTCCCTGACGGCACATATTTTTTGAACGTGACTACCCAAAGCGGTACGAGCTTAGTATTTAAGTTGGTGAAAGCAAAATAATTAATGGATTAGCTTAACGCAAAAAGCGACCACGCCTTATCGGTGTGGTCGCTTTTTGTTTTGAGGGAGTGTGATAGGTATTTTTTGTATTTGTAGGTAGATTCAAAAATGTTTAACCCTATAAGGGTTGCGGAGATATCCATTATTTTATTCCCGTAGGTTGCACCTACGGCTATACACATTTGACCCTTTCAGGGTCACCTTTCCCGTACCCACAACACACAAGCCCGAAGGGCTTGAATGTTCGTAGCCGTAGGTGCAACCTACGGAAAATTAAGCCCGTAGATATTTTCATCGTGTCCGTAGGTATTCTCGTCATGTCCGTAGGTTGCACCTACGGCTATGCACATTTGACCCTTTCAGGGTCTGTACATAAAAACTATTCACTGTTCACTATTAGTTGTTCACTAATCATTAATTACTATTCACTATTCACTATTAGTTGTTCACTAATCGTTAATTACTATTCACTATTCACTATTAGTTGTTCACTAATCATTAATTACTAATTACCTGCATTCATCTACCGCGTCTCGATAATCAAAACGACTGCACATCAGCGCGTAAGTGAGGCGGTTGTGCGGCGCGTACTCCAATATCTCCGTATCTTGATAATAGAAATCCGCCATACCGCGCAAGCCGTTTAGCTGCATAGCCGCTTGTAAAATACATTGCGCTTCGGTACTCGCTTTTGCGTTAGGGTGCTTTATATAATGATGCTCGAGCGTCCTATTAAATAAACGCTGCATTTGCCATTCGGTAGGGGCGTTCAGATTAAGGAAGTTATTAGTGACCTCGTCAGGGTCGTAGCGTAGTACAAACTCGTCGTGAAGCGCGACGGGTAGCCCGCAGGGCAATAGTACTGCACCGTTGAGCGTATCGAGTTGTATAGCAAAGTTAATTATATTATCGGCACTCGCCGTACAATTGTACTTTGAATGCGGAAATGGCGTGAGCTTCGCCGCAACATTAATGCCGTTATCGCGAAGCGCGCACGCATCTACATATTTATTATACAAAAATCCGCCACCCACCAATCCCACAAGAATACCTACCGTAAGCACCACCAAACTCATACCTTTTGTAAATTCTTTTCGGTCTGCTGCTTTTCGCAAACGATTGTACGGCGTATCTGCTTTGCGGTCTATCTCAAATTCATAATAGTATTTATTGTTTTTGGGTATGACGTGTATTTTACACAGCTCGTCGTCACAAAAAAATGGTATAGATATTTGCGTACTTACATTTTTTTCAGCCCAAAGTAGTTCTTCTGCAAAATAAATCAACAACTCCCCTGTCGCTACTTTATGGTGTAGCGAAACTACCGTCACCTTATTCTGCTGACTGATGTAGTTCCAAGATTGTTTATTGACCATAATTTTATTTTTTGTTTATAATGCTAATAAATGATACGAGGTTTGTGTTTTTTTGTATAATTATAACATATTTTATTAAACAAACATACAACTTTTTTGTTTATAATTTATATTTTTAATAAAAATAATTATTTTTTTATTCAACTATATTATTATATCAAATAATGTGTTTATATTTGTGGTATAATTATTGATGTTTGTAATGTAAGCGGCTATATATTAAATGTAAGCAAGTATATATTTAGTATAAGCAGTTATTAATAATTTACAATTGATAATCTTTATTTATCAAGCAATTATATATTTAGTAGAAGCGATCATACATTTACTGTAAGTAGTCATATATTTAGTTCAAGCGGTCATATATTTAGTGCAAGCGGTTATATTGTCAGTTGATTACCTTATATATTTAGTGCAAGCGGTTATATTGTCAGGCGAGTACCTTATATATTTAGTGTAGCACCTTATATATTTAGTTTAAGTAATTTTATTTAATATTTATCTAATTTTAAATTTAGTATTAACGTTTTTTTTTTGATTATTTGATACTAATCGCTAATCGTTAATCACTAATCACTATTTTTAAAAAAAAAATATGACCAGAAGTCAAAATCAAAAATTGAAACGCTTATTAAGCGTGGATAATTGTTTCAGTACTAATGCTACTGCAACCGCCGCCCTTTACAACTCTGCCGTTTGGACGGTGCAGTTAGAAAATTACATCGCGGAAATTATTGCTCATTCGCAGACGCAAGCCACCTCCAACGCAGGTGGAACGCAAAGCAAAACCGTACTTAAAGCCAAATTGGCTGATTTAGGTTTTTTTATCGTCGTGTGCGCCAAGTCGTATGCAAGGAGTGTGAATGATATTGTTTTATACGAAAAAATAAATTTTACTGTTTCTAAGTTAAAAACGCAAAATGACACTGATTTATTGAATAGCGCCAATATTATTTACAGCGAAGCCAACGCTAATATCGCCGCTATCGGTGCAATGACTACGCTCACCGCAGCTCAACTCACCGACTTCAAACAAACCATCACCGACTTCACCAAGTTTATCCCGCAAGCCCAAATCGGGCGCAACGGCGTAAAGTTCCACACCCAAGAAATAGCACGACTTATCACCGAATCGGACTTATTATTGAAAGAAATAGCCGACCACGCCGAAGTAGCCCGCTTCACCAATCCTGCTTTCTACTACCAATACACCAGTGCCAATAAAGTAGGTAACGCTATCACGCGCAACCGCGCCTTACAAATCAATGTTATTGACAAAGCCACCAAAACGCCTATATTTAAAGCAGATATTAGCATTGTCGACAGCAATAACAATAAAATAGCCGACCGAAAAACTACCGCAAAAGGCAATTCTTTTATACAAGACCTCAAAGAAAGCGACTACGTCGTGAGTGTGATGCAGGCAGGTTACAAAAAATCTACCGCTACTATCAGCATCACCGACGGCAACACCGCCTTGCTTTCGGTAGAATTGGAAACGTTGTAGTGAACAACGAATAGTGAACAGTGAACAGTGAATAGTGAACAGTTTTTAAAAAATAGTGAACAATCAACAATGAATAGTGAACAGTTTTGTAAGCATATTAGTTAGTTTACAGTGCTAATTTATTAATAATTTGTTTAATTTTGTAGTTTTGTAACAAAAAAAGCGACTCGATAAGGATAATCCTTATTGAGTCGCTTTTATATTATTTATTTACTAATTCTTATTTTTAATCGCTAGTTGTTAATTACTAATCATTATTTACTAATCGTTTAAAACTGTTTACTATTCACTATTTACTAACCGCTCAAAACTGTTCACTGTTCACTATTCACTATTCACTAATTTTTACTTCTTCTTCCCTTTCTTCGGCACAACCTTAACAGGTGCTTTCGAGGTCGTCGCCTTCGGCGTAGTTTTTGGAGTGGTCGTTTTCGGCGGTACGGGAGTCGGGTCAGGTTCTATGGTCGGCGTGTCGGGTGCGGTTTCAGTCGTGCCTTCGGTCGCGGGTGCGTCGGTCGGTGTGATGATACGCGAGTTGTCTTGGTCTGCTTTATCCAAACGCGCCAGTTTTTGTTTCGTCTCCGCTATCAACGCCTTATCCGCGTTCGGGTAATTCTCTATAATGCTACCGAGCGTCACCTTCGCGTTTAGTCCCTCGTTCTTCTCTGTGTATATATCGCTTAGTATCAGCAAGATACGCACCGCCCAGTCTTGATTCTCCGCCGATATATCGCCTGCGTAATTGAGGGCGTTGTCCTCTGCCGCCGCTAATTTTCGGTCTTCATACAGCATTTTTGTAATTTCATAACGCGCCTCCGCGCCACGCTCGTCGTCGGCATTAGCAATCACGTTGATCCAAGCGGTTTTTGCTGTCGCTTTATCTTTTTTCGCTCCTGCGGCTTTCGCCAAATAATAATTAAACTCCGCAGCAGGTAATTTTTCTAATGTTTTATTTTGCAACGCCGCTTTCGCCTGCGGTACCACATCTTCATACTGCTTATTTTGGTACGCCGACCGCAGTTGCCCGAGTTTAGCGGACGTTCGTTGCTCGTCGTCGGTCGTCGCGTCTGCCAACTTCGAGTAAGCGATGTAGGCTTTGCCATAATTCTTTTCTTTTTCGTAATAAATCGTCGCTGCGCGGTCAAGATTACGGATATAGTTGCGGTCATTACCGTGCGCGATTAATTTATCGTAGTCTGATGCTGCTTCGCTGTATTTATTAGTGTTGTAAAATGCGTCGGCGCGGATAGTCAGCGCGTCCCAGAAGTTAAAACCCTTCGGAAACTTCGTCATATAATTAGTCGCTTTCACCGCCGCCGCGTTGTAGTCGCCTTTATTATAGAGCGAGTACGCCGCCTGATACGTCAAAGTGTCCTCTTTTATATTGCGTCCGCCGCCTTCGGGCAGTGTGTTGAGGTAAGAAATGTACCCAGTTTCGTCCCCGTTGCTCAAGTAAACGCCTTCTATTGCGTTGCGTGCATCTAAGGCTTCACGCTGCGTCGGACGACTTTGCAACACCCGTTTGTAATACTCCAACGCCTTATCTTTTTGGTCTAAGTTCGTATAAAAATTACCTAACTTCAATAAAGTAGTGTTATACAAACTACTTTTTGGGTATTTTGTCAATAATTTAGTGTAATTATTTACAATATCGCTCTGCCCTGCGCCTTTCAGCACTAACGCTTCGCCTTTACGGAACAACATCACATCTCCATATTCCGTGTTCGGGTATCTATCTATTGCGTTATCCAACAAACCGATTTCACTCACAAAATCCTCTTTGGTAGAGGCAATTTTAGATTGCTGCAACATCGCATAATCTGCTTGTTTATAGTTTCCATTAATCACGCGGCTGTAAAAACTGTTCGCTTTGGCGTATTCTTTGAGCTTAAAGTGCGCATCACCCGACATCAACACCGCCTCGGGATACATTTCTTGCGTTATTTTTGGATTTTGGTAATAAGATTTATTTTTATCGATGCCCTCTATCGCTCTCCCGAAAAACTTAACCGCTTCGCTGTACTTTTTACTGTTGAAATACACATAGCCCATATTGTAGTAGGCTGTTGGCAACGAACTTTCTTCGGGCAAATTATCTACCGTTTTGGCTATCGTAGCGAAATTATTAAAGTCATATAGTGCCGTTTCGTATCGTTTATTGCGCATACCGATTTCCCCGAGCCAATACTTCGACAACGCCTTAGTGCGCAAATTAATCCCATCTTTCTCTGCCGAAGAAAACTGCCCTGCGGCTGCGTCCAATTGATTTTGGTTCAGCAACTGCATACCTCTGTTGTAATGCGCACGCTGCAAAGCAGCACGTTGTTTAGTGGTTGGTTTACCCAATTTGTTGATGAAGTCTATCGCCGATTGGTAGTCCGACATTTTGTCTAGTACGTCCGCCATCAAATCTTGCGCGTCTGCGTAATACGGCGAGTTTTCGGGTACATTTTTCAAGCTGTTCAACGCCTCTTGGTCGTTGCCTTGTTGATATGTCAATTTGGCATAATTAAACTGGGAAGTCTGTTGTATAGTCGGATTATTGTTCATCGTACTTGCCTCTTTGTAGGCAGACCGCGCCGATTTACTGTTCCCCGTTTTTAAGTAGCAATCTGCCAAATGATACAAGGCGTTTTGTCCAAGCTCGTTCTTTTGGTTGCGCAACTGCTCGAAGTTCTGCGTCGCTTGTGCGTAAGCACCTGTTTTGTACTGCGTATATCCTACTTGATAAAAGTCCTTTTCCGTCACCTTATTAGTCAAGGAAACATACTTTTCTAAGTACGGCAAAGCGGTTTTGTAGTCTCCTTTTTCAAAGTACGCCTGTCCTATTAACTGCACGATACCATTCAAATCTTTCAACCGCGTATCATTTGCCATCGGTGCGGCATACGCGATTAAGTCGTCGTATTTTTTTTCTGCAAACAAAATTTGGCAGATATTATACGGAATTATTTTACTGTACAAGGTTGTTTTTTCTGCTATTTTGAATGCAGATAAAGCATCTTTATAGTTGCGTTCAAAGAACGACACCAATCCAAAATAGTAATTTGCTTGTCCGTGATACGGCGAAGCCTCCACATTGCGCACCTCTTTAAAGTAAGATTTAGCGGAGGCATATTTTTTTCTTGCGAAATACGCGTACCCTGTCTTAAACTTCAGCTCCGATAGCTCGTCGTTGCTTAGTCCGCTTGCATCGGCTCTACTCTCAAAAAAGTGCAACGCTTTATCGTAGTCGCCTTTTTCGTAATAATAGTTCGCCATCTCCATACCTGCGCTTGCGCCCGCAGGCTCGGCGTTATGCCAACGGATATAATTAGAAATTAGCTTTTCGCTTTCGCGCATATTGAGGCGCACAGCCGATTTAGCTTTCAGCAACTCCGCCGCATCAGTCAATCCGTTTGCCGCAGGCAAGTTCGTGAGCGGTGTACGCTCTAAGTACAGCGTCGCCACCTGTTGTGCTACTCCGAAAGCCCGCTCGTCGTAGCGTTTCGTCGCGTCCTCCAATTGTCTATGCGGCTGCGCGTAGCGCAACGTCTGTTGTGCGGTCGCTGTCCATAGCGGTATTATTGCGATAAGCGCAAGAAATATTTTTTTCATCTTTTTGATTTTTATGATAGGAAATAATGATTTTGTAATAAACAATAGCATTTTTACAATATGCCTTTGCTTCTTTGTGATAAAAAACCTGCTCACTCTGTCTTTTTGCCCCCTCTGCTTCTCCGCGTTTAAAAAAATCTTTTCTGCCTCTTTGCGTCTAAAAAAACCCTCTCACTCTGTTTCTTTGCCCCTCTGCTTCTCCGCGTTTAAAAAAAATCTTCTCCGCGCCTCTTTGCGTCTAAAAAAACCCTGCTCACTCTGTCTCTTTGCCCCTCTGCTTCTCCGCGTTTAAAAAAATCTTCTCTGCCTCTTTGCGTCTAAAAAAACCCTCTCACTCTGTCTCTTTGCCCCTCTGCTTGTCCGCGTTTAAAAAAAATCTTCTCCACGCCTCTTTTATTCCCACCTTAAAAGATAACGCTCTCTAAAAATATACTAACCCGAGTTGAAAACAAAAAAGCCCCTTATCCGAACGCTCAGATAAGGGACTTTTATAGTTCTATAATTAGCTTTTTTGCTATTCTAAACAATTACAAACACAATTCTTATGCTTTACAAATTCATAATTGGATACTACTCCGAATCTGCGATTTCATAATTCATAATTCATAATTTATAATTTATAATTCCCCTAGTAGCTCCAAAGGTCATGTTCGAAGTTGAAGATAGAGTTTTTGATGTTTTCGCCCTCCATCAACTGATCTACACCACTTGTTTTGTAGTGTTCGATACGGCGGTCGTAAACATTCGACTCTTTAAATATGTAGCTTGAAAACAAACGCATTTCGAACACGTCTTCCCAAGTCATACGTTGTGCATCGTTGAGCGGATTGAACGACTCGTGACGCGCCAAAGTAGTACGCAACGTTGGGTAGTATGCCCAAAACATCGGCTGCTCGAAGCGGAAATTACCTTTATCGTCTTTCACCTCTTTGATAGGCGCGATACCAAGTATGCGCACCTGTAAAGTAGAGCTTTCTTTGTCAAAAAACCAAACTTCTTTCACGCGAAAACGTTTGATGTCCTCCCAGTTTAGGTCGTTGTGTACTACCGTCACTTTCTCTGCGAAAGTCTCGGGGTCGTAAGTCACCACCGTATCCGAGTTAGTACCCATTGATTTCGCTTCGTCAGAAGAAAGCGGCGTTTTGAACTCATCACCATCAACGGTACTATACAACGTAATTTCATTGTTTTTAGCCGCGTCCATGATGATATTGATAAACGGTTCTTTTGGATAAACAAACGGTTTATTGATTTTTTCGCGTACATCTATCACGCGCCAAATACGTTTTTCGAAAAACACATCAGCCTCGCGTATATGGTCATAGCCCAATACTCGTTTTTCTTTGTATATTTTACGCTCGTAAGGCGAGTCCATAGGTACATCTTTCGGATCTACCGCAGGTTTTTCTGACTTTTTAGGGTCGCCGCCACCCGGCTTCGCCGTAGTAGCCGTAGGCGCAACTGCTGAACCTGGCACACTTGGGGTTGCACTGTTGTCTGTTTCTACGTTGCGGTCTTCCGAGCCGTCCTGCGCAGATACGCTCCAAGTGCTTGCTACGACCATAATTGCTACTAAGGTCAATTTAGCCAATATTGTTTGAACCTTCATCTTAAATGAATTTAAACGTTTTAACTGTTTTAGAGTAAAAGGAACTGATGCCCTCACTATTTGGTAATACTATTTTGGTGCTAAAATAATACAATTAATATTGTAACAAAGGGAATAAAAATAAAGTGAAGCGAGTTTACTTATATTATAAACGATAAACTCGCCTCACTTATTGTATTTTAATAAAAAATAATTGAAATTAATTTTAATAATGAAGCAGGTTACTTAACTTTCCAAACCATTGAATTGATTTTACGACCTGCGATATCACCTGGACAACGTGCCTTGATATTATCAAAGTAGTAAATATCACCTGGTTTAGCTTGCTGTAACATACTTTGCGATTTGCCGTCAAAACGAGTACCACCATTCATGGTTGTAACAACGTCTTCCCGTTTTTTAGCATAGCTCACTTCAAATCCTTGTATTTCGCATTTCGCTTGGAAATCAAAGTTACGCAAATCGGCAATCACACCCAACTGCGCTTTCATTTCACCCGAACCCATCAAACCTGACGACTCACCGCCTGGACGGAAACAAGCCACTGGATCTGGAATACGTTTTACACGGAATTTGAAAGTAGCTGGTGTCATTTCACCTGCCGCCGATACCGTTACCGTACACTCACCTGGTGAGCCTACCTTCACTACACGACCTTTACCGCTACCGCTCATCGAGCCACCCGCACCACTGATACTAACTGTCAGTTTATTAGAGCTTACGCCTGCTGCGACGATAGAAATAGGATTATCTACACCGATGTAAAATACATTCATCATATCCGCAGAAACGGTAGCAAAACCACCCGCGCCTACTTCATATTTGAACTCACCCTTTACAGTTGTACTTTGCGATGTTGCTGGATTAACCAACGTAGCCGTAGCTGTGAATGTTTTTTCACCTGCACCACTTTCTGGCCCACCTGAATAATGACCTACACCTTTCACTACTGGTACATTTGCACCGTTAGCGGTCATACGAATATTACTATTTGTAGAGCTGTAAGCACCCATAGTAAGATCTGCCTCAAACTTATCGCGACCTGAAACCAGGTACGCTTTTTTGGGCATAATCGCTACTACATAGCTGTCTGGTTTGTACTCCAACTTGCCCGAAGCCTCGTCCATACAGTAGTTCAAAATTTGAGTTACTGCCACTTTCGAGTCATTTTTCATTTTGGCAAAAGTCGGCATTAAAGCCGCTACTGGCATTTGCTTAAATTTAAGCTCCGACCATGATTTAGCATCTGAGTCTTTCGGTATTTCATCAATAGCTAACGGTAAACTAGTAGCTAATAATTTTTTACCTTTATCATCTAGCACACCAAATAAATCATTGCGCGCTTTTTCGATAGCTGCTTTAATTTTGTCTCCACGACCTTCTACCACAAAAAGACGAGTAGTTACATCTTTATCTTTATAATGATATGGTCTATCTGGATGATCTGGGTGTGGCCCACCTGCTGCGGTAAAAAGTTCTTGACGGTATCCATCTATTTCTTTCTCAAAAGCATCTCCTATTTTTAGAGCTTGGTCTGCACGAGTTTTCCAAGTTGCATTTTTAGGATTTGCTTTAATAGATACATCAAGAGCCTCCATCATTCCCTTGTGCGATTTGCCTACGATTTCAGAACTATCATTAATTCCTTTTTCGAGAGCAAAGAACGCATTTATAATTTCGGCTGATACGTTGAGTGCCAACATTGCTGTTAGTACCAAGTACATCAAGTTGATCATCAACTGCCGTGGTTCCTTTGGAATTGACATGATTTAATTAACGTGATTAAACGGTTAAAGTTATTGATTAATTTTAAAAAATGGTTGCAATACTGCTGCAAATAAATGATTATTACTAATCAAATTACTTTTTAGCTGCCATCGCCATTGCGCCTAACATACCGCCGTACACGTTATTTAACGAGCCGAGGTTGTTGTTCAACGAAGCCAATTGCTCTTTGAAGCGTTTTGCGTCATCAACAGAGTCGTTGATGCTTGACATTGCTGCGTTCAAATTAGCGTAGAAATCGCCCATTTTTTTCATTTGGTCAGAAACTTGACCGAAATCAGCTTCTTGAAGTGCTTTCAAAGACATCATGCTTTTTGCCATGTCGCCAGTGTTGCCGTTCATAGATTGCATTTCGCCGAGGATACCCGCCAATTGACCTTCCATTCTAGCACCATCTAATGGCGAACTGATTGCCATTGACGAACCGCCACCACCTGACGTTACAGGCTCGATTCTTGAACCGTAATCGTCCAAACCTGGATACAACTTTTCCCAGTAATAATCTTTGTCTGGTCCCAAAAGACCTAACATTAAGAATAGACCAGCTTCCGTGAGCAGCCCAACTGTTAGCATCTCAGATGCGTAAGGCCAGCTTTGGATTTTGAAGAGTGCGCCTACAAGTACGATAGCTGCACCTAAACCGATAATTAGATTTTTGAAATACTTGAAACCTTTTGATTTTACAAAGCTCATTGTTTACTATTGTGATTTTAAAAAATGGTTAATAAAAAATATGGTTGAATTAAATGAAATTTAGATTAAGAATTTGGCTGCTTGCGACTTTGTATTTTCTATATATATAGAACGTAAGTTCTTGTAAATTTATTGTAACGAAAATCGTTATTTTAAAATTTATTTCAAAATTTATTTTTTATAATATAATAATATAAAGTTACGACAATGCAAAGCAATGTAAAAAAGCGAAGCCGTTTGGATACAAAGCGATAATTTTAGGTAAAACCAATAATACTACAATAATACTACTTAGTTAAAATCGTTGATAGAGCGACCTAAGAAAGTAAGTACAGTACGGAAACCGATATACGATTTGGTCGTATCTTGGAAGTCGTAAGCACGAGTACCTGTTTGGATAAAGTACGCGACATCCTTCCACGAACCGCCACGGATAACCTTACGTTTGTAAGCCTCTGGGTCGTTTTTCTTAGCATCTTGACGAATGTCAGGATTTAAGTCGTGTTGGAAAGAGTAAGCATTTTCGTAGTAAGCAGACGAAGTCCATTCGGCTACATTACCTGCCATATTGTATAGACCGTAATCGTTCGGGAAGTATGCGTCTGCTTTTACAGTGTATAAACCACCATCTTCTGGGTAGTTACCACGACCTGGTTTGAAGTTAGCCAACAAACAGCCTTTCGCATTACGCGTATAATAACCGCCCCATGGATAAGGTGCGAGGTCGTGACCACCACGCGCTGCATATTCCCACTCGCCTTCGGCAGGCAGACGGAAATCCTCTGACATCAAATCGCCTGATTTTGCGAGGTAATGATTCCAAAATTTGGTACGCCAGTAGCAGAAAGCGGTTGCTTGTTTCCAAGAAACGCCTACGACTGGATAGTCGTCAAACGCGGGGTGCCAAAAGTAGTTGCGCGTCATCGGCTCGTTGTACGAGTAGGTGAAATCGCGCACCCATACTAAGGTATCGGGGTAAACCGACACGAGTGTATCGCGCTTGATGAAGTTGGTACGTTTGCTGTTGTAACGGTCGTAAGCCGCGCCTTTCCAGTCGTACCATTCGAACACCATACCGAGCTTGCGCGCATTGAGTTCCTTGCGACCCGAGAATCGCTCCTCTTTGTCGTAGAACATACCTGCGAGGTCGGAAGAGCTATAATCAATCTCTTGCTCCCAGTCGATATTAGGTTCGCTGCCGTCTTCAGGCGTAGTTTTGTGTCCGAGAGTTTCGTGGGCGATAGAGTCGCGCACCCAGTACACAAATTGGCGATATTCATTATTAGTGATTTCAGTGTCGTCCATAAAAAAACCCTGAATAGACACGGCTTTTTCGCGCGCAATTAATGCGTTCGGAATGTCTTGGTCGGAGGGTCCGACGTGCAACGTACCCGATGGTATATAGACCATACCGTAAGGGTTTACGCCTTTCCATTTCGGGCGTTCGAGAACACCAGTCAATTGACCAGACTCTTTTTTGCCACACGACGCGGCGATTAGTACCCCCCCGAAGAGGAAAAGCATTTGAATTAGCTTTTTCATATAGGTTACGCTTGTTTAACTAAAACTGGTTTTTTAATTGCGCTGTAATTATAGAAATAATAACAAGGTTTTATTACAAATTTAGCGACAAATGTAATTATATTTTTGTATATAATTACTATTGAACTAATATTTTTTTTATTCTACTAATTATGACATAACGACAACTAAGAATGGATAGAGAATATATATTGTTAATACGGGTAAAATAAAGAATTTAATTTTAACAAAAAGTCAATTTTTGATATTTTACCAAAACCTTGTATTATAAATTATTTTTTGTTTTTTTGCTCCGCCTATGGTTTTTCCGAGATTATAGTATAAAATAACTTCGTGTGAGCCGTTGTGTGCGGGTTTGAGATTAGATATACCTATATCATAATTATAAGCCACGGAGAGTTGCGGCGTAATTTGTGTACCTGCTGCTACGCTTGCCGCGTCAATACTTGTGCTGTTGTATCCGCGAGCGGCAACGGCAACGAATACACTTTTATTAATATGAACGACGGCACTTGCGTCGGTTTGTAGCTGCGCTTTGTCTGCTTTCACGAGCAAGGACGGTTCTATACTAATATTGTCGGTTATCGGAATATTGTAAGCGGCTGTAAGGTAGTAATTTTGCCACAAATTTATGTTAATATCTTGTGCTACGGGTTGTGTATTTTTATAACGAAGATTGCTAAAAGAATATTGTATAACAGCCGCACCTATTTTTAAATTTTTATTTTTGTAATATATACCTGACTCTATAACGGGTGCTGTGACGGTTTGGTCACCTTGCGGAATGTATGCGTCGGCGACATCTTGATTGGCGGGACGGAGTACCGAACCTCTAATTTTTTTTTGCATCATGCCCAGACCTAAGCCAAAAGACAATTTGCTCGTTTCGCTTGTATTAACGTGATAGGCGTAATTGGCGGTAGCAAAGGTATTTTGCTCTGCGCCTTGCGCGTCGGTACTTATTTTGACCCCTACGCCGCCGTGTGCATACTGCCACGGCAGGTGCGCGTTAAGATTAAAGGAGGTCGGGCTGCCTTCCAAACCGAGCCACTGTTTGCGAAAAACTGCGGTTGCTTGCAGCGAATTATCCATACCGACAGCCGCAGGCATCACAGGATACGGATTGAAGTAATACATGCTATACTGAACGGGTTGTTGCGCGAAAGCGACGGCAGCAAAACCGCTAAATACTATAATAAATAAATATTTTAGTTGGGGTATATTTATGTTCATAGCGCAAAATTTTATCTGTAAAAAGACAATAGTCGGAAATAAAACACTAAGGTAAGACTTTGTTTTTATATTTTTATAAATTTTAATAAATTTTCTAAATTTGTGACAGGCTTATGACAAACATTATTTCTACACATATATATATAAGTCTCGTTTTCGGCTTTCGGATAGCGATTTTGCGTTAATATAAAATCTTCGTTTGGTGCATTACTCGCCATAATTAGTAGGTTCGGAATGTTTTTTTGTAGTAATTCGGTGGCTATATTTTCGGCATTTTTGCCCAAAATAGCGATTTCCCAAATCGGATAGGCTAACAAAACCATTGCTTCCGCCCATTTTGCGAACGAAAGCGGGTATTGTTCTACGGCGGCTTGCAACTGCTGCACCATCAATTCTGCGCGGGTTTTGAGGTCGGCACGCTCAAAATAAACGCTTAATTTCAATAAATTATTAGCCATAGTTGCGTTGCCCGAAGGGAGCGCGCCGTCGTACCAATCTTTTTTGCGGACGATAAGTTCAGCTTGCGCCTTATCGGTATAAAAAAACGCAGGGCTTTGGGGGTCGGCAAAATTCTGTATCACATAATCGGTATAACGTAAAGCCAGGTATAAATATTGTGTATCAAACGAAATGTGATATAAATTAATTAAACTTTCTATCAAATAAGCGTAGTCGTCGAGAAAAGCGAGGTGTTGTCGTTTGCCGTCTTTGTAGGTATGAAATAGCGCGTCACTGTCGGTTTGTTCGGCAATAAAGGCTTGCAAAATAAATGCCATGTTTTGCAAGGCAGCCGTTTTGTAGTCTTTTTTTTGTAAAATAATATAAGATTTGCAATAAGCGGTGGTCATTAGAGCGTTCCACGCCAATAAAATTTTTTCGTCGCGGAGCGGCTTGATGCGTTTTTCGCGTTCCGCCAACAGTTTCACTTTATAGTTTGCAAATATATGTTTTTTTTCATTAGGTTGTGTATCGAGTTTTGTATTTTCATTATTTTGAATAAAAATATTTTTTTTGCGTAAAATAATATTCCCCTCCCAGTTTCCTGCGTTAGTTATATCGTAATAGACGCAAAAATTATTGTATAAGTCTGCGTTATTTTCAATATTTGCTACATTTTTATTTTCATTATACAATAATTCATCAATTTCGGCTTTTGTCCACACATAATATTTGCCTTCTTCGCCTTCGCTATCGGCATCTTGTGCGGTGTAAAACGCGCCCTCGGGGGCAGTCATTTCGCGCTGGACGTATTCAAGGGTTTGCTCGATAGTTTCTTTATAAACTTCGTTGTTGGTATAAGCATAAACCTGTGTTAATACGTTGATAAACAAGGCATTGTCGTACAACATTTTTTCAAAATGTGGTACGAGCCACTCGCTGTCGGTGCTGTATCGCGACAAGCCGCCGCCTATTTGGTCGTAAATGCCGCCGTTGAGCATAGCTTGCAAAGAAAGCTCTGCTTGTCGCAATGCGTCTTTATCGCCTGAAAAGTAGTAATAATCTAATAAAAATTTTACGCTGGTTGTTTGCGGAAACTTAGGTGGCGCGCCAAAGCCGCCGTATTCGGTATCAAACTGGGCTTTTAGGCTGTGAAATGCGTTATATATATGGTATGGTATAGTATTTTTGTGGCTATTATTTTCTTTTTCTTTCTGAAAACGATTTACAAAAGCGTCGTCCATACGGGTCATGCGCTCGGTGAGGCGCACGGCGTTGTCGAGCAAGCCCGTTTTGTTGGTTTGATACACTTGCGCGATGCGCTGCAATATTTCGCTCCATGAGGGGCGTTGGTGCATGGGCGTTGGTGGAAAATAAGTGCCGCCGTAGAACGGGCGACCGTCGGGCAGCAAAAAAACGTTGAGGGGCCAGCCGCCGCCTACGCCCATCGCCTGCACCGCGTCCATGTAGATTTGATCCACGTCGGGACGCTCCTCCCTATCCACTTTGATACAGACGAAATGCTGATTCATGTATGCCGCGACCGCTTCGCTCTCGAACGACTCGCGCTCCATAACGTGACACCAATGACAGGTGGCATAGCCGATACTGACGATGACGGGGCGGTCGGTGCTGCGCGCTAACTGGAAGGCTTCGTCGCTCCAAGTGTGCCAATCGACTGGATTGGTGGCGTGTTGGAGGAGGTAAGGTGAGGTTTCGTGTTGGAGACGGTTCATTGATTGATGTTTTTTCTACTCCTCTCCTACCGCTCCAACTGAAACAAGTACTGCGGCAGTACCACCAATATCAGCGAAAAAACGTAGCTCATCGCGATGCGCAATATCAGAATATGGAAATGCGCGAACGAAAGCGTCTCAAAAAACAAGCAAAAAGTGAGGTGTATGAGCATAAGGATTGCGGCGTACCGCAAAAACCAGCCGCTACCGAGCAGCAGGCGATTAGGGGTGCGGTCGGAGCTGAACCCGCCGCGCGGCTCTAACAACCGCAAAACATACTCGCGTACATAGGCGGTAAGCGTAGCGGTTGCGGCGTGCAGACCTAAGGTGTCGTAGAAGCCGTCGATGATAAAACCCATCAAAAACGCCATGACCAAACACAACCAATGTGGCGTGCGAATAGGCAACAACAAAATGAACATCGGATATATAAATATATCTATATAGGTACTCACTTGAATATTTTTCAAGACGAGTATCTGCACAACGAGTAGCAAGAAAAACCGAACTACATTATTTATCAAAAAACTGCTATTCATCTTTTTCGGCGTTGATGGTCTTCTCGAGGTCTTCTTGCTCTTTGCGCAAAATATTATCTACCACAAAAACGTGTTCCAGCTTACCCAAATCGGCACCGAGTTGTATATAAACGGTATGGAAATTGCTACCCGACTCTATCTCTACGCCTTTTACCCGACCGATAAACATTTCGGTAGGGAAGATAGACGAGTAGCCGCTTGTGACGACGGAGTCGCCTAATTTTATTTTGGCATTTTTGGAGATGTCGCGCAAAATAACGACCGTCGGGTCAATGCCGTTCCAGGTCACCGAGCCGAAATATTTGGTGCGCAATAGTTTGGCACTAATCTGCGTGTCGTGGTGCAGCAGCGACATCACTACCGCGTAATGCGCCGAAACGCGCTTCACGATACCAACTACACCAGCCGCCGAAACGACCGCCGTATTCAAACGAATACCGTGTTTTGTGCCTCTATCTATCGTGATATAATTATTTTGGCGGTTAATAGAATTATTAATTACCGTCGCGGTCGTGTAGGTATATTGTTGCTCTAAGGTCTTGTTTTTGATGAGCATCGTATCTACTTTATTGCTAAAATAAGTACTATTCAACTGCTCATGCAGCTTGGCGTTCTCTTCTATTAATTGCTTATTTTGAGTGGCCAGGTTTTGGTATTTCCAAACACTGTTCGTTGTTTCATACACATAGCCCTGCAAAGCACCAGCCGAACTCGCCAGTACTACGCCCGATTCTTTACTGTTTTGCGATATTAAATAAAACGAAAACGCCTCAAGTAGCATAAAAACAATAAAGGCATTGTGCCGCAGCAAAAAATGTACTAAGTTTTCCACAAATTCAATGATTAACGATTAGCATAAGACGCGAGGCATCGCGTATCTACCACTACTTAAACGCTTTTTCTATCAATCAGGAACGAGAAATGGTCAGTGTTTTTCAACGCAATGCCCGTACCGCGTACTACGGCGCGAAGCGGGTCGTCGGCAACGTGAACGGGTAGCTTTGTTTTTGCAGAAATGCGTTTATCTAAGCCGCGCAGCAATGCGCCGCCGCCCGTGAGGTACAAGCCGCGACGATAAATATCAGCTGCGAGTTCGGGCGGAGTGTTTTCTAAGGCTTTCAATATCGCCTCTTCTATTTTGGAAATAGATTTATCGATAGCGTGTGCGATTTCGGAGTAGCCTACTTTTATTTGTTTCGGGATACCCGTCATCATATCGCGACCGTTTACCGCAATATCCTCAGGCGGATTATCTAATTCTTGGAGTGCCGAACCAACCGCAATTTTAATTTGCTCACTTGTACGTTCGCCGATTAAAATATTGTGTTGGCGACGCATATAATTCATAATATCGAGCGTCAGTTCATCGCCCGCGATGCGGATAGACTGGTCGCAGACGATACCCGAAAGCGCGATGACCGCAATTTCGGTCGTTCCCCCACCTATATCGATAATCATATTGCCTTCCGGCTCTTCTACGTCGAGTCCGATGCCGAGTGCGGCAGCCATAGGCTCGTGTATGAGGTAGGTTTCTTTGCTGTCGACGTGGTCTGCGGAGTCAAAAACGGCGCGTTTTTCTACCTCTGTAATGCCCGAAGGGATACAAATCACCATTTTGATATGGCTAAACAAGCGGCGGCGCGCACCAATCATGTTTATCATACCTGCAATCATATTTTCCGCCGCCTGAAAATCGGCGATAACGCCGTCTTTGAGCGGGCGAATAGTACGAATATTGTCGTGCGTTTTTTCGTGCATCTGCATCGCCTTGCGCCCTACGGCGATAGTTTCGCCAGTCCGACGGTCGATAGCCACAATAGACGGCTCATCTACCACCACTTTATCGTCTTGAATGATAAGCGTATTGGCAGTGCCAAGGTCAATGGCAAGCTCTTGTGTAAAAAAATTAAACCACTTTTTGAATGATAACACGGGAATTTTATAACTAATTTATGAATAATAATTTGAAATAGCCACCTATAAATACGTTTTTTATACCTATGTACGCTACAAGCCCACAAAGGTACGTTTTAAATAGTATAAACGGAATATTTATATTCGAATATTTTAAATTATTTTTTGTTTATTTTTTATTGTTTGCACAACAAATAACGATTTTTTGTAATAAAAGGAGGATTTTTTGAGGTTAGAATGAAAATAGGAGGATTTGAAAAGATTGAGCTTGAAATGTCGTTTTTTGAGTTCTTAAATAGCTGAAATAGCTGTTTTCTGAAAACAAAAAAATACTTTTTTGTTTTTTATTAATTATAACTAATTGATAATCAATAAAATATCACCTTATCATATAATAATAATAAATATTCATACCCTCAAAATTGAGTTTTTCGGATAAATGACTCGAAAAATACATTTACATTACTATAATATGACAATATAATATTCTTGTTTACAATATTTTACAAAAATATATTATCAATATATATAAAATATAAATTCAAAAAAAGTTCGGATAAATGCAAAATTTTCTCCCAATTTTATAAATATATACCTCGTAGCTTTGCGCTATAAAAGTAAGCCAAAATAAATATTTACCACCAAGCAGCAAAACGCACACCGAAAACGTTATATATAAACAAAAATACAATACAAAATACAAGCACTATGCAGATAACATATTATAAAATATTATATATGGGGGGGGGTTAGAAACCCGTTCTGTTGCGTCGGCGTAAGCCAGCAACACCGCCCGTTGCGCCCGCCGTAAGGCGCGGAAGGCGCGAAAAGCTGTTTACACCTATATATAGGCGTGAGCGGCGCGGCGCGTTTGTATTAATAATCATGTAAAATATCATTTTAACCAAATTCTAAATTTTTTCTAATATGAAAAAGTATATTTTTTTAGTGCTATTATTTAGCTTGTATGCACGGGCAGGTTTTAGCCAAAGCTTAAGTCAAAACGGAGGTCCCGTACATGAATGTCTAGGTTCTGTAGATAAGCAGTACACCACACCACAGATTGTGAATGCCAACTTGATGGAAACGATTTGCGAGCCACAAAACGGCTCTCCGCAAGATGGCTACCAGATTATAGAGAGTGCACGTGGATATAGTTACCGTGTTCATTATGGTCGCATCTGGAGTATTGAGTCAAAAGTTACTATGAGATGGCTAAAAGCGGGCGTATATAAAATTAGTCAAAAATGGTGTGGGAGTGTATTCGGCAGTGATGATTGTTTCAATACAGAGTGGCGAAGCCTTACGGTAATCATTACCGACCCTAATAATGCGTTAGACCCATCCGCGTTTACGCTTACGAGCGTAAACAACTGCCCCGCTCCTAACACACAATTTACTATTACGCGTACTAATCAAAGTAATCCGTACAAAGATTCTTTTATCGGCGGGCAAGAAGTAGATGCTGCGGGTAATGGCATAGCAGGCTGGTGGTGTCAGACCTCAAACGGCTGCTGGGACAATGGCATGATTAATACTAAAACCTTCGGGACGAGTAGTTTTAATTTTCAACCAGGCAAACGCTACGAGGTGAAATTAGCGGTATCGAGCGGCTGCCAAAACTGGAAGGAAACAGTGCAGTATTTTACAACAGCAACTGGATTACCCGTTATCGCGCCGACGATTCAGAGTAACGGTACGGACGTTGCAGGAAGCCCGATTAGTTTATTTTCGTGTAAAACGCTGACGCTAAAACCTAATATCACGGTAAACGGCAACTGTACCTCTATACCGGGCTATACGGTTAAGGTAGCGCGAAATGTTCCAAATACTTGTACGCCAACAGGCGTAGCGGCTGATGTAGTAACCAAAAACTATAGCAGTACTGGTGCTTCAACCATTAATTTGTTCACCGAGTTTCCGACCATACTTAGTAGTGCCGTAAACGGCGATTACACTATCACGGTATCGGCTACCAATACTTTTGGTACTACTACCGCTACACCGCTTTGTGTGCGTATCACTACACTTAATAGTGAGTTCGGGTTCGCGCAACTCAATGTTGCCGCGTGTAGTGGCACTAGTTGCGGCATAAGAAGTACCACGGAAAGCAACCCAACTATCATGGGCGCGCTTACCGCCTCGATATGTCCGCCGTCCGTATTAGGCACGGGTACAGTTACTCAGATTGAGGTAAAGGTGGAAAAGAAGGTAAATAGTTTTTGGGTTCCAATAGCAGGCGCAGGTATTACTAATGGAATAGTGCAACAAACTGTTAACGGTTGGTCGCCATCAAGCCAAAATAGTCAAAATCTAAATAGCTTATTTAATGGCTATTTTCAAACTGAATATGCTAATCTTTTAGTAAATGATGTTTTTAAGGTAACCTTTCGCGTATTTAATACCGAATGTAGCTGGACTGACCCAAGTAAAGCGAGTATAGGCTATTTCCGAATTAGTAAATGTAGCAAATTTGCGCGTCTCAATACGCATAATACTACCGATACAGGCAGCACTACTACCGACTCGGGTACTTCGTTTTCGCCTAATCCGACTACGGGTAAAGGGATTATTTATTGGTCTGGTGAGACCGAAACGCCCGCTACACTTAGTATTTTTGATGTAAACGGGCGCGAGGTATTGCAAGTATTTAAGGCAAAACAACTACTGACCGAAGATGCTTTCGAGGTCAATTTAGATGCCCTAAATACAGGTATTTATTTTTATCGCCTCACGGCAGACAAAATCTATTCAGGTAAAATCGTGAAAGAATAGAAAGTTTAGTTTTTTTATTGAAAATGAGTACACGCTGCCCTTTTGTGGTAGCGTATACTTACCTTTTGTTAATCCTCTAAATCTATATCTAATATGAAACTGAATAATTTTATACTGTACCTGCTTTTGCTGTACAATAGCCACTGCTTTTCGCAAAACTTAGTCCGCAACCCGAGTTTTGAAGAAATTTACGATTGTAGCGATCCCTTTAAATCTATGTCATTTGACACTTCTGGTTACAATAATAATTATGGGTTTACGAAGTACTGGGTAAGTCCAACCTTATCTACTTCGGATTGGTTTGCGCCATGTATTCCAAACGGTTTTTCTAATAACGCCCCTCACTGTTGGGGTAATGACTACCAACAGGCATATACAGGGGTTGCTTTTTCAGGAATAGCACTATATACACATCAGAATACGCCCGAATACATGAATATAATATACCGTGAGTATTTACAGACTAGGTTATCTAAAAAATTAGAAAAAGGTAGCGGTTATTGCGCTAAATTCTACATTTCAGCTGGTGTGCTACCCGACATAGGTAATACTAGTATACTACTTTCTGACGATATAGATATTGCCTTCACAAAAAATAGAATTACTAATTATCGCTACGATTTTTTTACCTCCGTCGACCCAAACCAAAACTATCTTATTCCCGCCACAGATTATATAGAAATAGGCAAAAATACTTGGGCTACCGATACGTCCAAGTGGTATAAAATAGAGAAAACGTTTATAGCAAAAGGAGGCGAAGAGTGGCTCACTATTGGTAATTTCAAAGATGATGCACATACTAATTTAAAACCTTTGTTTGCTAATAATACCACATTATCACAAGCGTACATCTATATCGACGACGTGTCTGTCACCGAGCTACCCGCGCCGCTAAACGGCAGCCGCGATACTAGCCTCTGTGCCGCCGCGCTGCCGCTCGCCCTTTCCGCAAATACTGGTTTTGACAGCTATCTATGGAGTACAGGCGACACGGCGCAAAGCGTCAGCATTACGCAAGCGGGAAAATACTGGGTGCGTGGCAGCGTAGGTGATTGCGGTACTGTGACGGATACGATTACGGTGCAGCTCGCTGTGCCGCCTGTATTGCGCGTCAGCGATACCTTTATTTGCAGTACGCGGCTACCCGTGACGTGCCGCGCCGACGGCGATTACAGGCAGTTCGTTTGGAGCAACGGCGACACGACGCGCACAACGCGCATCGCCGCCGCAGGCAGCTACACTGTCACCGCTACTTGGGCGTGTGGGCAAAGTACGGCGCGCCTCACGGTGCAGACCGTCGCGCCGCTCCCGCATATCGCGCTCGGCAGAGACACCGTTTCTTGCTTGCGCGGGCGGTTCGTGCCTGTGGTGTTGAGCGCGCCGCAGGGCTTACCGAACTACGTTTGGAGTACGGGCGAAACGACGCGCAATATAGTAGCGCGGTCACCGCAGGTGTACAGCGTCGCGTCCGAAAACCTTTGCGGCGCGGTGGAAGGCAGTATTGATATTCAGGGTTGCGCGCCCGTGGTGTATATCCCGAACGCTTTTTCGCCGAACGACGACGGCAATAACGACGTTTTTGCAGTATATACCACCGACGCGGTGGTGCGCATACGCAGTATGCAGATATTCGACCGATGGGGACAGCTCGTTTTTATGGGCGAAAACTTCGCGCCGACGCTCGGCGGTAGTAATAGCAGCATAAAACAAAGCGGTTGGGACGGCACGTTTCGCGGTCAGCCTGCCGCGCAAGACGTGTATGTGTACCTCATAGATGCGGAGTTCGCGGACGGCACGGTGCAGCAATATAAAGGCGACGTGACGCTGCTGCGATAAAGGAGTTATTGTATTTTTAAAATAAAAAAAGCCACTTTGTCTGTACGACGAAGCGGCTTTTTTTGCTGGCGAAAAGAACAAGAGAAATAAGTGATACTCATGCGTAATATCCGTTAAATAAAAAAAACGTACTGACGCAAATCGGTACGTTCTTTTTTTATTTATAAAAAAAATCATAAATTAGTATGCAAATCAGTTTATAAACTTAAATTTGCATTCCTAAATGACTATCTTTGGGTTTCAAAAGCTAAAAAACGACAAAATCACATATTATGAATAAGCAAGCCACCAAAAGTCCGCTACCGAGCCTCGAGGACGACTTCGTTCAAGACAGCGAACGCCCGTATTCTGACGCGTCGGGGCGCAATGTGCCTACTTCGCGATGGAGTTTAGACCAGTATTTATCGCTCAAATTCATCATACCGACGGTCGCTTTGAGCGTAGGGTTGTTGTACTTTTTGTATTGGTTGGGCGTATTTCAGGTGATATCGTTAATTGTAGAGGCGGCATTGCTTTTGTTAATTGCGGTAATTATAATAGCGTATTTGGACAATAGTTTGACTGCCGAAAACGCCGACCTCATCACGCGCATCGAC
>JAYWGJ010000240.1:0-25143 GCA_043778315.1 Saprospiraceae bacterium | reverse complement strand
CGGCATCTATTTCTACGAGCAAGGCTTCGCCGCGCGAGGGCTGCAAAGGTAGATAGTTAAAGTATGGATTTTGGGCTAACTGCCAACCTTCGCAAAACACAATTTTATCAAATTTTATACTTGTATTATCAATGGTATATTTATTATTATTAATATCTAAATCGTTGTAAATAAAGGTATTGTGTATTATTTTTTGAGTTGTAATAAAATAATTTTTCGCCTTGCGCAATAATAACTGCATATCTATTTTTCCGCCTTGCAAGATATTCGCTACGCCAAAAACGCCTGCAAAATGCGACGAAATATCGACGTTTGCCGCGCCCAAATAGCCGCGCCAACTGTCCCAACCCGCTCGCGCCAACCAATTATTCTCTTGTTCGGCGTTGCGCAAAACGCGCAAAATCGGCATTTTATGCCAAATTTTGATACCCAATTTTTGCTCCGCCGCGCCGTACATTTCCGCTAATTGCGGGAGCAAATCGTCTATTTGCCACGATTTCACAAACCGTTTACCCGTAATCGGATTGACGATGCCCGCCGCGACGAGCGACGACGAGTGTTGATGCGCCGCATCTATTATCACAAAACTTTCTCCGCGCCGCTCGAGTTCGAGCGCAAGCAGCGTTCCCGCAATCCCTTGTCCGACAATAAGGTATTTTACAGTCATAAATTTATTTCAGCTATCAAAATGCAAATGTACGTCAATCGTAACGTCAATAATTATTTTTTGTTGTAATAAAAATGATAAAAATGATAATCGATTTGGTAGTGTAATCAAAAAAACATACCTTTGCACTTCAATTAGAAAATATACCAATAACAAAACTAAAAAGAAGTATTTATATGCTTATTATTGAAGTTAAAGACAGCGAGACTCTCGACCGCGCACTCAAGAAATACAAACGTAAGTTCGAAAAAGTAGGTACTATGCGCGAGCTTCGCCGTCGCAAAGCGTTCGCTAAACCATCGGTTGAGCGTCGTACAGAGGTATTGAAAGCCGTTTACAAAGAAGGCAAGTACGGCAATCACGCTATCGATTGATTTAGCAATGCTAAATTAGTGTTATAAACGTATAATATTTTATTCGTAATAAATTATTGTGCCTACACCTATCAAAGCGTTTATCGCTCATGCGACTACCGTAAAACGCTACTCGCCGCATACGATAACTGCGTATAGCGCGGACTTACTGCAATTTGCCGCTTTTATAGCCGAAAAATATAGCCCTACTTCTATTATAGAGGTAGGGCATTTAGTCGTTAGAGCATGGATAGTGAGTTTTATGCGCAATGAAGCGGAAGCGAAAACCGTTCGGCGCAAAATAGCGACCTTAAATACGTTTTATAAATATTGCGTCAAGCGTAATATGATAGCCGTGAATCCGATGCTCAAAATCACGCTGCCGAAACTCGGCAAGCGGCTGCCGATGGTAGTAGAAGCGACAGATTTATGGCGTTTGTTCGAAACGGTGGAGTTTTCGGCTGATTTTGCAGGCGAACGCGATAAATTGGTATTGGCGTTGCTGTACGAAACAGGTTTGCGCCGCTCCGAACTCATCAACTTGAAAACCATCGATATCGATTTTGTGTCTAATCATTTGCGTATTTTGGGCAAAGGGCAAAAAATACGTTTAGTGCCTTTCGGCAAAAAACTAAGCGAACAGATGCAAAACTACGCCGCTTTGCGCAACGAAATGGGCTTTGCGCCAAGCCAAAATTTTTTATTAAACGATAAAGGAAATCCGCTTTACGCGGAATGGGTGTACAAAAAAGTGCATCGCTACCTGAGTTTGGTGACGACTATCGAGCAGCGCAGCCCGCACGTTTTGCGACATTCTTTCGCGACGCACCTACTCGACGACGGTGCAGACATCAACGCTATCAAAGAACTTCTGGGGCATAGCAGCCTTGCGGCAACGCAAGTATATACGCACAACTCGATAGAGCGGCTCAAATCTGTTTATAAACAGGCACACCCAAAAGCAGAGAAAATGGAAGGTAAAACCGACAAAACGGATTAAAAATGTGGACAGTTACAGCTACTTTTTGGTTTAGATTTTGCCAAGCCGTTGCGCGAGCCGCCGCAGCTACTAACGAGTATCGTTGTGGCAAACAACAAAATTAATGTTGTAAAAAAAGTCGTTTTTTGACGCTTGGAGCTATTCATTTTTTCTTGTTTTAGTTTTGATTAACGGTATTTCCTTAACGAAAAGTAGAGCATTTTTATTGTGTAAAAATAATTTTACAATAAAACTATTCCTTGTTTTGCGTATCCATCAGTATCGTTACGGGTCCGTCGTTTTGTATCAGCACCTGCATATCAGCACCAAAAACACCTTTTTCTACCTTTTTTCCGCTTTCTTTTTCTAAGGTTGCAATAAAATATTCGTACAACGGAATGGCGGTTTCGGGTCGTGCGGCACGCAAGTATGCGGGTCGGTTGCCTTTTTTATAAGATGCGAAAAGCGTGAATTGACTCACTACAAGCATCGCGGCGTTTCCGTCCAACAAATCGATATTTGGTATGCCGCGCTCGTCGGCGAAAAGCCGCAAATGCACTATCTTCTGTGCGAGCCAGGCGGCTTCGGCAGTCGTATCGGCGGCTTCGATGCCAACAAAAATACATAAACCAACGCCAATTTCGCCCACTACCTCGTCGGCTATACTAACGGACGCTTTGCGGACACGCTGTACGACTGCGCGCATATTAAAATGATTTTTCGTATTTTTTGCTAAAATTTTCTATGGATTTGATACTTTCAGTTGAAATCCGTTGCCATGAATGTTCACAATCTCGATATTTGGGTCGTCTTTGAGGTATTTTCGTATTTTTGTCACAAAAACATCCATGCTTCGGGCTGTAAAATAGGTATCTTCACCCCAAATCTTATTCAAAGCCTCGCTACGCGGCATCACATCGTTCATATACATACAAAACATACGCAAAAGCTCTGCTTCTTTGGGCGAAAGTTTATATTCTTCTTCGCCACCTACGAGCGTTCGGAGCGAAAAATTGAAAAAATATTTACCAATATGATACTCTTTCAACGCTACTTTATCGTTGATAGTGTTCGTACTCATGCGCGAGCGTTTGAGCAGGGCTTGTACGCGGAGCATGAACTCGGTGGAGTCGAACGGCTTAGTGATGTAGTCGTCCGCGCCCATTTTGAAGCCTTTTATGATGTCGTCTTTCATCGATTTGGCGGTCACGAACATTATCGGGACTTTCGGGTCGCGTTCGCGCACCTCTTGCGCGAGCGCAAAACCGTCCTTTTTGGGCATCATGACATCAAAAATGCAGAGGTCGAATACGTCAGGTTTGAAGGCGGCTGCGCCTGCTTCGCCGTCAGTAGCTAAGGTCACGTCGTAGCCGTGCAGCTCCAAATAAGAAAATAAAACGTCGCCAAAATTAGGGTCGTCTTCTACTAATAAAATGCGAGTATTCATTGATTATGAAGTTTTTATAAATGTGAATTTTTAACTATTGTATAATTATTTACTCTGGCATACTATTCGTATTGCTCTCATGTTGGCTCGGGAAGTACAAAATAAACTCGCTCCCTTTATGCAATTCGCTCTTGACTTGTACAGTGCCGCGATGCGCATCTACTATTTTTTTGACGTAGCTCAAGCCCAACCCGAAGCCTTTTACATCATGCAAATTACCTGTTCCGACGCGGTAAAACTTATCAAAAATCTTTTTCGTGTCTTCTTTTGCCATGCCGATTCCTTTATCCGCTACCGTTATTCGCACGCCGTTTTGGGCATCTTCGGTGTGTATCGTGATGCTTGGTTTTTCGGCGGAATATTTATTGGCATTATCCAAAAGGTTATAAATTACGTTGGTCAAATGCACCTCGTCGGCTACAATTATCGGATTGGTAGCTGACAAAGTTTCTACTAAAGTTCCCTCGCGTTTTTCTATTTGTAAACCAATATTTTGGACGGCGGTTTCTATAACGGTATGAATATCAATCTCTTTGTAATTCATTTTCACCTCTTCTTTATCCAATAATGCCATTTGTAACACCTTTTCTACTTGCTTATTCATGCGTTTATTTTCCTCTTTTATGATATTTGCAAACCGCCGCACTCGGTCAGGATTAGCGGCAATCATTGGATTTGAGATGCTATCGGCAGCCAACGAAATGGTCGCTATCGGCGTTTTAAACTCGTGTGTCATATTATTAATAAAGTCATTTTTTACATCGGAGAGTTGTTTTTGTTTAAAAATAACTTGAATCGTATATATAAAACAAAACAATATGATAGCCGCAAAAAGTAGTGAACCCAAAAGGTTGAGCCATACTTTTTTCCAAACAAAAATATTTTTATCAGGAAAATAAAGCATCAAAAAACCGCCCGGCTCGTTCGAGTAGGTGTCTATGAATAAGGGTAGTTTGTACGGCGACGCGAAAAGGCTTTTGTAGCCTTCGCGTTTGAGGTAGGTGCTGTCTTCGGGGCAGTCGGCGTAGTAGCTCGACACCACCGAACCGTAGTAAACAGAGTACAAGCCAAAATCACACGGCAGCTTGATGCCTCTATTATGCAACTCGTTGTCTAACAGGCTTTTAATCGATTTGTTAGTGATGTGCGTAAGTACTTGCGGGCTAAAAACGTGCCGTCCCATCATTTTCGAAAAAGCGTAAAAACGCTCCTGCATTTGCTCCTGTTTTTGGTGCGGCGACCGTATCGCGCTGAACGCGGCAATAGGCTGATTGATGAGCAGCGACGCGAACGGGACGCTAATTTGCATCTCCATTTTCATGTTGCCGTCCGACGATTTTTGTAGTTGAAACGACGTGTCTATTTCGGGTACGGGCAGGTTCGGCGTGCGCCGTTTGATAAGCTCGAACGCGGCGACCAATTCTTGCGTTTCCAACTGCTGCGTGACCGCATACATCGCCTCTTGTACGCTTTTATCGAACTGCTCTTCATTGAGAGCGACTGCCGAGCGCACCCAATATGCCTGTACCAAAACGATACCTGCGAGCGCGCATGTCATCAAACCGATGATAGCTAATATCGATTTTTTATTCATTCTCTGTCAAAATATTTAATCAAATTTAGAGATAATTTTAACATTATAATAAATATTTTAATACTTTAACGACGTTTTAACGGTTTGTGTTTTTGGTAACATCAGAATTTGAGTGATAAGTCTAATTTTCTGATTAAAGATTGCAGTTGCGCTTGTCATAAAAGTATGTTTTTAGGTTGTAGTTTTTCAGATTACTACCGAAGTGATTTTGCTGATAGTGGCAGTTATGTTTCTCGGCTATGACCTGTTTGTTTCATAACGCTAATAGTGTATCTTTGCGGATAGGTGGATTTGTTTATATTTTATTTACTTTTAGAATAAAATGTAAAATAGTCAATTTGTATCTATTCAGTACCTTATTTGCTCTTCATTCCTTAAAAAGTGTGGAACTTATGCTATTTTTATTTTTTCAAATGAAATTATCTGAAGGCAGCAACCTATTTAGTACACTAAGAATTTTCCCCTATACAAAAATACCTTCTGCAATATCTTTCGTTTATAACTATTTGATTTACTCAAAGTTATAACTATAGTCATGACATCTATTTAACCAACAAGAAAATGCGCGCCTTAGTCTTACAGACTGCCGATAGCGGCTTGGTTTACACCGAAAGTTATCCAAATCCATCAGCACTCGAACCCGAGCAAATTATAGTGAATATCCACGCGGCAGCCCTAAATCATCGCGATTTATGGATTACAAAAGGACAGTATGCAGGTTTGCGTTACCCTATTATCTTGGGCAGCGACGGCGTTGGCGTAGTAGCTGCGGACGAGAGCGGCTTGTCGCAGCAGCGCGTGCTTATCAATCCGAACACCGCTTGGGGCAGCAGCGAACGGGTGCAAAATAAGAACTATCACATTTTGGGTTTGCCCAATAACGGGACGCTCGCCGAGCAACTGCTCACTACCCGCGACCGCCTTCACCTCGCGCCCGCGCACCTATCTGATAGCGAAGCAGCCGCTTTGCCGCTCGCAGGACTTACCGCGTATCGCGCCTTATTTACTAAGGCAAACCTACAAAAAGGCGAAAAAATACTGATAAATGGTATCGGCGGCGGTGTTGCCTTATTAGCGATGCAGTTGGCGTTGGCGGCAGGCGCGGAGGTGTATGTCACGTCGAGCGACGACGAAAAACTGGCTCGTGCGGTGCAGCTTGGCGCAACCGCAGGCGCAAATTATCGCGCACCGAAGTGGCAAAAAACGTTCGTGCAGCAGCACGGCGAAATGGACGTAGTGATAGATAGCGCGGGCGGCGACGGCTTCGCCGCGCTCACAGACGTGGCGGCGGCAGGCGGACGCATCGTTTTTTATGGCGGCGGAAACGGGAATATCAATAACCTCAACCCACAAAAAATATTTTGGAAGCAGCTCTCTATTTTTGGTAGTACGATGGGTTCTGACGCGGAGTTCGCGGCGATGCTGCACTTCGTTGCGCAGCACAAAATCATTCCTATCATAGATAGTATTTTTGATTTGCAAGACGCAAAAGCCGCTTTTGAACGCATGAACTCGGGCGCGCAATTCGGTAAAATAATAGTGAAAATGTAGTGGTTAAAGTTCTTTTTGCGCTGCTATTTCGGTTAAGATTTGCTCGAGTTTTGCGATTCTGTCTTCTATATCTACACCATCTTTATTTTGACTAATAATGAATTTCCCCTCTGTGTCAATAGTACCATTATGCTTCAATCCGTCTAATAAATTATTTACCGCGTCCTCTATACCTCCGTTTTCAAATAGAAAACCGTTTGGCATAGAAGAAATTAATATTTTTTCTTCGTTGTGAGAAAAAATAAGTTTAGCCCCATAATTACTTTGCAACGTTAATTTTTGACTTGATTTAGCGAGTTCATCTTTCAAAAAACCAAGCGCGCCAAACTCCTTTTGTGAAAGAAATTTGACGAGCTTGCTTGTCTTGGCGCGCCTAAAAAGGGTTAAATTCCTGCCGTTGTAAAGTTGGTATAGCCACGTTTACTAAACGTGCGCTCTAACTTATGCGATACCTCTGATGCTTTTCCTTGCGTTTTGTGTTTCGAGACAATCTCCCAGGATATATTATCGATGGTACAAGACCATTTTGATAAGGTACTTGTTCCTCCTGAACAATGCGAACCATTTACTCGCGCTGTTACAAACTTAGAAACGCCATGATAGATTTCTTTTTTTGTTTTATTTGTACCACGATATACATAAAACCATATTACTGCTGCTGCCATTTTAATTTATTAATTTTTTTTGTTCGTTTGAGAGAGTACCCAAATAAGTACTGCCAAACTAAATAGCCCTGCGAACCCTGCCAGTTTTTTATAATTATCCGCTTGTTCCGAGGCGTATTTAGCCAGTTGTGCTTGCTCGTTTGCCTTACTACTTAACCTATCATTTTCCGATTGTAATCGTTGTGGTTGTGCAAGGTAGATTTTTAATTGAGCATCGTATTCTGCTTTTGTTTTCTCACTCTTACCGATAATGTCGTAGGCGTTATTTGCCTTTGACATTAAGAGAGTTGCAGTGTCTAATTCCTCTGCATTTTTATCGGGGTGATAAATTTTTGCAAGTTTTCTTCTATGTATTTTTACTTCTTCAATAGAAACGAAGTTATTTAGTGATAGAGTTGCGTAAAAATTTTCCATGTTTATCTATTTGTTATTGATTTAAAAAAATACTATATCAGACCTTTAAATTCAATTAGTATGCCATTTATAAATTTGTGTCAAATTGAGTATTTTTTTGTTCTTAAACTAAGTGCTTAAATAAAAATACGCCAATGTGACAGGTTTAAAGTCACAAATTGGCGCATTTTTGTTTAAAAATTTAACTTACTACCGATTGTTATGTATAATTGCAACTACTTGTTTTATACCTCCAATATTTATGTTAGTATTTAAAAAAAGCTACTGCTTACGCGGCATATTGCTCGTTTACATACTGTTGATTATAAAATTAAATATTTTTCAAAAAAAGTAGCTTATATTTGTGGCATAGTAGAACTGCAAATAAATTTCAAAATTAAGGTTGTGGTACTACTACAAATTATAGGCAAAAAAAATATAATGTCAGAAAAATATAAAATAATAGACCTTTTTGCGGGAATAGGCGGCATTCGGCTTGGGTTTGAAGCGCACGGGTGCGAAACCGTCTTTTCTTCCGAATGGGATAAACCCGCACAAGATATGTACGAAGCTAATTTTGGCGACCGACCTCACGGCGACATCAACGAAATTGCGCCTGACGATATTCCTGACCATGACATTTTATTGGCAGGTTTTCCTTGCCAACCTTTTAGTATTGCAGGTAAAGGACTTGGTTTTGCAGATACAAGAGGAACTTTATTTTTCAATATCGAGGCTATTTTAGCCGCAAAACAACCGCGAGCATTTTTATTAGAAAACGTAAAACGCTTGACGACGCACGACAACGGACAGACATTTGCCATAATTTTAGAAAAACTAAGGGGACTTGGCTATACCGTTTACCACAAAGTTTTTAATTCACTTGACTTCGGTGTACCTCAAAAACGAGAACGCATTTATATTGTAGGATTTAAAGACCCTATTTATTTCAAATTTCCAAAACCGCTTGGCTACTATAAGCCACTTACAGAAATATTACAAAAAGACGACGAAATTCCACAAAGTTATTTCCTCTCTGATACGCTGAAAGCCAAAAGGCTAAGTACCGTAAAAGGTGTTCCGCCCTTCCCGTCTGTGTGGCATGAAAATATTGGAGGAAATATATCTGCACTGCCTTATTCGTGCGCATTAAGAGCAGGAGGCAGTTATAATTATCTTGTTGTGAACGGCGTGAGACGATTAACCGACCGCGAAATGTTAAGACTTCAAGGGTTTCCCGATACTTTCAAAATAAATATTCCTTATTCACAAGCAAGAAAAGTAGCAGGCAACTCGGTTTCTGTTCCTGTAATTCAAGCCATTGCAGGAGAAATGATGGCGGCGTTCAAAAGTAATAAAGTAGCCATTCCACCAACCATTCAATTAACATTATTAGAACCACAAAATGAATATAAAAGAAGCGAAGAAATCGTTAGATAAGGTAATTGATAAGGCAAGAGTTCATCTGTACAAGCCTATTCAAATTGCAGAAATTCTACATCGCGATAGAACCGAAAAAGACATAAATTTGAGCGATTTAACAACTTATCGCAACAGTTCAAAAAAGTGGCGCGATATAATTTGCATCAAATTTTTAGGCAGAACATCAACCTCGTCTGCGCGTTATCAAGACGATATTTTTAACGATAATGCGATACCACCTTTGGTTTTGGCGGAACTTGGAAAAGAAAATATTGCTAAAAATGGAATTGTCGAAGCGTATATTTATCAGAAATTTGCGCAACGATTTTCTCAAATGTCCACAGGGTTGGATTATTGCTTGACGCACGATAAAACAAACTTTCAATTAGATGAATTTTTGGCTAAGTTTTGGAACGAACCAGGACTAAGGAGAAGTATTGATAAGATTTATGAAATCGTAGTTTACGCTTTATTTTCTGCATTAGTTGAAGCATTAGAGGTTTCAGTTGAAGTAAGTTTGAACCCTGCAAAAACAGACATCTTAAAAGAGTTTGAAGATTTTGCGAATCGTGTTATTCAACTCTCCTCGAAACAAACAAGTGTTAAACTGAAAGCAAGAATAAATCGAGTAGGCGTAACTAATGCAGCCGATAGAGGACTTGATATGTGGGCGAATTTTGGGCTTGCTATTCAAATCAAACATTTATCATTGACAGAAGAACTGGCAGAAAACATTGTTTCATCTGTTTCGGCAGATAGGATTGTAATCGTTTGTAAAGACACAGAACAAAAGATTATTGTTTCCGTACTTAATCAAATTGGTTGGAAATCAAAAATTCAAAGTATTGTTACAGAAACTGACCTTTTGACTTGGTATGAAAAGGCGTTAAGAGGTAAATTTGCAAAAACTATCGGTGACATAGTCTTGCAAAAACTTACAGACGAAATTCAAGTTGAATTTCCTGCGACAGACAATGCAGAGTTTAGTAAATTTATAAAGCAGCGTAGTTACGATAATTTATTTGATGCCAACTGGCAAATTACATAGTAGAAAAAACGTTTTCTATCAACGAAACATCGTTCTGTCGTACTCGCCTTAAAAAAAAGTGTTCCGCCATTGAGTTGGCGGAACGCTTTTTGCCTTTTATACTTCAACCTCAACTACCCCATATCCTCCAAATACGCCTCGCCAAAAATCTCCCAATCGCTTTTTTCGGTCGTCCACCGCTCCGAAAACTCGAAGCGTTGCTCGATGTTTGCTTCGTCCTCGAAGCCGAAATTAGTGAATATCTGAAAATCGTAACCAATCAATTCGTCCCTGTGTGCGAGCGTCCAAAGGTTTTGGAGTATGGATTGATTATTTTTTACGGCATCGATAATAATGTCTTCTATGCCCGTCAGTTTTTTGCGAAACGCGTCCGCGAAATACGTTTTTATACTCGCCATAAAATCCAATAATTGAATGCACGTCGGGTCAAAATCGCGGATAATTTCAGCCGTGATTTTGGCAGCGTATTTATTGAGAGCTTCGTGCGCCGCTACGCAGCCCGCCTGACTGAGGTTGTGGTGTTCCAAAACCACAAAAACCGCGCCGCCTAACCACACAATCGGTTGCTCGAAGTGAGGTACCCAAAGTTTTTTGAGCGCGCCGCTCTCCCACGTGCCTACACGAGTTGGAATACGCACCTTGCCCGTTCCGCCGCTCGGCATCTGCCCCAAATTGCTGTGTCCGTCCGTCGACAGCGTCAGCGCCGCCGAGCCGATGAGCTGAAACTCAGGCGAAATAGTGAGCGAATGATTATCTACCTTAAAAAAAATAGTCCAAATATAAGGGTCGCCCGTAGTGCTGCGGCGATGGCAGTACAAGTTTTTGAGCTGAATATGCAGCGTTTTATCGGTCATTTTTGTTGGTTTTATACCAATAAGTTGGTTTATTTAGACATTAAATCTTCTAAATAATGCTTGGCGATGCCAAATTGCGTTTTCAGGGCGGTTACTTGCACCAATATACGCTGTTTTTCGGTTTCGGAGATGTTTTTTTGTTTTTTAACTGCCGTAATCATGACATTTTTGCCTGTATGCTCCAGCGAAATGAACTCAAAAACCTTTACGGTATAGCTGTTCGCCTCCAAAATTAAGGCGCGAATAGCGTCGGTCAGCATTTCGGCTTGTCGCTCTTGTAGTATGCCGTGCCGCAGCAAAGGCTGCAAATCGGGCGGGACGGTGAGGTCGCGACGCACCTGTTTGTGGCAGCACGGCGCAACCATAATCGCGTTCGCCGAAGCCAAAATACCTTTATATATAGCATCGTCGGTTGCAGTATCGCAGGCGTGCAGTGCGATTAGTAAGTCTATTTTAGTATCAATATTATAATTTTCAATTGTATTTTCAATAAATTTAAGTCCTTGAAAATCAGCCGCTTGCGCTATTTCGTTGCATTTAGCTACTAAGTCGGGGCGTTGCTCTATGCCTGTTATTTGTATCGCTGTATCGCTGTTTTGCTGTGCTAAATAATCCAAATAATAGGCGTAAAGCGCAAAAGTGAGATAGCCCTTTCCCGCGCCCATATCTATTGCCGTAAAATCCGCTTTATCGATGTCACTAATACTCTTCAAAATATCAGCCACCACTTCCAAATATTTATCCATCTGCTTATATTTAGCTTGCATCGGAGTCAATATTTCACCTTTTAGGTTCGTAACGCCTATTTTTTGCAGCCAAATAGCATTAGTATTGTTCAAATAGCGTTTTTTTTGCTTGTCGTGGGCATTTTGCTGTATATTTGTTTGCGCCGCAGCGACTATATTTCTATTTTTGCTTTGATTATAATACCACTCGTCGCGTTTATTCTCCAAAGTATAAATCAAATCGGCAGTATGTAGATTCGCGGTAGAAAAAATATCATACAACCATATTTCTATTGAGCTAATCGCATCATAAGCAGGCAAATTTTTCGTCACATCTTTAAACTTATACCGTAGCGTAAATTGGAGGTTTGGAACGCCTTTCAGGTGTATCAAACGGGCGTAAACATTTTGCAAACCGTCGGGCTTGGCAGCCGTCGTAGCCGACGGCTTACTGAGTGTCAGTTTATGAAACGATTGTTGCTCGATGCTGATTTGTATAGCGGATAAAAATCTACTGATTGCGTTTTTCATAAGGAATGGAAATAAATAATGGGCTGAATTTAGGCTGAGATTCTGTAGGATAACTTATTTTGGACGCGTTCCTTAGGAGTTGCAGATTGGATAATATACGTTTGTGGTTAGTGTCATTTTTATCAATAGAGATGGCTTTTTGGTATGTTTTGAGATTTAATCTTGCGATAGCAGGTAGTCGTTGGGTGGCAGATGTTTTTCTATTATTTGTTTTACAAGGTCATCACTTGAAAAAAACAACGCCTTTCATTACGCTATCAACACGGCAAAATAGGCGATGTTCGATAGGGTTATATTTGGAATGATAGGGTGGATAATGTGCAATGACTAAGTTGATACCAATGTTTAGGCTAAGGTCAAGTAGTTGCTTTTTGAAGATGTGATGTCGGTAGGAATTACTGCTACCAGGCCAACATAAAATCAGTATATTCTGCGCCTCGGAGTCCCAGCTCTATCGTCTTTTGACCTATTCCTAATAGTTTTTGAATATAATCCTTTGACTCATAGCCTAGTTTTACAACCTGTAAACACGCATACTGACGACGCGCTTGCTCAGACAACCGCCCATACTGTATTAATATTAACGGTTCTACGTCTGCACTATACTGTTTCGAAAATCCTTTATATATACACAAATGTACAACTTAATATTTAGTCAGGTATTTATTTTACGCTCCTTAGTTAAAAAAACAAACCATTTGTGTATTTTTGCAACTAAAAAGCAACTATCTAAAAATATGTACGCATACAAATCCATGCCTCGACGCACGGTTCAGTCCTTACTTTTCGCGGCGGCAGGGCTATCCTCTTTTTCATTTGCGTATGATAATGCAAATGAAAGTATTAATGTTTTGCCGTCGATTATCGCGCAGCAACGCGAGTGCATTCGTGCGCTGTCGGGCGCGGCTATTCGCCGCTTAGTTACGCTGTCGAGCGAAGTCGGCAATAGCAAAAACCTGAAAGGTTTGATACATACGGAGTTATTGCGCGCTGCCGAGTCGAGCATCGTTTTATTGAATAATAATAATAATAATATAAAAAATGCTATTCCGTATCAAAATTTAGATAAAAAACGCTTTTTTGTTTTAGAAATTGGCAGTACTTCTGCTTCTTTTTTCTTGCAACGACTCGGCGATTACGCCAAAATAGGCACGGCGCACCTCGCTACACCCGACCGCGCCGCTATCGAGCAGCTCATCGCTACGCACGGTGCGCGCTATAATAATGTGATTCTCGCGCTCAACGGCTACGCCTTAGATGCGCAGCGCGATGCCGATTTTATCGATTTATTGACGACCAAATCCAAGGTTGTAGCTACGGCAGTAGTGAATTTCGCGACGGCAGATAATTTGGCTTTTATTGATAAAAACATCGTCGCGCTACACGCAGAAACGCAAGACAGCTATCGACAAGACGCAGCCGCACAAATTTTATTTGGCGGTACAGCCGCAACAGGCAGACTCGCCGCCGCGCACGGACCATACGCAGCAGGCACAGGCGACGCGACCGTCGCTTCGCGGTTTCAGTTTGTAGCACCCGAAGCCGTAGGCGCGAGCAGCGAAAAACTCGCCGCAGTAGAGCGTATCGTAAACGACGCGATGTCGGCACACGCCTTTCCTGGTTGCCAAGTTTTGGTTGCCAAAAACGGCAAAGTATGTTACAATAAGTCTTTTGGCTATATGGAATACAATGGTTATCAGGCAGTTAGCAATGATAACTTGTATGACCTCGCGTCCATCACAAAAACCGCCGCTACCACTATATCGGTGATGCAAAGCATCGATAAAGGTTTGATAAGCCTCGACGGACGGCTCGGCGACTACTTAGATATTCCGAACAGCACGCTCCGAACGCACACCGTCCGCGAGTTTCTGACGCATACCTCGGGGCTGTCTGCCCTGATGCCCGTGCAACAATATATGAACGCAAATATTAATGCGTACCGTTGCGCTTACACGAAGGGCTGTACGGTGAAAGTAGCGGACGGGCTGTACATTCCGCAGTCGGTCGTAAATAATATTTACAACACTATATATACGATGCCTACGCCGAGTCGCGGCGGTTTTAAGTACAGCGATGTGAATATGAATGTGCTGCTCGCGCTGCTCGAGGATAGAAATAACGAACGGATTGACGACCTCACAAATGCCGCTTTTTATCAACAAATGGGACTTTGGCACATCGGTTACAGCCCGACCGAGCGGTTTTCGGCACAAGCGATAGCACCTACCGAACAAGACAATACGTTTCGAGCGCAGCTTTTGCGCGGCTATGTACACGACGAAGGCGCGGCACTTTTGGGCGGCGTAGCAGGCAACGCGGGCTTATTCAGCAACGCCTTAGACCTCGCCGTAGTGTATCAAATGCTACTCAATAATGGTACTTATGGTAATATTCAATATATACAAAGTGCTACTGTACAGCAGTTTGTAGGGACTACGGCGGCGCATCATCGCGGTTTGGGTTTTGATAAACAATCGGCAGACCGCAAAACAAACGGCTGCGGCAAACTCGCCTCAATCGATACCTACGGACACACGGGGTTCACGGGCAACTGCGTTTGGGCAGACCCGCAAAATCAATTGCTTTTTGTATTTTTATCTAATCGGGTGTACCCGAACCGTAGCAACGTGATTAATAAATTGGACGTGCGGGAGCGCGTACACGACGCTATTTATGCCGCGTTTCAGTGATTTTGAATGATTTTTAAAGTAAACCAATTTCTTAATATAGATTAATTTAAAAAATGAAAATTGGTTCTATCTTTGCATTGTGATTAAAACAAAAACAAAATAGTTTTAAATAATTATAATTTATTTTCGCAAGCTAATTAAACCTTTGTTTTTTGGCGTAGTCCAAAGAGAAAGATGATTATAAAGAAGTTTTTTAAATTTAAATAAGGTGTTAGGATGATGTGGGGATAATCGGCTTTGGTCGGTTATCCCTTCCTTTTTTTTGAGATTTTTTGTTTGCGTAGCAATAAAAAATATTTCACTGCTTTGCTTCTTTGCACTTCTGCTTTTTTGCGTTTAAAAATTTTATACTCAAAAAAACTTGCCTCTTTGCGTTGAATTCGGGGTTTAAAAACTTGCCCTGCATTTAATTACTTATTTTAATCAAACCCAAATCGAGGGCAATCCAATAAGTGCTAAAAAAATCCTTGTCGACGGCGAATAGACCGATCACGCCGCCTTGTTGCGCGCCCGTTCCAGGGTCAATCATCAACGCGTGTGCCAAATTTTTGACCTCGTAATATATCACCACTTCTTTTTTTACTTTATTGTAATAACTAAATCGAGTAATATTTGGTTTCTGATTAAAATTAACGATTTTTTGGTTATGTATGGCATCAGTTTGGTGTAAATACGTCCATTGTTGCACCAATTGCTGCGAATTTTTGATGTTCACGACTAAATCGGACGTGCCGTGCATGACCACCAAACGCGGATAACGTCCCGTGTAGTTTGGGTTTTGTGCGCGCACCGTCGCGCCGAGTTCTTGCGGCGAACGGTCATCAGGGCTTGTCATCGTTTTCATTGCGCTCAACGGATTATCGGTCGGGAAAAACGCCCCGCCCGCGAGTATCGCACCCGCCTCGAAGGTCTGCGGATAATCGGCGAGCAACGCGACGCTCATCGCCGCACCCGCCGACAAGCCGTACACCACTATCTTATTGGTATCGACCGCAAAATTATCGACCGCAAAATCGACCATTTGCTTGATAGAAAGCACTTCGCCCTTGTCTTTTGTGACATCGTTTTTTATAAACCAATCGAAACATTTGTTCGGATTATTAATCATTTTTTGTTGCGGATACAACACATAAAAGCCGTATTCGTCTGCCAATTTGTTCCAACCTGCTTGTCGCGCCACCGTTTCGGCGTTTTGCAGACAGCCGTGCAAAACCACAACTAACGGTTTTTTTGCCGAATTTGAGTTTTTTTCTTTTTGAGTTTTTTCTTTTGGAATATGTATAAAACCGTTCAGGTTGCCTGGGTTAGTTTTGTTCGTTTTCAACGAAATCAAATCATTGCTTTGGGCAAACAAATGCGTTGCGACAAGCAGAAAAAAACCTATTATTAATTTCATAGTTTTTGTTTTTTTGATAGAAAAATTGATCCTAATGCAAATTTACAAAAAAACAAGGAGCTTATGGAAATTTGCGAGCCGTTAATTATTTCAAGTTTTAAAAATATTTTTTTATTTTTAAAAATAACTTAACTTTGTGATGTACCGCAATTCTGTGCGTGCATTAGCAATAGTAATAAAAAAATGACAACAGCGTTAAGCAAGGATATTATACAATGGGACATTAAATCGTGGGTCAAAACGATTGACTATTGGGACAATAGTGTCGACTGGGATAAGGTGCAAATTGGGCTTGAACTCGGCGGGCGACAAGGCGGACTGTCGCTTTGGTTGGCATTAAAAGGCAAGGAAACCATTTGTTCCGACCTGCAAGATGCCGCAAATGCGGCTGGACAACTGCATTCGCAATACAATATTGGTTCGCTTATAAAATATCAAGACATTGACGCGACGAATATTCCCTACGAAAACTTTTTTGACGTTATCGTATTTAAGTCAATTATTGGCGGAATTGGGCGCAATGGCAATATCGAGCAACAACAAAAAGTTTTTGACCAAATCTATAAAGCACTAAAACCGGGAGGGAAGTTATTATTTGCAGAAAATTTAATCGCGTCGCCTTTTCACCAACGGTTGAGAAAAAGATTTGTGCAATGGGCAACTTATTGGCGGTACGTTTCGCTGGACGAAATGCCTAAGTTTTTAGCAAAATTCTCGTCGCACGACCTACAAACAACGGGCGTACTCGCCACGTTTGGCAGAACCGAAACCCAACGAAAGCTATTGGCAACTATCGACGAAGCGGTTTTGAATAAAATATGTCCCGAAGGTTGGAAATATATTTGCTACGGAGTGGCGGTGAAGTGAGTTGGAATTATAGGTTTTGGTTGTCCCAGCTATTTTGCTCCATTCCCAATAATGTCGTTTATTTTAAAACATATCCTTATATTTGCGGCTCAAAAATAAATTTTATGTCTGTAAATAAAACGAAAACGCCCACCAAACACCTCATCACCGCCGCGTTGCCCTACGCAAACGGACCTTTGCACATCGGTCATCTCGCAGGCGCGTACCTCACCGCCGACATCTATGCCCGCTATCAACGGCTGGCGGGCAATGACGTGGTGTTTGTCTGCGGCAGCGACGAACACGGCGCGGCTATCAC
This sequence comes from Saprospiraceae bacterium, assembly GCA_043778315.1. GTDB lineage: Bacteria > Bacteroidota > Bacteroidia > Chitinophagales > Saprospiraceae > JBEEMU01. Next base: position 7,660 of record JAYWGJ010000240.1, on the reverse strand, counting down.
TATCAGAGCAAAAAAAGAAGGCATCACGCCGCAAGAAATTGTGGACAAATACGACGCGCAAATAAAAAATACTTTTGACCGTTTGGGTGTTTCTTTCGATATTTATCACCGCACTTCCGACGCGCTGCACCACCAAACGGCACAAGATTTTTTCTTGAATTTGGAGGCGAAAGGCGAGTTTGAAACCAAAACTTCGGAGCAGTATTACGATGCCGAGTACAATCAGTTTCTCGCCGACCGCTATATAACTGGTACTTGCCCGAAATGCGCGAACGATAACGCCTACGGCGACCAGTGCGAAAAATGCGGCTCTACGCTTTCGCCGCTCGAGCTAATTAACCCGAAATCTACCCTTAGCGGTAATACGCCCGTGTTGCGCGAAACGACGCACTGGTATTTTTCGTTGGATAAACACACCGATTGGCTGCGCGACTGGATTGAGCGCGGCGAAGTGAACGGCGTGCAACTGCACGAGCCGTCGGCGTGGAAAAACCATGTTTTGGGACAATGCCGCTCGTGGCTTGGCGCAGGCGACGATGATAAACTGCTGCCTCGAGCCATCACTCGCGATTTGGATTGGGGCATAAAAGTACCGCTAAAAGAAGCGGAAGGCAAGGTTTTGTATGTTTGGTTCGACGCGCCGATTGGCTACATTTCAGCCACAAAAGCCTTAGGCATCGAGCAATATCAAGACGAAAATTGGTGGAAAACCTATTGGCAAAACCCCGAATGCGAGCTGGTGCATTTTATTGGCAAAGACAATATTGTGTTTCATTGCATCATTTTTCCTGCGATGCTACACGCGCACGGCGATTACATTTTACCCAAAAACGTGCCTGCCAATCAGTTTGTGAACCTCGAGGGCGACAAAATTTCTACCTCCCGAAACTGGGCGGTTTGGGCGCACGAATACCTCGACGACTTCGCCGAACTGCCGAACGCGGCGGACAGTTTGCGCTACGCAATGATTAGAAATATGCCCGAACAAAAAGATACGGACTTTACTTGGGTGGGTTTTAGGGAAGCGAACGACAGTGAACTCGTCGGTACACTCGCGAACTCGGTGAACCGCGTAGTGACTTTGATTAATAAATATTATGGCGGCGTAGTGCCAATATTTGGAAACGGCATCGATGCGGCGCAGTTTTATGACAGCACCAAAACGTGTGTTGATAACATAGAAAAAAATATAAAATCGTATAATTTTAGAGAGGCGTTGAGCGAAATGCTCAATATTTCGCGGCTCATAGACGGCACATTGCAAACGCACGAGCCTTGGAAATTATACAAAAAAGACCACGAAAGTCAGTTGATAAAAGACGTTTTGTATGTGTGTTTGCAAGCTGTCGGCGCGTTAAGCGTCGTTTCGCAACCGTTTTTGCCCAAAGTATCCGAAAAACTACGCCATATATTAGCGTTAAGCGAATTAGAAAACGGAGATTGGGCTATTTTGGTTGAAAAACTATCAAATAATGAAAATATTATCCCTTCGGGACACAAAATTAATGCGCCCGAGCATCTTTTTGTGCGCATCGACGAGCGATTGATACAAAACCAGATAGAGAAATTGCAAAATACAAAAACAGCCGCAGCCGTTCCCACAGATGACTCGACAACTACTTACGAAGCCGCTAAACCTATAATCACTTTTGATGATTTTGGTAAAATGGATTTGCGGACGGGCGTTATTTTAACCGCCGAAAAGGTGAAAAAAGCGGATAAATTGCTGCATTTAACCATCGATTTGGGCTACGAAACGCGCACCGTCGTATCAGGCATCGCGCAACATTACGCGCCCGAAGCCGTCATCGGACAGCAGGTCGTGCTACTCGCGAACCTCGCGCCGCGTATGCTCAAAGGCATAGAAAGCAACGGAATGATATTGATGGCGGAAAACGCCGAAGGCAAATTAGTGTTCGTTGCGCCAAGCGAAGCGGGTTTTGGCGGCGGATTTACGGTAAGGTGATGCAAATATTATCTTTTCCATTTTTGTTATTTTTAGCAACAAATTGCTTGTTTTTATTGTTAAATTTGCATAATTTAGTTAATTATAACAACTAAAAATAACAAAAAAAAATCTTATTTTAAGCATGATTGAAACAGATATTTTAATAATCGGCGCAGGCCCTGTCGGTTTATTTACCGTTTTTGAGGCGGGTTTGGTAAAGCTGCGTTGTCATCTTATTGATTATTTACCGCAGGCGGGCGGACAACTCACCGAGATTTATCCCAAAAAACCAATTTACGATATTCCCGGTTTTCCGAGTATATTGGCAGGCGAATTGATTGATAATTTGCTGCTACAAGCCGCGCCGTTCAAACCTGGTTTTACGCTCGGCGAGCGCGCCGAAAGCATAGAACGCACAGAAGATGGTCGTTTTCGTGTCGTTTCGCACGGCGGAACGGTGCATTTGGCGCATGTCATCGCTATCGCGGGCGGACTCGGTTGCTTCGAGCCGCGCAAACCACCTATCGCAAATATCACCGATTTTGAGGACAAAGGCGTAGAATACATCATCAAAGACCCTGAATTTTATCGCAATAAAAATATTGTGATTAGCGGCGGCGGTGACTCAGCTTTGGATTGGACTATTTTTTTGGCGGACGTAGCCAACGAAATTATATTGGTGCATCGCCGAACGGAATTTAGAGGCGCGCCCGATAGTGTAGAAAAAGTGTTACATTTAGCTGCCGAAGGACGGATTAAATTAATCACCGAAGCGGAAGTTGTGGGTTTGGAAGGCGACGAAAACGCGCTGCGTGCCGTCGAAATACAGCAGCCCGAAGGCATAGTCACTTACCCGACCGACCATTTTATACCGCTTTTTGGCTTGTCGCCAAAACTCGGACCGATAGCGAATTGGAGCTTAAATATCAGCAAAAATGCTATAAATGTGAACACTCGCGACTACTCGACAAGCGTAGATGGCATCTACGCTATCGGCGACATCAACGAGTATGAGGGTAAGCTGAAATTGATACTTTGCGGTTTTCATGAAGCGACTATAATGGTTCAATCGGCGTGGAAACGCATCAATCCAGACAAAAAACTGACGCTCAAATATACTACGGTGAACGGCGTGACGGCGTTTTAGTTAGCGCGTAATTTAAAAAATTCGGTTCTTTGAAAGTTTTTGTGGATTTTATCGGCGTGCGGGTTTTAACCCGCACAAAATAGGCAAGGTGCGGGTTCAAACCCGCACCCGCACACCGTTGCGCTTCGTCCCCAAAAATTCTCAAAGAACCAAAAATTCATAATATAAAAACCACAAAAAAGGAATTTCGCAACCCTAAAGTTGCGAAATTCCTTTTTGTATTTTATAAAATTCTAATGAATTTAATCCGCAGTTATTGTCGCGTCAGATTCTGCTGCCGCTACGTCTTCTGGGTCTTCTTGGTGCAAAATACCTGCTTTATGCAGTTGGTCGAACCATTTTACGAGTTTTTTGATGTCGCTCGCATATACACGAGTTTTGTTATGGTGCGGCATGACCGCAGTTAAGTAGGCGCGCAATTCGTCGTTACTTGCCTTTTTTGCGTCGGGCAATGGCACAGCCTCCAACTGCGCAAGCATAGCCGCAAACACGTTTTTCAACGGCTCGTTTTCTTCTTCTTCCGTGTATATCGAGATAGACTCTACGGGTACAAACTGATTGCCACGAGTCGGTAAAAACTGTTTTTTTGCGTCAGCGATGCTCTCCACAATTAAACCGTCTTTGCGGTTGCTCACTATTTTGAAAATTCCGTTGTTGTTGCCACTCACAGAAATAAGCATTTTTAAATTCATTGGTAAATAAATATATTTTTAAACCCTGTTAATTTTTTATTTTCAATACTGCTTACAAAAGTAAGCAATATATTTAATAATCATATTTATAATTTAATTTGCGGCTAATTTGCCTGCTACTGTCCGCTCTGCGCGAGAGTAAAGCGACAGTTTTTTATCAAAAATAAAACGCAGCCACAACCTCGTCCACGAAGTATGATAGACCAGGGTATCGTAGTATTCGGGTGCGATAGCGCGTACTTTGGGCAGATTGCTCCACGGTATGGCAGGAAAGTCGTGGTGCTCGTTATGGTAGCCCACGTTTAGAGCTAAAAAGTTGAGTGGACCGTAGTAACTATACGTTTCTTGCTCGCCTTCTACCAGGTAATGCTCTTGTACCCAACGTCCGCCGAGTGGGTGCAAACCGACCGAAAAAGTGAACGAACCGAGCAAATACACCAAACCGACTGTGCCGAAAAGGTAGCCGACCAAAAAGCCGTAACCCAAGCAAGCGACCACGTTTATTGGCATCCAATTGTCCCAAAACGCCATTTTTAGACGCGGCGGACGCATCAATTGGAACATAGGAAAAAACAACAACCAAAGTGATTTGCCTATCGCACTGTTGCCAACCAACCGCGCCTCCCAGTGCGAAGCCATATCGGCATCGAGATCGTGGTCGCCTTGATGCGCATGGTGTTTGATATGGTAACTTCTGAACCCAACACTGCTCGGTAGTACATTTGGCATATCTGCCATTATACCCAATATTTTATTGGCAGTTCGATTTTTTAGGATTAAATTATGCGTCGCTTCGTGTATCAACACAAAACTCGTGTGACTCGCGAACGCGCCGATACACCACGCGGCTATAAGCCCAACCCACCACGCGGCATCGTAAAAATGCAGTGCAAATACCATGGCGGTCTGAAATAAAAGTACAAATACGATAATCAGCGCGGTGTACGGGTTGCGGGTCATTAATTTGCCGATTTCTGGGTGTTTGCGCAATATTTCGCGGGTGCGCGACGGGTGCGGCTGGTCGTGTTCGGACTGTAAAAAGTTGTTCATTTTTTTGATAATGAATTGAATACTATTGGATTATACCGTGATTTGCTTCTATTTACATTTAACAAAAATAATATTTATAAAGTTGCAGACAAAGGTAAGTAGCGCAAGCGAAAAAAGCAATTTTTATTTGGTTTTTAGTGTTTTATTTGTGCTTGATTCGTATTCCTTTTTGCCTACTCGCCTTTTGCGACACAGTTTCTCTTCTTTCCCACACAAAAAGCCCTCCATGCAGTTGCACCGAGGGCTTTTTTAGTAAATGCAAAGACTATTTCCGTGCAGCAATCAAACTAGAAGACCTAGTATTGCTTACTATTAAATTTTTATCGCCATAAGCGTGCGCAATGTATGCCGACGGGTCGCTGATAGGCAGCGAAAGCACAAGTTGGTCTAAAACTGCGCCAAATTGTTTTTGAAATGAAATTGCTGCGCCGCCATTAATACTATTAAATTTTTTGTGCAAACGGAGCTTCACTAATTTCATATTTTGGTCGCGGTAAAGCGGCTGAATTTTTGTGATATAGGCTTCTACATCTGCCCATTCTATCTGTTCGTCATAAAAACTATAAAACATATTATTTGGCATACCTGTTCTTGGGCTAATATTTAATTCTGTTTTTGGTAGTTTATTGAGTTTGCTATTTAAAGTATTGGTATAATTAGCAATATTTTTGACATATTTTGATGCAATATCATCTACCTTCATAAGGGTAGAAATATCGGCTACTTTCACGGCTCTTGTGCGTTGCGTACTAAAAATAGCCTCTACCGCGCCTGCCCAAACGCCTCTATTAAAGGCTAAAGAAAGCAGTTTTACAGCCGACGCGGAGTCGCGTGAGGTATTAAAAAAGCCCTTCACGTCGTAGCCTTTCGATACTTCTAGCAGTTTTACACTAAATAAATCGTAGTGCGCTTTGGTGAGCGCGGCGGTCTCGAAGTTGCTGCCCGAAACGATGCTGCTATATCCGTTTTCGGGAAATCGCATCGGGTAGGCTTGGTGTAGCTCTTGGTATGCTGTACCTTTTTCGAGCTGAAAACAGCCTTGCGACGCGGTTCGCGGCTGATAACCAAACGGAAACGCATAAGCCGCGTCTATCTCCGCCGCTTTATCGCAGCCACAATTCGACTCCCGCATAGCAGTTGCAAAATAGTAGCTTTCGGGCAGATTTTCCACGCCCGAGGCGTAAGTGAATAATTTGTGCGCGTGCGCGATTGCCATTGCCCACGTTTTGCGATTGGTTGGTATTACCGCATCTACCGATTGGTCTGCGGCGGGCGACAGCCGTCCTTGTCCGATTCGGATATTAGTGGTTGGTGCGTAGTCGTCAGGGTAGAGCGCGAGGTCAATTCGGTGCGGCGCGTCTTCGTCCGCTTTTGCAATACGAGCGGTAGCCTCAAATTTGATGTGCCGCTGACTGAAGTAGGCACGAGCGGGAAGTTGAAATTTCTTGTTATCAATAGCACCCGAAATACATATAATAGTGCTGTCGTGCGAGCGCAGCGTAGTCGCTCTTGCTGATGGTTGAACGAGCGTGAGCGTATCTGCAATCACGAAGCGTCCGTTGCTGATGCTGTCTATTTTGGCTTGCAAAGGAATCGCTATTTGCCAATTGGTGAGCGGCTTCGCACTGGTATTGCGAACGATGATAGTAGCCGAAAAAACGGTGTCGCTCTTGAAAGTGAGGTGTTGGTAAGTAACCGAGAGTGCTTTTTGGGTGGCAATATCGTTGCGCGATGAAAATTTAGCGCAACTTGTCAAACTACTTAATAGTATTGTAATAAAGAAAAAAAGAAGACAAAATCCTATGTTTTGTGTACTTAGCTTCGCTTTTTGGTACAATAAACTAGGTTTTTTTGTACTTTGGATAGAAGAACTCATACTTTATATTTAAAGTTTCACAATAATTTTATTGTTTGAATTATTATCATAAAAAGTAAATTTTTGTGACATGATAATAAATAAAATTTTTGTGTAAATATCGCCTTGTACGCGGCGAACTACGCTTGTGTGGATTACCTTAATTTGTAACGAGTTACAAAGATACGGCACTTTTACCAAATAAACTACTGTTTCGCACTTATTTTACCTTTATAAACATATAAAAATCTATATTTCATATTTTCAATATTTCCTAAGCCCTTATAAAACAAGGCGCGACACGATTTATATAGTGTAGATTTAATTTGTAAATTATTGTTTTTATAACACTTTTTTAACAATTAAAAATCCTCAAATTTACATTTGATGTACAAAAAACCTATTTTTTGTACAGGTTTTATTTCTGTATATGTTTTAAATTAGGCGTGATTATCGGGAAAGCCGAAAAATAGTTAAAACGTAGCTGCTACCCTCCTAATGGAGGGGCTGGGGGAGGCTTGCTATATATCGCAATTCAAAATATAAATCGAATTGAAACCATTTTGAAAGCGTTTTAAATTAGATTTCAATTCAAAACATAAAAAAACAAAAAAAACGGACTGCTGCAATAGTTGCAACAATCCGTTTTTTTTGTGCCTATACGGTCGGTTTAGTGGGGCGTGTAGGTTTCTTTTTCTTGTCTTTCCGGACACCGCCCGCCTTTTCGTATTCGGGTGAGTTTTTGCCGTAAATAGCACCAACACCTGCGAGCATACGGTCTGAAAGGTCTTTTAATGCCTTTTCATTAGTGTTTAAAGCCGTTAAATCGGCATCTAAACCTGCTAACTTGGCATTATAGTTGTTCAAATTGTTGCGAAACTTGCTGATTTCAGCTTCATAAGTAGCTACCGACAAGTTGTTACCCATCACTAAATTTGGGTCGATTGTTTTGATTTGCGTTAAACGCA
>JAYWGJ010000239.1:0-2237 GCA_043778315.1 Saprospiraceae bacterium | reverse complement strand
ACGTGGTTTTGAAGCGCGTTTACAACAACCAAATAGCGTACTTGGGCGACGAGTTTACGGTACAAATTGACGTTTCGGCGCGTAACTGCAAAGGAAATACGACGAACCTAACGGTCAGTAAAGGCAATGCCGCGCCTTCAAAATCACAGAATATCAGCATAGACAACGACGACTTTTTTAAGACCATCGACCTCACGCTCAAGGCGGACGCGGTAGGTGTGCAGCGTTACCGCGTTGCGGTATCGGCGATAAGCGGCGAAGTGACGACCCTAAACAATACCAAAGAAATAGTAATCGAGGTGATAGATGCGCGACAAAAAGTGTTAATAGTAGCGAACGCGCCGCACCCCGACCTATCGGCACTCAAAGAGGCAATCATAGATAACAAAAACTACGACGCGGAGATACAATACCTCTCCGACCTCAAAGCCGACCCTGCCAAATACGATTTATTTATTTTGCACGAAGTGCCAGGAAGTAGCAGCGCAGCGCAAACGCTCCTCGCGGCGATACAAGCGCAGCGCAAGCCGCAATGGTTTATTTTGGGCAATCAATCTAACTTGGGCGCGGTCGGGCAGGCGCAGCAGACCTTACGCGTAAGCGGCTCTATCAGTAGCACAAACGAGGTGCAGGCGGTAGTAGCGGCGAACTTCGCACCATTTCGCTTGAACGACAAGTTATTGGCACAAATACCAAAGTTTCCACCATTAATTGCGCCGTTCGGCGAATATACCGCAGATGCTACGGCATCAACATTGCTCAATCAAAAAATAGGAACAGTGACCACTAAATATCCACTTTGGGTTTTTGGCGAAAAAGACGGCATCAAAACGTCGGTATTGGCAGGCGAAGGCTTATGGAGGTGGCGACTAACGGATTTTATCGCCAATAAAAGTTTTGATAACTTCAACGAATTAATAGCAAGTACCATACAGTATTTGAGCGTGAAGAACGATAAGCGGAAGTTTAGAGCTTACGCAAACAAGACTTTGTACGACGAAAACGAGAACATCACGATAGATGCCGAACTCTATAACGACTCGTATCAGCGCATCAACGAACCCGAGGCAAAGGTCGTTTTGCGCGGCACGGGCGGCAAAGAATACCCGTTTTCGTTTAGCAAAATAAGCAATTACTACACCGCGAATGCGGGTTTGTTGCCCGTAGGCGACTATACGTTTACGGCTTCGGTGACAAACAACGGTCAAAACCTAAAATCGGAGGGACAATTTAGCGTGAAATCGATACAATTGGAGGTTTTTGAGACGCAGGCAGACCACCGCCTGTTGCGTTCATTGAGCGCGCAGACAGGCGGCGAAACCGTTTTTGCCAATCAAATAGGCAGTATTGTACAAAAAATAAAAGCGAAAGGTTCGGTAAAACCGATGCTGTTTAGTACGCTCCGCACGCGGTCGCTGATAAATGTGAAGTGGCTATTTTTCTTACTGCTTGCGCTACTATGCGGCGAGTGGTTTCTAAGAAAGTTTCACGGGGGGTATTGATACAAAAGGAAGTACTTTTATTTATAATTACAATATAACAAAAAAAGCCTACTCGAAACAATCCGTTCGAGTAGGCTTTTTTGAGTGAAATGAAAATTTAACTTTTAATCAATCGCGAAGCGACTAACAACACACTCGCGCCCGATACGCCCGAGATTAAGTCCTGCATGATGCCACCGCCAAGGCTTACACCCAGCAAACCAAACAAATAATTGCCAAAAAAGCCGCCAAGTACACCAAGCACGATGTCCCACATCAAGCCTAAGCCCGCGCCTTTAATCAACTGACTTGCAATGAAGCCCGAAGCCGCGCCAATAAGAATAGAATACAAGAAATGCATAGTTTAAGTATTAAAATTTTGATAAAAAGTGATGGTTTGAAATAATAATTTTGAAAGGTACAATTTTTATTTTGAAATAAAAAATTATTAAATCTTATTTTTATAAATAAATATTTTTATAATTATAAATTAGGCAAAATATAAATAAAACGATTTGCATAAAAATCAAAATTATTATGCTATAAAAATTACTCACTTTAATTATATAAAAAATACTTACCTTCGCATTGTGTATTTTATAACCATTTTTTGAAAACATAATGTAATCATTTTTATAAAAATGAATAGAAAGAAATTTTTGAAAAACCTTGCGGGCGGCGTATTACTGCCTTCCGTCCTCAACGGGTTTAGTGTGCGCGCCTTCGCCGAAAATCCGCTACCCGACGGCTTAGAAA
>JAYWGJ010000238.1:0-2241 GCA_043778315.1 Saprospiraceae bacterium | reverse complement strand
AAATAAAATAGGTAAATAAATTAAAAAAGCCATAAAATTTTAAATTGTTGAATTAAACGATATTGTATATTTAGTTTTTTATAATAAGATATTTTTATTATTCGTCGCAAAACGCCACAAAGGTATAAAAAATAAGCTAAAATAGACGGTTTTGTGTATTTATTTATTTTTTTAATAGTGAAACAATCTAAATACCAATAAAAATTTGCTAATTTTTTATTTTAATCTCTACTACTCCCACTCTATCGTCGCAGGCGGCTTAGTGCTGATGTCGTAAACGACGCGGTTGATACCGCGCACATTATTGATGATTTCGTTGCTCACCTGCGCCAAAAAATCGTAGGGCAGCCGCGACCATTCGGCGGTCATGCCGTCGAGCGAGTCCACGGCGCGCAGTGCGATAGTCTGTTCGTAAGTGCGCTCGTCGCCCATTACGCCCACCGACTGCACGGGCAGCAAAATCGCGCCTGCCTGCCATACTGTATGGTACAAATCCCATTTTTTGAGCAAATCGGTGTAAATAAGGTCGGCGGCTTGCAGCATTGCCACTTTTTGTGGCGTAATATCGCCCAAAATACGGATTGCCAAACCAGGACCCGGAAACGGGTGACGCTGCAATATATGCAACGGCGTATGCACCGCCGCACCCACGCGCCGAACCTCGTCTTTGAAGAGCATTCGGAGCGGCTCAACTATTTTTAGCCCCATTTTTTCAGGCAAACCGCCTACATTGTGGTGCGATTTGATGGTCGCGGAAGGTCCGTGTACCGATATACTTTCTATCACGTCGGGATAAATAGTGCCTTGCGCGAGCCATTTTATACCCGTTAGTTTTTTCGCTTCGCGCTCAAAAACCTCGATAAAAACCCGTCCGATTATCTTGCGTTTGCCTTCGGGGTCGCGCTCGCCTGCGAGTTCGTCGTAAAAAAGCTGTTTGGCATCAATGCCAATCACATTCAGCCCCAAACCCGCGTAAGAATCCAACACTTCTTGGTATTCGTTTTGGCGCAGCAAACCGTTATCAATAAAAAAACAATGCAGATTTTTTCCGATAGCTTGATGCAATAAGAGCGCGGCAACGGAGCTATCTACGCCACCAGAAAGCCCTAAAAGCACCTTTTCGTCGCCTATTTGTGCGCGCAAAGCGGCAACGGTCGTCGTGATGAAGGCTTGCGGTGTCCAGTCGGCGACGCAGCCACATATATTAATTATAAAATTATGTAAAAGCTGTTTGCCATCTAAGCTGTGCGTCACTTCGGGGTGAAACTGAATGCCGTAAACGGGCGCGCCGAAGGCATCGGCGCGGCTCACAAACGCGGCTACGGGTATGTTTTCGGTGGTCGCCAACACCTCAAACTGCGCGGGCAGCGCCAATATACTGTCACCGTGCGACATCCATACCTGCGACCGCTCGGGTACGTCCGCAAAAAAAGCGTCGGGCTGCGCGGTGTGCAGGTGCGCCTTGCCGTACTCGCGTTTTTCGCTGCGCGCCACGGTGCCGCCGTAGTGCATCGCCAAATATTGCGCGCCGTAGCACACGCCAAGCACGGGTATTTTGCCCACAAAAGCGGCGAGGTCGGGGTGCAAGGCTTTCGGGTCGGTGCAAGAAAACGGGCTACCCGAAAGTATCACGCCTTTCGTGTGCGCATCGATAGCGGGTATTTTGTTGTACGGCACTATCTCGCAGTACACGTTGAGTTCGCGCACGCGGCGCGCAATGAGTTGCGTGTATTGCGACCCGAAGTCGAGGATTAATATTTTGTCTGTCATAAACGTTTTTTTGTTGCCGCAAAGGTAGTGATTTTTGTTAAAAATGTTTTATAGTTGCTTTGCACAAATTCGGTTTTTATTGTTTGTGTAAAACAAAAAAGCTACTCGAACCGAAGGGGTTGGAGTAGCTTTTTTATGATAATTTCCATTATCAAGCCCAAATTAGCTCTAATTGTTGTTCTTGTGGTTTGATTTTGAGTCCGTGATTGTGTTTTGTAAAATCGTTAGTATCAAAATTGCAGACTAATGCCTCTACAACCGTTCGTCTGTTTTCGATGCTACCGCCATTATGGTAAAAATGGTCTTTGGTAACGACATTAAACCGACCCCAATATTTTTGTATCATTTCATTTTGCCGCCAGTCGTTGTGGTGCCACGTTGAAAGTACAAATTTTGCTTTTGTTTCACTCAGCAACTGAAATAAAAGAGCTTCATCTTTTTCTGTCCAGCCATTATAATAATCGACGTATC
>JAYWGJ010000237.1:0-2251 GCA_043778315.1 Saprospiraceae bacterium | reverse complement strand
ATACGTCATTTGTGCTGACGTTCTAAAATAAAAGCGATGTTACGCATTTTTTCTTTTGTTGGAACTAAAACCGCGTAGCGGCAGAGGGGGGCAGTTGTCCAAAACTTTACCACGAATTACGCGAATTTACACTAATTCTATTGATGGACGTTTTTTAATTGACTTCGTCTAATCTTCGATTTTCAGCAATATTTTGATAATTTTCATTCGAAAATTATTAAAATTAACCGAATTTCACGAATTTCAACCGCGCAATTCCTAAATTGCGCTCTTTGAGTAAAAAAATTGAAAATTTTTCACTCAAATAATTAGTGAAATTAAAATTATCTAGTCGTAAAAAAATTAGTGTAAATTCGCGCAACTCGTGTTGTAAAGATAAAAATGACCACCTCAACCCTATTCAGGGTTGCTTTTCAGGGCATAAATTAACTAAACGAATTTCTATAATCATAAATAAAATGCAATTTTCTGCCACTTCGCGCACCACAATACTCGACGAAATGCAAGCTAAACCGCTCGATATACTCATTATCGGCGGCGGTATAACGGGCGCGGGCATCGCCTTAGATGCCGCTACTCGCGGCTTGCGTGTGGGCTTAGTCGAGAAAAACGATTTTGGTAGCGGCACAAGCAGCCGTAGCACAAAGCTCATTCATGGCGGCTTGCGCTACCTCAAACAAATGGAGTTTGCGTTGGTGCGCGAAGTGGGCATCGAGCGCGCAATAGTGCATCGGCTCGCACGGCATTTGGTCGTCCCGGAGCGTATGCTATTGCCGATAATCGTAGGCGGCTCGCTCAATAAGTACCTCACTTCCATTGCCTTATGGATTTATGATGCCTTGGCAGGCGTACCAAATACCGAGCGGCGCAAGATGATTACGAAGGCACAAACGCTACGCGCCGAGCCGCTTTTGCGCGATGATATACTAAAAGGTGGCGGTATTTACTACGAATACAGAACAGACGATGCCCGCCTCACGATAGAGGCATTAAAAACAGCCGCGCAGCATGGTGCGCTTTGCGCTAATTATGCCCAAATAGATAGTTTTATTTATAATACGTCGGGTAAAATTATCGGCGCGAACGTGTATGACCATATTGCAGAACGCAGCCGCGAAATATTTGCCAATACGATTATCAATGCCGCCGGACCGTGGGTCGATACGCTGCGCAAAGCGGACGGCGAACCCGCACCCAAAAAACGCCTGCACCTCACCAAAGGTGTGCATATAGTTGTGCCGCGCGAGCGGCTACCCGTGCAGCAAGCGGTGTATTTCGACGTGCCTGCCGACGGCAGAATGATATTCGCTATCCCGCGTGATAAAATTACTTATATAGGCACTACCGATACCGATTTCAACGAAAATATAGACGCGCCGAACGCAAATAAAGCTGACGTAGCTTATTTGCTTGCCGCAACAAACGCGCTCTTCGCAACCGTGCAACTCACCGCCGCCGACGTAGTAAGTACTTGGGCAGGGCTGCGTCCGCTCATACACGAGCAAGGGAAAGCAGCAGGTGAACTATCGCGCAAAGACGAAATTTTTGTCTCGCCATCTGGATTAGTGAGTATCGCAGGCGGAAAACTCACAGGCTACCGCAAAATGGCAGAGCGTGTATTGGATATGGTGATAAAACAACTGCCTAATAAAGCGCAATTCACGCCTTGTATAACCAAAACGCTGCGCCTTGCGGGTGGCAACTTCGACGATGCGGCTGCTATCGAGCATTTTATATTGCGCCGAAGCGGCGAAGCAAAACAAGCACAAATTCCTTATGCGGTCATCGCCGAATGGGTAGGGCGGTACGGCACAAATACGGACTGGTTGATAGAGAAAACCTACGAGCTGTACGCTACTATCCCCGACATCAAAACCCGCTACATCAGCGCCGAACTGCACTACGCGATAGAGCAGGAAATGGTGACTTCGTTAAGTGATTTTCTTATTCGCCGTAGCGGAAAGCTCTATTTTGACCGCCCCGCACTCGCGCAAGACAGCTTATTGATTGCGCAAAGCATGGCAAAAATACTGCATTGGGACGAAAGCAAAACGCTCCGACAATTAGGTGCTTTTCATAAGCAATATGAAGCGGCAATGGCGTGGAAAGGGTAGGTAGTTTGGTAGTTTGAAAAAAATAGTGTAGCTTTCTGTTAAACTACTGAACAGTAAAAAAATGTAATATAAAATTAGTTGATAAAGAAGTATTAAAATAAAAACGAATACATTTTTAGTTTTAATTTCAATAAACT
>JAYWGJ010000236.1:0-2262 GCA_043778315.1 Saprospiraceae bacterium | reverse complement strand
GCGACAAAATGATTTCTGTACGACGGTTTTTCGCCTTGCCGTCTGATGTACTGTTGTCCGAAACGGGCAAATATTCGCCGCGTCCTGCTGCTGCTATGCGTTGCGGCGTGACACCGCCGTTCACCAAAAGTTTCGTGATAGCGGTAGCGCGAATCGCGCTCAAATCCCAATTATCCTTCATCGCGCCCGCGCCTTTAAACGGCACATTATCGGTGTGTCCTTCCACCATTACTTGTATATCGCTGTTTTTATTGAGGACGCTCGCCAAGCTACTAATTGCAGCTCTTCCTTTCTGATTCACCTCCGTACTGCCCGAAGCGAACAATAATTCTTGGCTTAACGAAACGTAAACTTTGCCGTCGCGCTGCGTTACGGTCAGTTCGTTAGAGCTGAAACCCGTTAGCGCCGCACTTAATTTTTGTTTCAATTCGTCCGATTTTGCTTTTTGCGCCGCAATAACCGACTCTAATTCTTTTACACGCTGTTCGCGCTGTGCGAGCGTAGCGGTCGTTTGGTCTAAATTACCTTGCAATTTGCCCGACTGCTCTTTGAGTTGCGAGGACTCCAATTTTAATTTTTCCGCCTCCGATTTTAAGCGCTCCGCTTCCGCCTGCAATTTAGTGGCTGCCTGCTCTTTGTCTAATAGGGTGCGTTGCGCGGCGAGCAAATCCATTTCTTTTTGTCGTACCTCCAATTCGCGTTTGCTGAGTACGTCGGCGAGTTCGCGTTTTTCGCTCGTTGCGCTGTTTGCTAAGGAGTTACTTTGCGCAATTGCTTTTTCGTAGAGGACGTTGAGGTCTTCATTTGCTTTTTTCACGCGCCGATACAACGGGTATATATTAGACGTGTCGCGACGCAATTCCGAAATATTTTTTTCGTCGGTTACGCCTTTCGCTTCTAATGTTGCGGCGCGCTCTATTGCGGCGCGTTTAGCCGCATTGCATTCCGAAACCTGCTCCATATACGATTGCTTTTGCGCCCTCATGGTTTCAAACTGTTTTTGCGGTACACAAGCAATTCCTGTGACAGTCAAAGCGGTAAATAAAATACCGAGTTTTAAGTTTTCTTGTAAATTCATTATTTATTTATTTGTGATGGAAAAATATTTTTTTATTTGTAATATTTACGTTTTTGTCCTATTAATTTTTGTAGATTTTTGAAATTTGTTCTCTACATCTTAATAACGGTTAAGAAAATTTTGAAGTTTCGCAAACGCGCTGAACACTAATTGTTAATCACTAAACACTAAATAAGTCCTTTTTTCTTAGAAATACCCATACCTTCATGGCTTGATTTGATGATGTACATTGCTGTATCTTGCCGTTTTAGTTCTTGTACGACCAAGCGAACGGGCGCGGCTAAATGCCGAATGCCAACATCTCTAATAAAGATTAATTCGATTTGTTTGGGGTATAATTGGGAAATATCTCTATAAATATAGGCATCTTGTTGCGCGGTATCGCCCAAAAGGACAAATTTCATATTTGGAAACGATTTTAAAATACGTTCTATCGCTATTCGTTTGTGGTTGTGGTGCGTACCAACAATCATCTCTCTATTGTCAATCCCGTAGTCGCGTAAAAACATCGTCCCGAAGGGTATTTTTTTGATGGCGAAAAGCTGTTGTAAAAGGTCAAAGAGATTCCAAGGACTGCTCGAGACATAAAAAAATGGTCGCTCACCTGTATTGCTCAATGCTTGATACCAACGTGGAACATCAGGCAACGCCTGCCGCGTGAACGGATTTTGTAAAAAAGTAAGTGCCAACATTTGCCAGTTAATATAGCTTTTTGTGACAATAATCGTATCATCAATATCGCTAATGATACCGAGCTGTGCGTTTGGGTTTGGCGCGTAAATCCATGCCTCCGTCACTTCCACATCTTGCACCGCAAAAGGCGCGTATAAAACCGTCGCTTCTACTTTATTTCTACCCGTTCGGAGCGGCGTTCCCAACAAAATTGTCGTTTGAAAATAACCTTCTTCGTCTGTCACTACTTCCTCTAAATAATTTCCAACCTTAATTTGTAACCTCACTTTTGGTATTTCGCGGCTATAAATACGAAAATAAGTGTTCATTAGGTTCGTGCCGATGCCGTCGGTAGGGAGAGCGGCGCGAAATCGGCGATGCCGTATCAAAACTCGTCCTTTTACAATCGCATTTTGCGCATTAGCGTAGCCGCCGTATATTTGCACAAAAAGCGGGTGGCTCGACGCGTTTTCTATTCGGCGCTCCTGTTGGTCACCAAATTCGTCAATTGC
>JAYWGJ010000235.1:0-6157 GCA_043778315.1 Saprospiraceae bacterium | reverse complement strand
GTTTGGCGGCAGTGCCGACTATGTGGCGCACTATTTTTGGTGTGGCGTGTATCGCTTACGCGGTTTTTCGGGTGTGGCGCGCTTGGTACAACTGGCGTTTGGATAGCGAAGCGGATGAGTTAGAAGACTAAAAAAACTCCTTATTTTTTTGTTGAAATAATTATAAAAATATGAAAAAAACAATCTTTTTGGGCAGTTTTGCTGCAATAACTGCGCTTTTGTTGGCGGCTTGCGGCGAAAGCAAAGTGGAAGGCGACGGACCTACTTTTGGTAAAATAAAAGTGAGTGTGGACGAAACGTTCGCGCCTATCATCGACTCGCAATTGATGGTTTTTCATAAAGTATATGAGCGGGCGCACATCGACCAGATTGTGGGTTCGGAAGCCGAAGCTATCAACGCGCTGCTACAAGACAGCGTCCGTAATGCCATCGTTTCGCGGGAATTGAAGCCTGATGAGATGGAATTTCTCACCAAACAAGGCTACAAACCGCGACAACTCCATATCGCGACCGACGCAATCGCGGTCATCACCAATCTATCAAACCCCGATTCGTCGCTCACAATGGAGCAACTCGGCAGCATCACGAGCGGCAAAATCACGGACTGGTCGGGTGTGAGTAAGCGGCGTTCGGGCAAAATTCAAGTTGTTTTTGACAACCCGAACTCGAGTACCGTTCGCTACATCACCGACTCGCTCAATAAAGGCGCGAAGCTGCCCGATAACGTTTTTGCGACCAAAACCAATGTGGAGGTCATCAATTACGTTGCGAAAACGCCAAACGCGATTGGGTTTATCGGCGTGAGTTGGGTGAGCAGCTCTACCGACACCACTAAATTATCGTTTTTAAGTAAAATAAAAGTACTCGGCATACAGCCCGAGCAAGGCAAACTCGGCTACGGCGAGCCGTGGCTGCCGTTTCAGGCGTATATCGCACTCAAATATTATCCGCTTCGGCGCAATATTTACTCTATCTGCCGCGAGGCTCGGGTGGGTTTGGGAACGGGTTTTGCGTCGTGGCTCGCCTCCGACCGTGGGCAGCGCATCATCTATAAAGCAGGTCTGATACCCGCAACGATGCCGCAGCGCATCATAAAAATCAGAAAGAAAGGGAAAGATTATTAGGAATGCGTTCCTAATTGACCGAAAACTGATTACACAAGACCAAATCGATGACTTAATCCAAAAAACAGGACTCAATATTCAACTTCTCCGAACCCCTTAAAATTATTACAAAAGTATAAAAAAATACTTTATTTTTGAATATTAAATACCAAAAGAAACTCAAAATTCAAAACACCTATATCATCAAAACAACATAAACTATGTCTATCATTGTAAATCAATTAGTGAAAAGCTACGGCGTGCAAAACGCGGTTGATGGCATTTCATTTGAAGCACAAAAAGGCGAAATTTTAGGTTTTTTGGGTCCGAACGGCGCAGGAAAAACCACAACCATGAAGATTTTGACCTGTTTTATACCGCAAACGAGCGGAACAGCGTCCGTTTGTGGCTTCGATACGCTCCGCGACGCGATGCAAGTGCGGCAGCGCATCGGCTATCTGCCCGAACATAATCCGTTGTATAAAGATATGTACGTCAAGGAATACCTGACGTTTGTGGCTGGACTGCACCGCGTCGCGAATATACCGCAGCGCGTATCGGAGATGATTGACCGCGTCGGTTTGGGCGTGGAGCAACGGAAGCTTATCGGCGCGTTGAGTAAGGGTTATCGGCAGCGCGTCGGACTCGCGCAAGCGATGATACACAACCCCGAAGTGTTGATTTTGGACGAGCCGACAACGGGTCTCGACCCCAATCAATTGGTCGAAATCCGCTTGTTGATAAAGTCGTTGGCAGCAGAAAAAACCGTCGTACTCAGCACGCATATCATGCAAGAAGTGGAGGCACTTTGCGACCGCGTTATCATCATAAATAAGGGAGAATTGGTGGCAAACGACAGTATAGCCGCTTTGCGCAACAGGTCGTCTGCCGAAACGACAGTGACCGTCGAGTTCCTCGAAGCCACCAAAATAAGCGGTTTGAAGCAGATAAAAGGTGTGCGCGAAGTGCAGCAACTCGCCGAAAATAAGTTTCAATTACACGCGAACGGCGATACCGATATTCGCCCTGCGATAGCGGCTTACGCTGCGGCGCAAAAACTCACGCTGCTCGAAATCAAGCGCGAAGAAAGCAGCGTACAAGCCGTTTTTCAGGCATTGACGAAGTAGCGTTATTGTTCCTCTTTCCTTAAAATAGCCGATATGTCTGATAAACTACAACTTGTGAACGCCGATTTATTGCCGATTTATTTAGCAGCAATAACAGGTTTGCAACAAAAATTTGATGCGCTAAAAGATGCCGAAATAAGTACCGAAACGTTTAGTTTTTACACTTCGGTAGCGTCTGTGTTTAGCAGCAAAATAGAAGGCGAAGCCATAGAATTGGATAGTTATATCAAGCATAAAGCTATGGGTATTGCCTTTCAACCCAACTATACTAAAAAAATTGATGACTTATACAATGCCTATATTTTTGCTGCAAACAACCCGCTAACGCCGAAAAATATAGGCGAGGCACACGCCTTATTAGCACAAAATTTGCTGCAAAAAAGCAAATTAGGCAAATTGCGCACTCAAAATATGTACGTCGCTACCGACGACGGCAAAATAGAATATGTCGCCGTTTCGCCGTATCAACTGCAATCGGAAATGGATAAATGGTATAGCGATACCGCTTTTTTATTGCAACAAAAAATGTGCGTCGAGAAAATTTTTTACTATGCTGCCTTTTTGCATTTGACTTTTGTGAAAATACACCCTTGGAACGACGGCAACGGCAGAAGCGGCAGGCTGATAGAAAAATGGTTTATTGCGCAAAAATTAGGCGAAAAGGCTTGGTTTTTGCAAAGCGAAAAAAATTATTACAAGCATCACGCCACATATTATACGAATTTGCGACAATTGGGCGTAGAATATGAGCAGTTGGATTACAGCCGCGCACTTCCTTTTTTGCAACTGCTGCCCAAAACATTTGATTGATAAGAAAGCAAAATAAAGTAATTTTTTGTTTTCGATACTTTTCTTATCATAAAAAACCGCCTTAACCTTGCGTGTGCAGGGTTAAGGCGGTTTTTGTTTTTAAAAAGACTTGCTATTTGTGTAGAACACGTTCCTTATCCCTCTGTGAAGGTGTTAAAACATACGCGCACACGCCGTAAAATTCTACTAAAATCCTTCATAAACAAATAATTATACTCTGTTTTTACAAAATATATAGCACATTAAAAAAATACCCTACCTTTGGACTACTCAAAATTTCATATATTTACACATTCCTTTTATTACAAATAATAATTTTTTCAGTATGAAAAACAAACTTTTCATTTTCATTTTTGCGCTCTGCCTGCCGATATGCGGGTATAGTCAGCGCGGACTATTTGTGCCGAATGGCAGCAATGGCACGGTCGTTGCCACGAATGAGCAGCGCATTGCCTTAGTGATTGGCAATAAAGACTATCGCGGCGGCGGCTGGCAACCTTTGCGCAACCCTACAAACGATGCTGACGCGATGAGTGCCGCTTTGACGGACTTAGGCTTTGAGGTGCTTCTACTCAAAAACGCGTCGAAGCAACAGATGTGGGACGGGGTTTCGCAACTCACCCAAAAAGTGCGCGGAACGCAAACCGTTGCCTTAGTCTTTTATGCAGGGCATGGCGTGGAGGCGGACGGCGACAACTTTTGGGTTGCCGTGGACGACCGCTCTACCTGCCGCGACGACATTAGCGTCAATAACCTTTCTATCAAAGCCGTTGATAAAAAATTGCGCTCGGCAGGCGTAGCCTTCAATATTATGGTGAGCGATGCTTGCCGCAACAATTCATTGCCGTTCACCTGCACGAGTGCAGGGCGCGATGGCGGACGCTCGGGCTTCGTGGAGTATAAAGCAAAAGGCAGTTTGATAGCCTTTTCTACCGCGCCGGGCGCAACTGCCGCCGATGGCACAGGGCAAACGAACTCGCCCTACACGACTGCCTTAGTAAAAGCGATGCGCGGCGAAGGACTGACGATAGAAGACGTATTTAAGCAAGTAAACCGCGAGTTGGAACCCGTAGGACAAGAACCTTGGATGAATAACGCCTTTAACGGCAGTTTTTATTTCAAAATGGCAAATGCTCCTGCGCCGCCTGTAGCAGTAAAGCCCGTCCCTACCCGCAAAGAACCACTTGCTAAAAGCGACTTTACAGAATCAGTCACAGGCGCAGTCTTTACCATGAAATACCTAAAAGCCAATAACTTCCTTATGGGCAGCACAGATAGCGATGCTTACGATAATGAAAAACCAGTGCATACCGTTTATATTGGCGAGTTTTATATAGCAAAATATGAAGTAACTTTTGCCGAATATGATAAGTTTTGCGATGCAACCGCACGAGCAAAACCAAGTGATATGGGTTGGGGACGTGGCAGCCGACCTGTTATTAACGTGAGTTGGGACGATGCGGTAGCCTATTGCGATTGGTTGAGCCGCACAACAGGCAAAACCTATAGACTCCCGACCGAGGCTGAATGGGAATATGCCGCGCGAGGCGGCAGCAGTGATAAATATGCAGGCAGCAGCGATGTGGGCAGTGTAGGTTGGTTCACGGATAATAGCGGAAGTAAAAAAAGGCACGCCTTAGGCGAAACGCACGCCGTAGGCGAAAAACCAGCAAATGGCTATGGACTGTATGATATGAGTGGCAATGTATGGGAGTGGTGCAGCGATTGGTACAGTGTCTATAGCAGCGATGCTGTCAGTAGCCCCACAGGTGCTACTACGGGATCTTACCGTGTGCTTCGCGGCGGCGGTTGGAGCAACGGTGCGCACGGCTGCCGCGTTTCTTATCGCAACTACACTGCGCCCACGCACCTCGGCAGCTACTTGGGTTTTCGGGTGGTTTGTTCCGTAGAATAAGATTTACCAAATTGAAGAAATTTGGCAAATCGGGAACGGCGAAAATAGTTAAAAAAGCGGCTGTGGCGGATTTGCCAAATCTTATAGATTTGGTAAATCTAACGATGGCATCGGCGGTGATACAAGATTTACCAAATTGAAGAAATTTGGCAAATCGGGCGAGAAAAATGGCGCGGTGGGTTGGCGGGAGGTCGCGGTCTTCAGCCCAAACAAAACAAATCAGATTGTTTTTTTTTCGGCGGACTGAAGTACCGCCGTCCTAGTGTTTTAGGTGCGCAACTTGAATTATATGCGCAAGTTTGCCGCCGCTTATCCCGATTTTGCGATTGTGCAGACAGTGTCTGCAAAAATTATACGATTTTATATTGGTCGGTAATATTTTGCAGAACACCCAAGAGTTTGGGTAGGTCATTTAAAAAGTAGCGGTCTTTATCAATAAAAATCACGTCATTTTCTAATTTTAAAAAAATCCAATCGTAGGCGTTTGTCACCGCACCATAAATAGTTTCTATATTTTCGTTGGCTTGGCGGTTAAATAGTCGGGCAGCATACATTTCGGCAGTACACTGCGCAAAACCTTCGTCGGGCGTTTTGTTTTTGCTTTCCATTAAGCAAAATATGGGTGCAGTTACCTCTACCATAACGGGACGCGCACTCAATATATAGTCGGGATTGCCTTGCAAATCGGCATCGCCATCTATGTTTAGACTGAACCCCGAAAAAACAGCAATAGACGGATTCTGGCGTTTGAGTTCTTTCAATACAGGGCTTATCAGCCATTCCGATTTTGCCTTTTCGGTGGCGGTAGGCATAGTTGTTGCCTCTTGTAGGTCTTGCAAGAGGCGTACGCTCGGCACGAAATTGATTTCCGTTTGACCAAACAAACTACTACCATCTTGGATAGTCAGCGAATATTGTTGGCAAAACTTAACTATAGAGGTAAATTTGCTATATGCCATATTTTTTTATATGATTATTTATGTAAAATGACAAAACAAAGGTACGAAAATTTCTTTGGATAATAAACCGTGATTTTGTAGCGATGCGGCGGTTAGATTTGTAGCCTTGCGGCATTTTGACGAATAAAAATGTATAAAAAAGATCTTAGTGTAGGAAATCTGTTGCTGTTTATACGGCGAGCTTGAGGTTAATGCGGTTGGTTTTGATTATAGCAAGTGCGGAAGAGCCTGGTCGTGACCAGG
>JAYWGJ010000234.1:0-6172 GCA_043778315.1 Saprospiraceae bacterium | reverse complement strand
GCAGGATTCGGATATATTATAAAATCATTATTTGCCAACGGAATTTGACGCTCAGTACCTACCACAGCAGCGATATTATCATTCGCATTATACAAATTAGCGGCTTGATAATACACCAAAACGGCAGTTTCGTTTTGCGGCGTTGCTGCGCCCCAAGGCAGCGCGTTCGTAATCGGCAGATTATTGCCCAAAGCCACACCCGAGGTGTCCGCTTTTTGTCTGCCCACGCAAATCACGCCTTTATCGGTTTTGTAAACCCCAAAAAGCTCCGTATTGTCTCCGCCCGCTTGCGTGAGCGTATCCCATTTGCCCACCACCAAAGACGAGTATTTGGGTGCGCGAAAATCGGTATCATACACCCGAACAAAGTTATTCCAACAGCTTTTGCCACCAAAATTCGGCTTCACCATTTTTTGATAGGCGTTAGCCGTAGTGATAGTCCGCCGACCGACTGCCATCACGCAAACGTCGCCCGCACTCGTCACTTTCATATTATTTTTGGCTAATCGAGTCGTATTTAGGTTTGCCCAACCCGCATTCGGGTTGCACCAGCCGTCCATGTTAGGGTCGGTGAGCGGCGCGCCGAGCGACGCAGAGCCTTCCGCGATTTCGCCCATATAGGTCGAATTACTGAGTTTGCCGTCGGCGAGCGCGAGTTTGCCGAGCCACGAGAGGTGAATATTGCCGTTCGTACCCGTAAACTGATTTTGAAAACCCGCCGCCGTCGGATTAGCAGCTATGCTGTTGCCTCTCCATAAATTTTGGGTATTATTGCCGTGGCAACGCGCACCAACCACCAATTTATTATTGGTATAATCAATGGCGAGCGCATCTACATATTGGTCGGGCGTAGAGTTTACGGTGTCGCCTGCGGGCGTGATTTCGTGGTACAACCTGCTCCACCATTTCAGTCCGCCAGTAGAATCCATCGCTATCACGGCAGGCTCAAAATCAGGCAAACCGCCGTTCGGCAGTACACTTTTGAAGTTCATACCGATATAAATATCGCCGTTCCGCTTGTCCACACTAATCGCTGTTCCGCCATAAACGGGCGTACCCGATAGCGAATAACCCGTGTATCCAGGGCTTGTATTTGTTGGATTTGCAGGGTCGCAGGGTCCTTTGAATAGGATATCGAGCGGCCATTTTCCCTTGCGCGTACCGCCGTTGCCGTCTGCCATATATTGATTATAATCGGTCGCTGTCCAGGAGCGGAGATCGCAGCGTCCCCACGCTTTCAGCACGATACCGCTATAACTGACGGGGTTTGTGGCTTGATTTGGGTTGGCGGCGGCAGGCGTTCCCTTCCATTCCGTACCGCTTGTGAGCCAATGCGTCCGCCAATTTTCTACTTTGGTGCGCTGTCCGTTTTTGTTTAAACAATAAATTGCACTCCAATCGTAGCCATAAGATTCGCCTACGATATAATATACTTTGCCGTCGCTCGCCACGTCCCAAGGGTGATAATCTTTCGGACCTGTTTTGGCAGCAACCGCCGCCGCCCAAGTGAGCGCGGTAGGTACGCCGTTTACAAAATTGTTATTCAGTTTGGCAATAAGGTAGCCGCCGTTCGTCGCGTCCGCAGTATTGCAACTGATATAAAGGTCGCCCGTAGCGCGATACGGCTGCGTATTTGTTTTGATAAAACGAATGTCCTCGACTGCGCCTTGCGGGAAATGCACGACCTCCATTATGGTCTGCAAATTGCTACTTAGATGCAAAATAAAACCGTAGCGATTGGTGCTTAACGAGCGCGGAATAGTGGTCGTATAAGTGAGTTGCGTTTTAGGCGCGCTACCCGTCCATAGCAAATTATCGGCGTAGCCGACCACCAAAAACGTCCCGTCAGTGAGCTGTGTCACATCGTAAAACGTTTCTTTACCCGCGTTACCCGCGTAGGTTACAATATTTGTTTGCGCCTTAGCGGCAACACAAAAAATAGAAAAAAGTAGAAAAAGTAGATTTTTTTTCATTTTACAAATTTTTATAATACATAAATTGATTTTTACAAATTTTGATTTCTATAATTCATCTATCGCTTCCAACAGCAACTCGAGTGCTTGTCGCAACTCCGCGTCGGTGATTACCAACGGCGGCGCGATGCGTATGGAATGGTCGTTGAATAAAAACCAATCGGTAATCACGCCTTTTTGCAGACACGCGGCTATCACTTTTTGCACCTTATCGAAGCTACCCAAATCAACCGCCGCCCAAAGTCCTGCTGTACGCAATGCCTTGATTTTCGCGTGTTGTAGGGTGTTTTTAATAATATTTTCTTTCGCTTTCGCGGAACGAACGAGCGCGCAATCGTCGTGCGTGATAGTTTGCAGCATAGCGACGGCAGCAGCGGCAGAAACGGGGTGTCCGCCGAAAGTAGTGATATGTCCTAAAACAGGATTGTGCGTAAATAAGTTCATTAATTCGTTGGACGCAACAAACGCGCCTATCGGCATTCCGCCTCCCAAACCCTTTGCCAAAAGCAAAATATCAGGTACTACGCCGTATTGCTCAAAAGCAAAAAGACTACCCGTGCGCCCTATGCCTGCTTGTATTTCATCAAAAATCAGCAACGCGCCGATGTGCGTACAGTGTTCGCGCAAGCGCAATAAATAGTCGTTTTCAGGCACAATTACGCCTGCTTCGCCTTGTACCGTTTCTACGATTACGGCGGCGGTACGGCAACTGATATTTTTTATCTCCTCGATATTATTAAACGTAATATGCTCAATATCAGGTAGTAAGGGTCGGTAGGCTTGTGTAAAAAACGGGTCGGACATGAGGCTCATCGCGCCTTGCGTAGAGCCATGATAGGCGTTTCGGCAGGACACTATTTTGCGTTTGCCAGTGGCGCGTTTGGCGAGTTTCATTGCGCCTTCGGTTGCCTCCGTACCCGAGCTAGTGAGGTAAGTGCTGCTCAACTGCGGCGGCAGATATTGCGCGAGCAAAGTAGCGAGTTGTACCTGCGGCTGCAACACAAATTCGCCATACACCAAGGTGTGCAAATAGCGGTCGGTTTGCGCGTGAATAGCGGCGGTCACGGCAGCGTGCTGATGCCCGAGTACGCTTGGTCCGATGCCCGAAATAAGGTCGATATAGCGTTTGCCAGCCGTATCGTACAAATAAATATGCGCGCCGCGCTCAATCTCCAAACCCATCGGCGCAGGACTCGTAGGTGCTAAATGTCGTAAAAAAAGCTGTCGCGTCATAAAGTAAAATAATTTTATTTCTAATAGGATTTACCCACACATTTTACCACAATCAATTCATTAACAATTAGTTCTGCTATTTCTTGCGCCTGTGTACGGAGTTCGGGGACGGCGGTACTTTCCCACAATACGCCTTTGAGGAGCGAGCCGACAGCAAGCAGCCAGGTCTGCGGCTTCGCGTCGCTATTCAAAACTACGCCGTTCGGCTGCGCGTCGATGCCAAGTCGCATAGCGCAAGAAGCGATGTATTTTTTAGCTAACATATTTTGTAGTAGCGGCATTTTGCTTTGCGCAATATCGGTGAGCGGACCCGTGCAGTTAATCATTCGTTGCGCGATGATAGTTTGCTGTGCGTCAGTGCCGCGAACGCGGTAAGTGATGTGCAAGCCGTCGGGAGCTTCTGCCACGGTTTGTACCCGTCCGCTTAGTATCTCAAATTTTTGCGCAGCTTTTAGTTGCGTCAGAAATTGGCTGACCTCTTGCGGAATACGGTGTCGCGCTACGCCCCAGAGGTGGCGAACGTGCCGCATAAAACGCTGTTTTTCAGCTATTTGCAAGTCAATCCATATTTTTTGTGTGAGCGGACGAACCGCATCTACTACCGCCAAGCCGCTATTGCTTTCGGTATGCACGCGCCTAATGTGTCGCTTAAAGATGCCGTAGAGTTTGGGCATATCTTCCTGAAAATCAATATCTTGTAGTATTTTGGTATCCGCCGCGAATTGTCGATGTGGAAGCGGCAGATAACCGCGAGTAGATAGCGCGACGATTTTGCCCTCAAAACCGAGCCGCGTGAGGCTCACAACAGCGTCAATCATCGTTAGGCTTGTGCCAAACAAAAAGACGGTTTTATCGCTCTTTTGCAGATTATTTACTGCTGTTTCGTTCCAAGGATTAGCCCGATACAACGAACTTGCAGCAACCTTTTCGGTCAGGAATGTAGGCTGTTGCGGGAGTTGATTGCCTAAGGCTAAAACGACTTTTTTTGTAATAATAATATCACCGTTCGCTAAACTTATTTGAACATTTTTTTTATACTTAAAATACTCCATATCAACCGCTTCCGCTTCCATAACATTGATTTTTATATTGGGCGAAAGCCTACTAACTACTGTATTTACAGTCGCGGCGAGGTACGCGCCATACCATTGTCGCGGGACAAAAGCGGTCGCTAAATTCGCTTGTATATGGGCAGGAATAGTGATGTTTTTCTGACTTTGCAGCCAATCCAAAAAGTGATTTGGTCGGTCGGCAAACACGCTCATGCGCCCTACGGGTACGTTGAGCAGGTGCGTAGCATCGAAGGTACTGAACGCGATGCCTTGCGCCAACGGGTAGCCTTTATTGAGCCAAACAATATGCAAAATACTACCTTTTTCGGTCGCTTTTTCTACCAATTGTAGCAGTACGGCTGTGCCACAAAAGCCGCCACCTATTATTGTAATATCGTTTTGCATTGATTGCGATAGAAAGTATAAATTGATATTTTTACTTAAATTGATTGATAATATGTTGCCAAACGCCCAAAAGTTGCCCTAATTGATGGCTGTAATAGGTTGTTTCATCTACCTCGACTACGTCGTCTCGTAGCCGCAAAAACAACCAAGTGTCTCCCGTTGTTACCGTGCCATAAATTTCAATCGTATTTTTATCGTTTTTATTTTTATTCCATATACGCGCCGCGTACATTTCTGCTGCACACTGCGGCACGGCTGCCGACAGGTCTTGATACAATTTTGCTTCTACAACCGCAATAATTGCGGTTTGCGGAACTAACGAAAGTGGGAGTTTTGCCAATAAAAAATCGCAAAACCCCTGCAAACCACGAGCTACATCTACATTGAAATTGAACCCCGAATATACCGCAAAAACATTTTTATTATTGTGCCGAACTTCGTTTAAAATGGGCGCAATTATGAACTCTGATTTTGCTTTTTCGGTATTCAGCGACAAACCGTCATTCCGCCCTAACTGCTCTATCAAAAAGCTGCTCGGCACAATATTAGGTACTTGCTCTCCTGTAAATAAACCCAAAATCTCGACACGCAAACCAAGGGCTTGCAGGTCGTCGAAGGTGAATTTAGAGTATGATTTTTTCATTTTGTGTAAATTTAACTACTACGCGCTCGCTGGTCCGCCGCCAAAATTCATAGGCGGAATAGGCGTATTGTCTTCGGGAATGCGCCCCATTTGCGCCTCGTAGCGGCTGATGTTTTCGGTTAGTGCGCGGAGTAAACGCTTCGCATTTTGCGGAGTCATGATGATGCGCGAACGTACTTTTGCCTGCGGCATATTCGGCATCAACTGAATAAAATCCATCACAAACTCCGAAGACGAATGCGAAATAACGGCAAGATTAGCGTAAGTTCCTACGGCTACTTCTTCGCTCAATTCAATATTAATTTGATTATTATTATCCATTATTACTAATATATATTTTTACTTTTAATAATTATGATTGCAAAATTAGTTATTTTTATACAAAATTTTCATTTTTTGTAAAATAAAACAATTTTTACTACCAATTTTTATTTGTCGGAAACGACCCTAAAACCTACCGACAACCGTACCTGCAAGGGTGCAGTAGTCGAGTAGCGCGCCTGCAAACGGGTTTGTAGCGTAAAGCGGTCGCCCAAAAAATAGTCTTGTACTTCGGTGAGGTTCGGAACGAGGTCAAGCGTGTTGCCTTGCGTATTAGATACGTTTTCATTAAAACCAATTTCTATAGCAGAAGGTTTTGCGGTACTAAATATACGCGCAAACGCCCGCTCCACAAACGCAAAATTATCGTTGCTATTCAGTATCGCCAAGTGAATGTACTTCACTTCCACCGATTTTACTTTGGCGCGGTCAATCCCAAATTTATCGAGCCAATACTTATTGTCCGAAACGGTAGGCGTTTCTATCACCCACGTTTGCGGAAACGCCGCGATGCCCGCAGGTATTTCGTAGTCGATATTGTAATT
>JAYWGJ010000233.1:0-6177 GCA_043778315.1 Saprospiraceae bacterium | reverse complement strand
GTTCCTTTACCCGTGTATTTTTAGTATTAGTAAATAAGTACCTGACAGCATATAAACACGGTTATAATCCTCGCTTATTTTAAAGCTAAACGTTTGCTTACGCACGTTTATTTTAAAATTGCGCTTTTCGGATAACCGTGCTTATTTTGCGACATCTACTTATCACATCACAAAATTACTACTTTGATAACGAATATTTACTACCTATGGTTGCTTGTCACAAATTATTGATAGTTCTAAGGAATATTAGATACTTAATTTGTCGTAAATGAAGGCTTTCTTTATACGTCTGCGCGTCCGCCTGTGTTGCGCAAGCGGGTCGTTAGCGTAAAGCGTCAAAACACTGATGGCATCAAAGATAAAACATCACAACCACTTATTGCAAGTAGTTGTGATGTTTTTATTTGCTCCGCAGCGCACCGCAGGTTTAGCTGATATTAAAGATTTGGCAAAACTGAACTAAACGCAGATGCTCGTGTCCCGTATAGCTCGCCTGAGATGTACCAAATCTCTAATATTTAGCAAAGCTAACGCGCAAAAAATCGCCGCTTACCGTGCGGGCGGTAAGCGGCGGGGAATTACTTATTGCTTATCATAATGGCGTGGAAAAGTATTGTCCATAATACTCATCTTCGCTATGTGAGGCGGAAAGATAGACCTGAAGTAATTAGCCAAATCTTCGTTCATTTGGTATTGATTTTTGCCATCGGTAATCTCACCCATTTGTGAAATACGAATACGAGAGAATAGCTTTCTATCTTTGTAAAAATACAAGACAATATGCATGCGAGCCACCCAATCACCTTGCTGCTTATCCGCCTTCGGTGTTTTAGGTTGTTTGTTTAGAATATTCACTAGTTCGTCGATATGATAACTTCGTATAAGAATTGTTTGGTCAGGTGTAAAGTACTCTAACTCCATTTCAGGGTCGTCAATACGAATAGGTGGTGAGCGGTACTTATCCTCTATCCCAACAACTACGAAACCAAATGTTTCCATTGGTAAGGGCAGGTTTAAGGTTTTTTGAGGTTTTGTACCTATTTGTGCAGACATTGTATTTGCTATAAGCATTAAGCAAATACTAATATATATTATTTTTTTCATGGCTAATTGAATGATTTGATGGTTATCGGCTAATTGGACTATTAAATGGAATTGGTCTTCCTCCATGTGTAATTCTAACATCTTCCCTAAATTTACTATTTGTTTTCGACCAGTAGCTCTCATTTAGTTCTCTCGCTATGGGCTGGTCATATTTTTCTATGGTATGCTGCTCTTCTTCATTACTCCAATCTGGATCTAACTTGAGAGATCTCGCATTTGTTGCTCTAACTCCATCATCTAACTCGTTTAAATAGTGTCCCATTTCGTGCGCCAATTGAAGAGCAGGAGAGTTTATCCCTGTTCTCGGTATACCATTTTTATTTCTTAGTCTTTTATAATTAGCATTATTAGTACCGTATAGTGGTGACCAAGAAATAGCTCCACCACTTTGTCCGTTATCAGTAGATATCTCAGCCCGATTTATAGAAGCACCTCCCGCATTAATAACCCTATCTATCACATTCATTGCCGTGTTACTATTATCTAAGTACTCAATAGCCTGTTTAAATTGATTGACCAAAGAGTTAGTTCCTGTATATTTACTACCATTAGGATTAAAAACGCCATCACGATTAAAAATAACATGGTTGCTACCAAAATTAATTCTGATGCCTTGCGGCTCACCGTCTAAGTTCCAGTTCATAAAATGTGCGCCGCCGCTGACACCATCGCTCATCGCCGCATTTGTCATATTCGCGCTCGTCGCCGCGCTCATGTGTACCGCTTCTACCGCTACCATAAAACCTTGTGCGAAAGAAAACGCACCCTTTAATACCGAGCCAGCACCTGCACCACCGCCGCCAGCACCTCCACCGCCGCCCTTAGAACCAGGCGTATGGTGTACCCACTGCTGCGTCCCAAACATACGATTGGACAGCATAGAGAAAAAATCTTTAACGCCGTTCAGTATCGGATTATTCCCGCTCGGGTCGGTATATTTAAGCGGATTATTGATGACGTAAGAGTAGCGGTTGTAGCTCTGCGTGTTCGTCGGGTCGCTTAGTACGTTATCCGACGACAACATTCGTGCCAAAGTAGGGTCGTACAGCCGTGCATTCATATTGATGATGTCGAACTCGAGCAGATGCTCGTGTCCTGTGTAGCCGCGTGGCAGCCAGAGCCAGCTTTCGGCGGCGGCGGCATTGCCGAGTACCTCCTGCTCTATGTCGGCTTGCGTCATCGCGCTCCAGTCCGCGTCGCGGCGGAGCTTGCCCCACGCATCGTAGTCGCGGGCGATGTCTCGCGGATAGTCGGTAGCGATGTCGTCGGCTACTTTAATGCTACCGAGTTGGTCGGTATAGATGGCATAAGTACTGAGTTTTTCAAACTCGTGGCGCACAACCACCGCCGACAGCCCGTCGCCACCGCCTATATAATGCGTTTCGTAGCTGCGCGTTTCGGTTATCGTCCATTCATAATTATCAAAATAATAGCGGGTAAAAGTGGCTTCGCCTTTTTTATCAAACTCCTCCATTTTTCTGCGCTGATGGTTGCCGTCGTAGGTTATCTTGACGCTGCCGTTGTCTTGCTCTATGGTTTCGGGCAGCAGAAAGGTGGTGTAGCTGACGTTTTGCGCCAATAAACCAACGGTTTGTTGGTTCGTGATGCTCGTCACGGCGTTCGGGCGCGGCGATTGATATTGATAGCTGCCTACGTCCGACTTTTGGGTGATATTGCCCTTCGGGTCGTAGAGCGTTTGCAGCGTCGGCTGCGGAATGCCATTGAGCGTGACGGTAGCGGCAGCGAGGCGGTTATTGTGTGCCGCATCATACACAAAAGCCTCTACTTTAGTGTGAGCGGGCAGGTTGTCGGCGCGCTGCTTGAGGTTGCCCGTTGTCCAATCAAATTCGTATTCCATCTCTTGACGGTTGGGAGCCGTGCTACTCGTCGGGAAGCCTACGGCATCAAAACCTTTTTTGGTATCTATGCCATTCACCTGCGTATATTTGGT
The DNA here is from genome assembly GCA_043778315.1 of Saprospiraceae bacterium. Lineage (GTDB taxonomy): Bacteria > Bacteroidota > Bacteroidia > Chitinophagales > Saprospiraceae > JBEEMU01. The sequence goes on along the minus strand of JAYWGJ010000233.1, from coordinate 3,122 downwards.
GTAGTTGCCGCGTTTGTCCATCGCTTGCCCATCAAAAAACGGCAGGTTCGTAGTAGGATTGCTGACCGTTTTCAGAAACCCGAGCGCATTAAACCCCGTATTCCAATTCGTAACCCGAGGGGTAAACCATCGTTTTTATCCTGCCGTTAGCGTAGGTATATTTGGTATCGGCGGCGATGCCGTCTATGCCTTGCGTTTTGAGGGTCGTTCTGCCGTAGCTGTCGTATTCGTAGCTGTCATATACGCCGTTGGAGTAATAAATAGCCGCTATTTGATTTACACCGTTAGTGCCGTCGGGGACGTATTTGTAGTCGGTCGCTTCGGTGGTCGCAGCGTTGAGGCGTTGCGTCACCCGCCCTGCGTCGTCGTAGGCGAGCGTGTAGGTGTTGGCTGCGTTGTCGGTTTGCGCGGTGAGTTCGCCGTAAGCGTTGTACTCATATTCATACGTTCCCGAGTTCGGGTCGGTAGCGGAGGTGTGGCGCAAATAGCTATCAAAAGTATTTTGCGTGGTGAGCGTTCCGTTGAGCCGCACGGCTAAGGGCTGCCCTGATGCGTTGTAAGTGTAGTCGAGCGTTCCGCCTTGGTCGGTCATGCGGTCGAGCGCACCCGATTTGTCGGAGCGGCTTATTTTGGTCACGCCCGCGTAGTCGGTGATAGTAGCGTAGGCGTAATTAGCGTCGTAGCTGTGGGCTACGGTAGCCGTCCCTATGGCGGTCGTCACGCCGCTCGGTCGGTTCAGCGCGTCGTACAGGTATTCACTGAGTTCGCCCGTAGCTAAGGCGTTGCCCGCTATAAAAGGGCTGCGCACCTTGTCCACATTGCCACTTTCGTTATAAGTGGTCACGCCCCGTATCTTGTCGCCTGTGAGGTTGAGGGTTTCGGTAGCGCGGGTGCGCCCGAGTCGGTCGCGCCATACTTTTTGGTAGTTGCTGCTATTCGAGGCGGTTTTGGTAACCTGAAAAACGGCATTGTCCACCTCGGTATAGCTGTTGCTGCCGCCCGTTTGTATGCTCCATTTGTAATCAGTCATCGCCGATATTTGCTCAGGCGAAGTCACTTTTTTGTTCCTACCAAATATATCGTACTCAAAACGGTACACGCCTTGTACACCGAGTACGGTTTTGCGCGACGCTTGCCCGTATCGCCAGTTCACGTCCGCTTCATCTATATTATAGATGATTTGCCCTAAGGTATTCATCTCCGCCAAGGGCATACGTCCCCGTTCGTCATACTTATACGCCTTGTAGCGCATCGCCAAACTTGGCTCATTGGGGCGCGGTGACAAACTGATAGGCGAGATTGCCGTAGTCGTCGTACCCAAAATCGGTTTGCAAGGGCTGCGCGTGGTCGGCTAAGGAGGTTTGCGTTTTGAGCATACCGTTGGGGTAGTAGTCATATTTATTGGTGGTAACATAGGTATCGTTGCCGTTAAAGTTGCGCGTCTGCGAACTCACCGCTTTGGTGACTCTATTGGGTATAGTCCCGCCGAAGGGTTGGTAAATATAGTACACGGTATTTCGAAACTGTCCACCGTTGATATTCGTGATTTCATTGGTGAGGTTACCATAGGTATCGTAGTTAGCTTGCGTTTCGACTTGATTTTGTTCTAAGGTATTGTGGGCGTAGCTGTAATATACCTTTACCCACGCCGTATTATTGGCGGTAAACGCTAGGCTCTGCCCTTTATTGCTGTGATTTACATAAACGCCACCAGGATAGTAGGTAGCCGACGAAAATGCTAATGGAATAGCGCGTTTGTTCCACTTCAAAAACTCGTTGGTACTAATAGTGGTATAGTTGGTGACCATATCTTTTACGGTGCTTTGCTCGAAGCCCAAAAAGCCGCCGCCCGTAGTAGAGTAGCGCGGGTTGCGGTAGCTGTACCGCATAGTGTGTTTGCTGTTGTCGGTCAAGCCGTTGCTGCTGCGGGTTTCGACGACGGCGCGTATCGGGAATCCCGAATAGACGCGCATATCAGGGTCGGTATTGGTAGGCGCGTTGATTACCGCCATGTTCGGGTCGGAAATTCTATTGTAATCAAACTCTGTCACCGCGTCCATGCCATTTTTTACTTTACGAAGGTCGCTGCTGTTACCTTCGTTGAATAAAAATAGCTTTTGGTAGCCTGGGCTAAGTAAATCCGTTTTGCCATCGGCATTGAAGTCACCTTGGGTGGTACTGCGTAGCGCGCCTTTCGTTAGCAGATATGGAGACTCGGGCGTAAATATACCATAGGTAGGTGGTAGTGAAGGATTGTCAGAATTTATCTCTTCGTGTACATTGCAAGCAGCCACAAAATCCATACCTGTGCTGTATAATACGCGTTCGTCATAGGTATAATAATGAACTTCATTCGGATTTGGCTGACCATAAAAATTAAATTCTGTACCATCAACAAATGTCATTTGGAGTATGTCCGTTTTACCATCTCCGTTAAAATCGCCTAACCGATTATTATATTGATACCTATTATCAAGGAAAGGTCCGTTATTGGGTGCAGTATAAGGTGCCGTGTAGTAGCCTGGTGCGTATTTCCAAATAAAACCTTTACCTGTAGAGTAGCCAATCTCTCCACCTCCCATTACATCAGCTTTACCGTCACCATTAAAATCTGCAATTTCAATGCTGTTAAGGTATTTTGTTCCCCAAAATAGTTCTGTGAGTGTTACATTGCTATTGCCGTTAAAGTTGAGGGAATACACCACATAGCTATCGCTATCTAATATCAGTACATCGTCTTTGCCGTCGCCGTTGAAGTCGGCGACATATTGTGCGCTACGACCATCTACCCAGTGCAGCGAATTGTCTATCTCAAATGCCTGAGAAAACTGTCCCGAAATCTTATCAAAAGAGTAGAACGACGCACTATATCTAGGGCTTACATATATATCAGGCTCAGTGAAAAAACCTCGCTGTGCGTCGGTCGTTAATACAATAATATCTTTTTGCCCTGTACCTCTGAAGTCACCAAATAAAACAGGACGGTAATTACGGTTGGCATCTTCATGGTTTAGATTGACTTGCTGTGCCTACCTAAAAAAGGTTGACGAAAAGTGAAGGTTAAAACTGTAATTTTAATTGATAATCATCGTTATTTGTGACATTATTTTCAGTGGTGGTAA
>JAYWGJ010000232.1:0-2283 GCA_043778315.1 Saprospiraceae bacterium | reverse complement strand
CGTGAAATTCGGTTAATTTTGATAATTTTCGAATGAAAATTATCAAAATATTGGTGAAATTAAAAAACGTCCACCGATAATATTAGTGTAAATTCGCGAAATTCGTGGTAAACTTTTAGACAACTGACCACCTCTGCCCTTTTCGGGCAACGATAATCATGCGGTCGCTATGCGTTTCGCTGTACGCCTCGAGTTGGTAGTTACCGAAAACGCGCACTATATTTAAGCCGCTTTCACGCAATAAAAACTCGAGGTCGGAGAGAGAATACCCTCGAACGCGCTCCTCAAATTCGTAGGTTTCGTTGCCAACAACAAATTCAATTTTTTTGCAAATAAAGCCGTTTTCTACTTTTTTACGCCAAGTAAAATGCACGCCGTCGGCGGTTTTTTCGCCATCGGCGACGAGTTCGGCTACTACTTTGGGTGCATTCATAAAATCCAATACAAAAACACCGTTGCTTTTCAGGTTTTGCGCCACATACTTTAAGGTGTCCGCGTGTTCTTTTTCTGTTGGAAAGTACCCAAAACTAGTGAAAAAATTGAAAACGACATCAAAATAATTGCTGCTATACGGTCGGCGCATATCTTGCGTGAAAAACCGCAAGCCGTCGCGCTCGTACCCGCGTGCAGCCAAAATACTTTGCGGCGACAAATCCAAACCGACCACTTCGGCGAAGCCTTTATCGGCGAGGTGTAAGGCGTGTCGACCTTTGCCGCAAGCCATATCGAGCAAGCGCGTATCAGGCGAAAGCCCCAAATCGGTCGTTAAATAATTGGTCAGGACATCTATAAATGCGGCGGCTTCGGCTTCGTCGCGATGTTGATACAATAAATGGTAGTATTTGGAGTCGAACCAATTGGCAAACCAAGACATATTTTTTTCGTTATAATGTATAAAATTACTATTGAACAAAGGTAAGTCTATTTTGAATTTTTTGTACAGAATACAAATTGTATTTTAAAACATTAATCTATCTTTGTAGCATAATTTAAAATACATTTTACTATGAACATTCAAATCATTTCGGCTGGTGCGGGTAGCGGCAAAACCTATCGCTTGACGCAAGATATGGCGGCTTTGCTGCACCCCGACAACCCTGACCGCGTGCGTGCAACGGGTATATTTGCGACGACTTTTACGAACAAAGCGGCGGCGGAACTGCAAGACCGCGTTCGCGTAAAGCTGCTCGAGGACGGCTTGACCGCCGAAGCCGACGCGCTTGCAGGCGCGATGATTGGCACGGTGCATAGTTTGGGTGTGAAGCTGCTCAAACGGTTTGCGTTCGAGGCTGGCGTATCGCCGCAGGTTGCGATTATTGCCGAGGAAGATTATCGTACTATTTTCAATCAATCGTTGGCTAACGTATTGGATATGAAGACGATAGAGGAAATGGACACGCTCGCTACGCAGCTCGGATTGTACAAAAAAGACGAAACTTTTGATTGGCGAAAAGAGATAAAAACGCTCTGCGATGCAGCTCGTGCCAATTCTTTCGATGCGGATATATTGCGTGCTTCGTGCGCTCGGTCGCTCGAGGAGTTTATGGCTTTTCTGCCTAATGCGACAGCAACAGCGACAATAACTACGGCTGCCGAACTCGACGCGGCACTGCTTAAAGTGGTAAAAGAAACGCTCGCCGCGCTGATAGATAACGACGCGGACGCGACAAAAGATACGCAAACGACGATTAACGACCTCAAAAGTATCGAAAATTCTTTGAAATACAAGCGACAATTGAAATGGTATGAATGGGCGAAAATGAGCAAAATGAAAGTAGGTGCGAAGAGTAAAGGCATCGTCGAGGACTTGCACGAAGTAGCAGGACGAGTAGGCTCGCACCCGCACTTTCGCGCTGATATTCAGGCGTTTACGACGCAACTATTTGAGATAACGATACGCGCTATCGGTCAATATCAAGACTACAAAACGCAGCGCGGCTTGATTGATTATACGGATATGGAAATTGCTATTTTGGATTTATTGAATCACGAAACGGTCGTAAATGTGCTACGCGACGAGTTGGATTTACTCTTAGTCGACGAGTTTCAGGACACAAGTCCGTTGCAATTGACTATTTTTTTGAAATTGTCACAAATAGCCAAAAAAGCAATTTGGGTAGGCGACCCGAAACAGTCTATTTATGGATTTAGAGGCGCAGACCCGCAATTGATGGAAGCGGTAGTCGCGCATCTCGGTGGCGTACACGCCGACAATATATTGAGCCGCTCGTGGCGGTCTCGTGCCGATTTGGTGAACATGGCGAATGCGATATTTGTAAAAGC
>JAYWGJ010000231.1:0-2283 GCA_043778315.1 Saprospiraceae bacterium | reverse complement strand
TCATGGCAGGCGGCGTAGGCAGCAGATTTTGGCCTGGCAGCCGCGAGGCGCGTCCCAAACAATTTTTGGACATTTTGGGCGTAGGCAAAACACTATTGCAACTCACCTATGAGCGTTGTTTGTTGGTTTGCCCAAAAGAAAATGTCTTAATTTTGACCAATAAAATGTATCAAGCCTTGGTTTTGGAGCAGTTGCCCGACCTCACGCCTGAGCAGATTTTGTGCGAGCCGTCGCGGAATAATACCGCGCCGTGTTTGGCGTACACCGCGTACCGTTTGCAAGCGATGAACCCGAACGCAAAATTTGTGGTTGCGTCGTCAGACCACATCATTCTCAACACGGCAGAATATGCTCGAGTCGTGAATAAAGCGATTGATTTTGTAGGCGATAAAGACGCGCTGATGACGATTGGCTTGCGCCCTTCGCGCCCCGACACAGGCTACGGCTATATCAAAATGGACGCTACCGCTACCGCAAAAGAGGTGTTTCGGGTAGCGCAATTCATGGAGAAGCCAAACCTAGATACCGCTATAAAATTTTTGGCGAGCGGCGAATATAGCTGGAACGCGGGTATTTTTGTATGGAAAGCTGCCGATTTAATTGCTGCTTTCGCGCAACACGCGCCCGATATTCACGCCGTTTTTGAGCGCGGAAAACTGCATTACAACACACCGACCGAACAAGCGTTTATAGACGAATGGTATCCTACAACGCCTTCTATATCAATTGATTATGCGATATTAGAAAAAGCGGATAATATTTATACTATTCCTGCCGATTTTGGCTGGTCTGACCTCGGTACCTGGACTTCGCTACACGCCGAATGTGAAAAAGATGCGAATGATAATGTGCTGCAAGGCGACGTACTTACCTACGAAACCTCGAATAGCATTATCCGTACTTACGACGGTAAAATGTTGGTAATCAAAGGTTTAGAAAATTTTATTGTCATCGATGAACCTGACGTATTGCTAATATGCCCTAAGGATAGCGAGCAGGAAATCAAGCAAATCACAACCGATTTGAAAAATAATAACAGACATTATATATTGTAAATAGCATACTATAAGTAGTAAATAAATCACTATGGCAAAACTTTTTTTATTTGGCATCGGCGGCACTGGCTCGCGGGTCATCAAGTCGCTCACGATGTTGCTGGCGAGCGGCGTTGAAATGCCAAACACGGACGAGGTTGTGCCGATAATCATCGACCCCGACGCGACGAACGGCGACATGACGCGCACCGTAGAAATGCTCGAGCAATATCGACGCATTCGGGCGGCTGGTTTTTCGGGTACAAAAGGTTTTTTCAAAACCAAAATATCAACGCTCAAAAGCCTTAGCGACCAAGAAAAAAGCGCAACTACGCTCGGCGAAACTTTTCAGTACAATATAAATGGTACGAAAGAAGGACGATTTAGAGATTTTATCGATTATTCGCTCCTTGATGCGACGAATAAGGCATTTGTAGATATGCTGTACTCGCAAGAAAACCTCGATTTGAAGCTCGATGAAGGCTTCAAGGGCAATCCGAATATCGGGTCGGTCGTACTCAATCAGTTCAAATATTCTAACGAGTTGCGGCAGTTCGCGTCGCTGTTCCGCGAAGGCGACCGCATATTTATAGTGAGTAGTATTTTCGGCGGAACGGGTGCGGCGGGTTTTCCGTTATTGCTCAAAAACTTGCGTAACGCCGACTCGGAACACTTGGCTAATCACGCCTTTATACAAAATGCACGCATCGGCGCAATTACGGTCATGCCGTATTTTGGAGTCGACCCGAAAGCGGGCGGCAAGATAGATAAAGGGACTTTTACGTCCAAAACAAAATCCGCTTTATCGTATTATCACCGAAGTATAGATGGACCGAACGCGCTAAATGCCTTTTATTATATTGGCGATAACCTTTCGCAAGACTATAATTACGCGGAAGGCAGTCAGGCGCAACAGAACCGTGCGCACTTAGTTGAACTGATTTCGGCTATGGGAATTATCGATTTTATGAGCGTTTCAGACAGCGAAATGCGTACCGAAAACGGCAAAGCAGTGAACGCCCTGCACCGCGAATACGGCATAAAAGAGGACGTAAATCCGCTTGATTTTACGGGTTTGCCCGACGACTCGCGGGCGCGTTTTGCAAGTTGCTTGACACAATTTAGCTATTTCAGTTTGTATATGCGGCAGCAATTCGGCGCGTCGCTCGGCAATCAGCCGTGGTCTAAAAACGGCAAAGTAAAGCTCGATTCGTTTTTCACGACGCAACCGTTTTTCGCGAAAGTACGC
>JAYWGJ010000230.1:0-6201 GCA_043778315.1 Saprospiraceae bacterium | reverse complement strand
CGTGAAATTCGGTTAATTTTGATAATTTTCGAATGAAAATTATCAAAATATTGGTGAAATTAAAAAACGTCCACCGATAATATTAGTGTAAATTCGCGCAATTCGTGGTAAATTTTTGTACAACTGACCACCTCTACCCTTACACGGCGGCAAGGGTAGAGGTAATAAGTGTGACGATGTTAATATTACTATTTTTGTTTTAACAAAAAATTACTGTAAAGTGAGCGTATTGATGATGGTTTCGCGGTCGTCGCTGAGGGTATTTGTCCAATAAATTTGGTCGCCGAGCGACGGATTATTTTTGCGGTCTATCGGACGAATAGAGTCGTTTGTGTTGCCGCGCAAGCCGTACATATAGCCAAAATACACTCTTGGTTGCTCTGTACTGCTTTGAAAGTAACTGTAAAAAAAGTAACTATTATAATTTATACCGAGCATCGGGCTTAGCCTATCGTATCTCGATATTAGCTGACGCGCACCGCGCTGCACCGTTGCCACTTTTATAGTCGTATCTCTCGGGTAAGGAATTTGCCCGCCATTAGGCGAAGCAACAGGAAAAAAGCGACACAGTAACCGAACGCTATCATTCGTATTATTGACAACATAATAATCTGTTTTGGCAAAAACAACCTCTTTTCGACAAGCAGAAACGGTGATTATTGCCATAAGGCAAAATAAAATTTGATAGATTTTCATGGAAAAATATTTTTTTTATTGATAAAAATAAAGTTTTAAGAGCGTATTTATGACCGCGAACGCGTAGGAAAAGTGTAGCCCAATCCGATAAGTATGGACACATTCGCCCGTGGGTAATTGTTTAAAAACCAACCATAACCCATTCTAGTGGCGACGTATAAACCACCCGTAACAGGCTGAAACCGAACGCCTGCGGGTATCTCGACCAAATAATCACTTCTTGATTGTCGTGCATAAGTGTCCTCGTTAGTGACATAGCTACGCACAACTAATTGGTCATATTCGTAATGAAATACACTAGCCTGCGCGCCTAACTCGAAGGATAAGGCTCGTTTGCCGAACAGGGCGAAAGCACCCGCATTTCCACTATAAAGTTTGTAGTTTTGAACATAAATACTCGGAAAAATTTGATTGGCTCTGTAACCCACGCCGCCGTTAATCGCAAAATCAACCCAACGAATTGGTGTCCGCCAGCGCATATCGTAGCCCGCACCGAGTACGCCACTTAGGTTTTGCAGGAACGCGGTATGTTGTATGCCGCGCCGAATAATCGGCTCGTGCTTACCGAAAACGGCTTCTACGGCGCGGCGAAAGCCCGTTTTTGGTGCTGCATTTGCAGTATCCGTAACCATAGCCGTAGTGTCGCTGACCGTTTGCGCCGACGCGCCGCATTGCAATAGCAGCAACATCGCGCCGCAAAAAATTACTTTTTTTGTGTAATTCATAATTTGGTATTTTATAAAATGATGTAATAAAACGTTCTATTGTATAGCTGAATAAAATTAGTTGTGATTATTTATCTACACTTGAAAAATAGCTTAAACCTACGCAAGCCTCCCCTAACCCCTCCATTAGGAGGGTAGCTGCTACGTTTTAACTATTTTTCTTCGCTCCCGATAATCACGTCTAATTTTAAACATATACTTATAACGTAAAAAATAAGCAAAACGCTGCCTGCAATACTCGAAAAACAAAAATAAACTTTGCAAGTAAAAAATAGTAAAAAATAGTAAACAAATATTTGCAAATAATAAAAAAATACTTACCTTTGCAGACAATAACGTTTTACATAAAGTAAGGTTTATATTTTAGTAAAAAAAACAAATCATTTTTTATATAACAAATCATGGATTTAATTCAATTCGTACACAGCGAAATCAGTAAAAAACCAAATTTCCCTCAGTTCAGTCCTGGCGATAATATCACTGTAAACTATAGAATTATCGAGGGTGTAAAAGAGCGTATTCAGGCATTCAAAGGTGATGTTATCAATATGCGTGGTGCAGGCGGCGACAAAACGTTTATCGTTCGCAAAATCTCTAACGGTGTCGGCGTAGAGCGTATTTTCTTTTTGAACTCGCCAAATATCGACAGCGTTATATTTAACCGTCGTGGTAAAGTGCGTCGTGCCAAATTGTTTTACTTACGTCAGTTAGTGGGTAAAAAAGCGCGTATTCGCGAGAAAAAATCAACTAAACATTTGGTTTAGTTCCTTACTATACAATATAATTTTATGCTTCAATTATCTACAATTAGGTAATTGAAGCATTTTTTTGTTATTAAATAAAAATATTATTATTATTAGTAAAATAACGATTTTTGCAACTATCTTTATGTAGTAAAATACTTATAATGAAAAACTTAATACCAAACCTTATAGCGGTAGCCGCTATCGCAGCCTTGGTCGCTTCCTGCTCGAACGAGCTTAAAGTAACCGACAAATGGAAGGAAATTCCCGTGGTTTATGGCTTGCTCAATCAGCAAGATACTGTACAATATATTAGGGTGCAGCGCGGCTATTTGGACGAAAACCGCTCGGCGGTGACGGTAGGCGGCATCAACGACTCTATTTATTACCAAAATATGCAGGTGCAACTGCAGCCTATTTACATCAGTACAGGGCAACCCGTAGGGTCGCCCGTGACGCTCACCCGCGTAGATGGTAACTTGGAGGGTTTCCCAAAAGCGAGCGGCGTATTTTCGAATGCACCGAATTGGTTGTATAAAGTAAGGTCAGCGAATTTGGCAAGTTTTACCGCAACCACGCCAAATAGTACTAATATTAAGTACAAATTGCTGCTAACAAACGGCGATACCCGCAAAACCTATACTGCCGAAACACCACTTGTTCGCGATATTCAGATAGACAATCCGCTACAAACGGCGCAGGGCTTGCAGTGGTCGGAAGGACGGTCGATTAATTTCAAATGGACTGACCCGAGTATCGCTATCAATAATAAAGCAACTATTAGCGCATCTGACCTTGAGATAGAGGTACAGTACGACGAGCGACAAAATAACGACCCGACCCGTTTTGTCACAAAAAGTATAGTTTGGACGGCGGCAAAAGGCTTGCGTCCGACTAATGTGCTGACGGGGGAGTTTGCGGTAAGCCTTAGCAACGACGCATTTACCACGTTTTTAGCAACCAATATACCCGAAAACCCTGACGTGTATCGCTGCGGAAGTAGCATTCGGATTTATGTGCGCATACTTGCGGCGGGTGATGCACTGTCACAATTCATGACAAATTATGCCGATAATGCAGGCATCGCGTCGTCTGATATTTTTACGCGGTACAGCAATATTTCGGGTGATGGACGTGGTGTTTTTTCTTCGCGCTACATCAAGCGGTCGTTTGCGTTTACACTAAAAGACGACGTTATCAATGAAATAGTGATTGGCGCGAAAACTCGTAAGCTACGGTTTGAAGGTACAAGCACTACAAAATGTAACTAATTTAACTCTATTTTCTATATATCAAAAAAAGCGTAAAATACTGACCATCAGTATTTTACGCTTTTTTATATTATAACAATTACTATATTTATTCACCGTCGCTCAATTTACCCAACATTTTATTGAACTGCTGCATCGTCATTTTTTCGTAACCTGTTTTGGGAACGTCAAACTCGGTTTTGCCAATTTTACCGCCTAATTCTTTTGCCGTAAAGGTAGCAACTACGCCGCCTTGATTTACCATAAACTCGAGCGGAAAACCCTTCATATCACCAAACTGACGAAACGGATTTTTGGCAGGTGTGATTTTATCGGTCGTAAAAACGATAATTTCGCCGTCGTCTCCGCGCAATATCTGCTTCGTGCAAACGTAACCGAGTATATTTTTAGTCACTTTGGCATCGGTCGTTATGGTATATTTACCCATTTTACTGTCTTGCTTGTCGCGTTCGGCTTTGGTATAGTTTACCATTTTTTTACCTACCGCGCCGTCGGTGTAGAGTACGCTCGCCTCCGTAATATTATCGCCTACAACGGTCGTGCGCACCATGCCACCAGCCATTTGTGCATCTACTTTATTGTGTTTTTTGCTAAAAAAGTAGGTTTGTTTGCTGTTTTTCAACGCCATTGTAGCCATACCTTCGCCCTTTACATCACTCACTTCGTATTTTACATAGCCCTCTTTTATTTTAGCTTGCGCGAATGTGGCGGTAGTTGCAACACCCGTAGTTGCCAGTATCGCAATCCATAAACTCGTTTTTTTTAACCTATTTTGTGACATAAGAAAAATTTGTTTTTTGATTATAAAAAGAAAAAATAAAACTTTACAAGCAGTATATTTTTATTGACTATCTCGCCATTCGTACACCCATTTTGATTGGATTAACTCCAAATACGACTCGTTGCACTCCTCTCGCGTACCCGTAAAATTAGGTAACGTAAGCACCCACTCGAGCAAATCGGTGAAGCGGACGCGGTATATTTTAGACTCCGTAAAGTCGTCGCCGAATTTTTCATATAGCTTTATTGCTATGTCTTCGTGGTCAGTCCAGCCGTAAGGCAGGTCTAAATCTTCAAATGCCATGGTATTAACGTTGATTATTAGTGATTAATTGTGATTGTAGAATAAAATTATTCCAAAATTATTCGTGTGCGATGATGCCGCTTTGGTCAGGAACGCTCACTTCTATCACTGCATCGTCGTCGTTGATGACGCATTGGCAGCTCAGTCGCGACTCCAAACGTGGGTTAGTAGCGCGGTCGATAAAATCTTCCTCCTTATCCGAAATTTCCTCGAGATGATGGTCGCCTTTATTGACGTAAACGTGACAAGTGCTGCACGCGCACACGCCGCCGCAGTTGTGACTCACATTAATATTATTCAGAACCGCCGCCTCGAGTATCGAATAGCCGCTTTCTACGCTAACCGTAATGGGTGCTTTGTCGCTTTCTTCAAAGCTAAAATGTATGGTTGCCAATTTATTATATATATAAAATTATTAAATGTAATACTTATATTTTAATGGTTTTATCTTTTTTGAAAAAGCCCCAAACCTTTTTTGCAAATGCTAAACAGGCATCGATGTTCAATACCGACGAGTCCTGCATTGCCTGCCAGGTGATAAATAAACTAATCGGAGTCATTATCATATTAGGAAACCAAGAGGCTAAAAATGGCACTATTGCGCCATCTTTACCCAATTTTTCGCCTACAATGCTCAATACCACGAACAGCACGAAAAATAAAATACTGACCAAAATAGGCCAGCCAAAGCCGCCCTTTCGGATAATCGCGCCCATCGGCGCACCTATAAATAGGAACATTAAGCAGGCAAACGCCATGCTAAATTTGCGGTGTAACTCGAGCCAATGCTCGCGGAGCGACTGCTTCGCGGTCATCAAATCCTCCTCCGAACTTTTGTAGTAATCGGTCACGTTGCGCGCCAAATTCATAGCGCGATTAGCAGCAGGCGCACGTTCGCCTACGGGCAACAATTCTATAAAATTATCGGGCGTAGCCGCCGTATTTACTTGCGCGAAAGTGCGCGGCGGTTGTGTTTTTGTTTTATAATAAAAATAAGGTTGCAAGTACTCTTGCAGTATTTTTAACCTGCGAACGCGCCCATGCTCGAGCGAATCAATAGCTGCCAAAAGTTGTGTCAAAGTCATCATAGATTGATGGTTTTTGAAGGCTTCTTCGGGCGTTTTGTTGTTTTCAAACTGCTGCATATCGAACACCAAATCGTAGTCGTCGAAGGTAGTGCGTAGGTACGGAAACTGATTTTGCTTGCCGTTATTGCGGTTCGCGAGGTCTTCGTAGCTGTTGCCGCTTTTGAGTTTCATCAATAAAAAACGACGATTTTTGGAGTACGTCATTTCGCCGTTGTGCGCCTGCACCATTTTATCGTTCACGCGGTTGCCCGAATGGTCATATATTAATATGTCGTGTAGCGTTTTTTCGTCTTTCTCTTTTTTGCCTACGCGCAACACAAAACCCGTCATTTCGCCATTAAAAGTACCTTCTTTGATACTTAAAGTTGGTTTTTGCTTGCGAATATCGTAGAGCCGCGACTTAAATTTGAGGTTAGAATACGGTATCAACCAATTGGCAGAAACAAACGAAAAACCTGCTATTAATATAGATAAGCCAAACAAAGGCATCATTACGCGGATTAAGGGAATACCCGCCGATTTCATACTCGCTAACTCGTACCGCTCGCCCAAATTGCCCATTACCATCACCGACGAAATCAGCGTAGCGATAGG
>JAYWGJ010000229.1:0-6203 GCA_043778315.1 Saprospiraceae bacterium | reverse complement strand
GCGTTCGGCGCATTTCGTCCTCGTCCACGTCCATACAGTAAAAAATATTGAACAAAAACTCCGTTTTGTGTTCGAGCAAGTGCGCAATATGGCGCGCTAACCAAAGCTCGAGGTCGCGCTCTGTAAGCACAGCCTCGGGCTTTTCGGCTTGTATTTCTACAGCGAGCGAGCTGCTCAAAGTGTCTAAAAAATCTTGCATACTACTACATGTTGATATTTAATGTATTTTTGTGTCTTAAATAAATGTAAAAATACTTTTTGATTACAAAAGTAGCATTTTTATACCAAAATAAGATTTTTTTTCGTTACAATTACAATAAAATTATCGTTGTACAATCCCACACATATATGAAATACCTACTTTTTCTAATGGCTACTTTTTGCTGCCAAACTATCGCTTCCGCGCAAGATGAGCAGTTGGCACGGCAGTATTTGGAGAACGGCGAACACGAAAAAGCCGCCACTTTATACCTGCAACTCGATGCGAAATTTCCGGGTCAGGACTACTTTTTTCAGCAATACATCACGTCGCTTGCGCAGGGCAAAAACTTTGCGCAAGCAGAAATAGACCTCAAAAAACGGATAAAAATACAGCCGCAAAACCTACAATGGTTGGTGGCGTATGGCGACGTGTTGCAAAAACAAGACAAAACGCCCGATGCCGAAAAGCAATATAAAAAAGCGATAGCGGGACTCACCGCCGACCCGAATCAGATTTTGGTACTCAAAGACGTGTTCACGCAACGGTTCAAACCCGAATGGGCGTTGCAAGTACTCGAACGCGGCGATGTGTTGCTGAAAGACAAAAATTATTTTGCGTACTACGAAGCCGATATTTTGCGTGGCATGAACGACAAAAAGATGGTTTCGCGTTATTTAGACGCGCTCGAACACAACGAAACGCTCGAGCAAGCCCTCGAGCAAACCTTTCAACGGTACTTCAAAGACGACGAATACACCGACCTCATCGCGCAGTTATATACGCGGATACAAGCAAAACCCGAGTCGAACGCCCTGAGCGAAATACTGATTTGGGTGCTGACGCAACGCCGCGACTTCGCGGGTGCGCTCCGACAAGTGAAAGCCTTAGACCGCCGCTTAGACGAAAACGGCAGCCGCGTGATGACTTTCGCGCTCACTACCGAACACGAAGACGACTTTGATGCCGCTATCGGCGCATACCAATATTTGGTCGAAAAAGGACAAAACACGCCTTATTTTGTAGAAGGGCAAAAAGGGGTTTTGCGCTGCAAACGCGACCGTCTGACCAAAGGCTACAAATATACAAAACCCGAAATTGAGGAGCTTTCCGCTAATTACGCCGCGTTTATCAATCAATATGGTTTTAATGCGATAAACGCCGATATGGTGCGCGAATGGGCAAAATTAGATGTTTTTTTTAAAAATGACCTCAATCAAGGCATTGTTTTGATTGATTCGTTGATTAGTTTGCCGCGTTTACAAGCCAAAACAGCAGGCGAAGCCAAACTCGAGCTTGCCGATTACTACCTCATGGACAACCAGCCTTGGGAGTCCACGCTGCTGTATTCGCAAGTAGATAAAGCGTTCAAGGAGGACGATTTGGGCGAAATGGCGCGTTACAAAAACGCAAAATTATCCTATTATGGTGGCGATTTTGAGTGGGCGCAAACGCAGCTTAAAGTCCTTAAAGCCTCGACTTCGGAGCTTATCTCGAACGATGCGATTGATTTATCGGTTTTTATTATGGATAATTTGAACTTAGATACGTCGGCTACGGCTATGAAAATGTACGCGACCGCCGACCTTTTGGCATTTCAAAACCGCTTCGACGAAGCCTTCCTTACCCTCGATTCGCTCGCGGCGCGCTATCCAAAACACTCCTTAGAGGACGATATATTATATACAAAAGCGCAGATTTATAAAAAACAGTTTCGGTACACCGAAGCGGCGGCTGCCTTAGAGAAAATAACGACCGACTTCAAGGACGAAATACGCGCCGATAACGCGCTATTTGAACTCGCCGAACTCAACGAAACGCAGTTCAATAATAAAGAAAAGGCGAAGCAATTGTACGAAAAAATCATCACCGAACATTCGGGCAGCACCTTTATTATAGAAGCGCGAAAACGGTTCAGGCTGCTACGCGGCGATAAAAATCAGTAATTGTATTCATACGACAGTCAAAATCAAAAAATGAAATATATTTTTTTTTTCCTTTGTTTGCTTACCGCAACAATCACGCTGCACGCGCAACCGACGCGCAATCTCATCGCGCACTACGAATTTGAGGACACGACTCGCGGCGTACTCTACGACAATTCGGGTAATGGCTCGAACGGTATTATCATCGGTAAACCGAGTTTTGGTTGCGGTATAAAAGGCAATTCATTTCGCTTAGACGGCGTAAATGATTTTATTATTTTGTTTGGAAACGTAAATGAAACATTTAGTACTGCTGATTTTACGATTAGCTTGTACTTCAAAGCTAACGATATTGGTCAGGCGCAAGCCTTGATAGCAAAAGCAGACTCGTGCGCCGCCAACCGTTTTTTGCAAATCAGGGTGCAGGCATTGCAACGTTATGTAGAGGCGTTTTTGCGCGAAACGCCCGTCAAACAAGCCTCAATTACGGGCAGGTACAACAAAGATTGTTGGCATCACTTGGTCTTAGCGCGCTCGCAAAGCAACCTCACTATTTACCTCGACGGTAAAGAAGCATCTAATATTCCTACCGCAATAGGCTCGATGAATTTGCGGAGCAACGCACCGTTTACTATCGGTGACTCGCCGTGCAGAGGTAATAATTTGGTGCGGTTTAAAGGCGAAATTGATGAACTCTATGTGTATAGTCGCCGTCTGAGCGTCAATGAAATCAAGGAATTATATACGCCAGTCGATAAAATTTTGACCCGCGATACGGTGGTTTATGTCGGCGGTTCGTTCCGCGCACAGACCACAAAAACCTGTGCTACACAGTTTGCGTGGTCGCCTACAACGGGTATTTCTGACCCGACGAGCGCAACGCCTATCATCACACCAGAGGTTTCTACGACCTATGCGCTCCAATTTATCAACAGCGCGGGCAGCAGTAGTTGCCGCACGACGGACAGTCTTTATATAAAAGTGGTCGACCCGTCAAAGCTCGGCTGCAGCCAAATCCTACTCCCAAACGCCTTTACGCCGAACGACGACAAGCGCAACGACACCTATTATATTAATAATCCGTATGTGATAGAACGGTTGGTGAAATTCGAGATTTATAGCCGTTGGGGCGAGCGAGTTTTTGCTACCGACGATAAATTTGCGCAATGGGACGGCAAGGTAAACGGCATAATAGCCGCTACTGATACCTACGTTTGGTTGATTGAATATGAATGTTCGGGTAGGCGCGATGTCGAGAAAGGTACGCTTACGCTGATAAGATAAAAGCTATAAAATACATTTTTTACTAGCTTGTCGCGCCTGTATCGACCCTGCTTTTGATGATTTGTTGCAATGAACTGCCCAAATTATCAAAAAAATGAAGTCCCGTTAGCGTCTCTATATCACGCACACTCGTCCGATAATAACCCCATTCGTGGTCGCGCACATTCACCGTGTTCGGCATATTTACCGCTATCACCCTTGTATTTTGGGTGATGCGCGTAAGGTCGTCGGTGCCTGTCGGTATCACTAAAACGACTTTCCAGCACGTTGCAGGCACTACTATTCTGCCATTATCGACCGTTCCGTAGAGGTTGCCGCTTGCGTTTTCGCCGCCCTGCCCGTTAGGTCCGGCGATGATATAACACTCGTTGCCTTGTCCGACTAAGGTGCGGCAATAATCCTCGAGACCTAACCAAGTGATGCGGTTAAGGTTTGGCGTTTGCGGTAGCATATTTGTCATCAAAAACGTTGCCGACATATCGTCGTAAGAGCCGTCGCGGTCGTCGGCTGGGCAGAGGTGACCACGGTCGTAGCCCGTACCCGAGTATGCACTTGTGCCAGCCGCATACCAGCCCGATGGCAAGTCGGTGTCCGCTCGGAAGTTGTCGGTGCGCGCTTGTCCGCCTTTCCAGTCGCTACTCAAATGCCACGCCACCCAGTTGGCGCGCTGCGTACTATTATTATAAGCTAATATGTATTGTGGCTTGACCATCAAGTAGTTATTCGCATTACTAACGCTATTTGTCGCGCTGCTCGGGTTGCCTAAGGCTAAGTGATACTCTTTGTTATTAGCAGGTTGCGGCGCAACGTCGTCTGTTTTGCGCGTACACGCAAGCGAAAAAGTGAGCATCGATAAAAGCGCTGCATAACGCAGGGCAGTAGAAAAATTAGACATAGGTATTTATTATTAATATTTAAATTGGATAGCCAAAGGTAGCGAATAAAATTAAAAAATTATATGTTTTTCGGCAGCGTAAAGTACCATACGCGGGAGGTCGCGGTCTTCAGCCCGACCCTCAAAGCAAATCCAATCATTTTTTTTCGGCGGACTAAAGTACCGCCGTCCCAGCGTTTTTCGGCGGACTAAAGTACCGCCGTCCCAGCGTTTTTCGGCGGACTAAAAGTACCGCCGTCCCAGCGTTTTTTGGCGGACTAAAGTGCCGCCGTCCCGATGCTATACCTACGAAAAAAGAAACGCTACATCGTCTTTGGTTAGGCTTTTCATCATGCCTGCTTCGCTCGCGACGAGGTCGGCGGCGATGGCTTTTTTCTTGGCTTGCAGTTGAATTATTTTCTCTTCGATGGAGTCTTTACAAATCATCTTATAGGCGAAAACGTGGTTTACTTGCCCGATGCGGTGTGTACGGTCGATGGCTTGCTGCTCTACGGCGGGATTCCACCACGGGTCGACGAGGTAAACGTAGTCGGCGGCGGTGAGGTTTAAGCCCGTTCCGCCCGCTTTTAGGCTGATAAGGAAAACGCGGTATTGCTCTTCGTTTTGGAACTTCTTGACGGATTGTCGACGGTCGTTCGGCGACGTGCTGCCGTCGAGGTAAAGGTACGGAATTTCGGCGCGCTCCAACATTTCGCGTATCAGCGACAGCATACCTTTGAATTGCGAAAAAATCAACAGTTTGTGGTTGCCCGTCCGTTCGGTGATGTGTTCTTTGAGTTCCTGCAATTTGATAGAATCTTCCTCGAAACCCGTTAGTTCTTCGTCGTTGATGAGGTTTGGCGAGTCACAGATTTGGCGTAATCGCAGCAAACCTTGCAAAATATACATTCCAGCCTTATTAAAACCCTCGGTTTCGATGGCAGTAAGTACTTTTTTGCGTATGTCTTCGCGGTAAGCGTCATAAATTTTGCGTTGCGCTTTGCCCATTTCGCAGTACAGCACGATTTCCGTTTTTTCGGGCAGGTCTTTCGCCACGAGTTCTTTGGTGCGGCGCAACATAAACGGTTGCGTCAGGCGGCGGAGTTCCTGCGATTTCTCCACATCATTATTTTTATCAATCGGCGTGGCGTATTGGTCGCGAAAATGCTCCATACTGCCCAACATTCCAGGGTTTAGGAAGTTGAATTGCGCGTATAAGTCGAAGGTATTGTTTTCGACGGGCGTTCCCGACATACACAAGCGGTTTTCGCCGCTCAGTAGCCGCATCGCTTTGTAGCGTTGCGTTGTAGCGTTTTTTATCGCCTGCGACTCGTCCAAAATTAAGTAGCCAAAACGGAATTTTTGGAATTTTTCAATGTCGTTCGATGCCGTTCCGTAAGTCGTAATAATAAAATCGTAGTCGCTGAAAACCCTTATGTCCGTTTCCTTGCGCATCGCGCCGTGATAGACGAGCGCGGAGAGTTCGGGTGCGAATTTCTCGATTTCGCTTTCCCAATTATAAATCAAGGAGCTTGGTGCAACGACCAAATGCGTTTTGTGTACGTATTTCTTTTTTTGTTTCGCAATATTTTTCAAATGTTGCGCAAAAGTAATTACTTGTAGGGTTTTACCCAAACCCATATCGTCGGCTAAAATGCCGCCCCAACTAAATTCGTGTAAAAAATTCAACCAATTTAAGCCTTCTTTTTGGTACGGGCGCAGGGTTGCGGTGATGCCTTCGGGTGTTTTGGTGGCAACAATATTTTTGAATTGTTGCAATTTGGCGCGTTTTGCGGCGAGTTCTTCTAGTATTGCGGTTTCGTCGATTTGCTCAAACTGCTCCAAGAGCATAAAGTGCATTTTTGACAATTTCAAATTATTGCCTTTCACTTCGCCCATGCGCAGCACCGCGCCGTATTTT
>JAYWGJ010000228.1:0-26575 GCA_043778315.1 Saprospiraceae bacterium | reverse complement strand
TTGGGCTGTGTTCCCTTTTTACGCGAAGAGTAGCCTGACAAGTCTAATAAGTCTTGATTTTTTGGTTCTTTTTTATCAAGAAAAAAGAACAAGAGAAAATAAATGACCCGTCTGCGTAACAGCCATAGTGGGCAAAATATATCAATAAATATCATTTTCATTACAATAAAAAACGTATTTGCTACGTTATCAATACATTTGAAAACAAACCATCTTTTACCAAAAACAATTTCATACCCAATTATGAAACCAACTGTACTTATCCGTGTCGTTTTGGCACTCCACATTTTATTGGCACACCCATTTTACGCTGCCGCGCAAATCATCATCACGCCTGGCGGTAGCGGGTTAGCCAATCCGCCTGCGGGCTTAGTCGCTAATACGCTGCTTGGGCAGGGCGTAACGCTCGTCGGTACACCTGTATTTTCGGGTGTAAACGCCGGTATCGCTAAGTTTGATGCTACCGTAGCTACTAATTTAGGCTTACTGTCTGGCGTAATACTCACCACGGGTAACAATACCTACGCTGCTGGACCGAATAATAACGGAGGTGATGATACGCCCTATAATGGCGACAATGGCAGTACCATTACCGACGGCAACCTCTCTACTTTGGCAGGTGGCTCGACGATTCGGAACTGTGCAAAATTAGATTTTGACTTCATTCCGCTTTCTGATACGCTTCGTTTTCGGTATGTGTTTGCATCAGAGGAGTACCGCGAATTTGTATGTAGTGGTTTCAATGACGTGTTCGGTTTTTTTGTAACGGGCGCACGTCCTACCGCATTGGGCGGAGGCACTTATACCAATTTTAATATCGCAACGCTACCTGGCACTAATACGCCCATTACTATTGACAACATTAATAATGGTGGAACGGGCTTTGGTTCAACCTGTTTTGCACCCGGGGTCAATCCACAATTTTATAGAGATAATCCACAAGGATCTGGTACTATCAATACACAATTTGATGGCTTAACCACTGTACTCACCGCAAAAATAGTGGTCGTACCTTGTACGCAATACCGAATCAAGTTAGCGATTGGCGACGTGGGCGATGCTATTTTCGACTCCGCCGTCTTTTTAGAAGCGAGTTCGTTTGGTACAGGCGCGGTAAATACTTCGGTTGTTACGGCGCAGCCCGACAACACTATTTCTGAATTCGGTACACCTGGACAGGTTTGCTTCAGCATTCCGCGTGCCGTCAGTACGCCTACTACCGTACCCGTTACTTATGTAGGTACTGCCCAAATTGGCGTAGATTATACTGCTACGCCTAACCCGTTAGTGATACCCGCAGGACAAACCTCGGCTTGCGTAACGCTAACGCCTATCACCGACAACCTCAACGAGCCGACCGAAACCATCAAAATGGCGGTGCGCTCCTCTACTTGTCAGACCGATACTTTTACCCTATCTTTGATTGATAGACGCATCATTGCACCTGTTTTTCCTACACAAACCATTTGTACAGGACAAAACGTGGTTTTAGATGCTACGCAAGCGGTCATTACTTCGCCGCCTAATGTAACAAGCAATACCACTGGCGGCGTTATCTCTTGCGCTTGCGCGAGCGGAACGCCGGGTCCACCGTTTGTATCTTCCATTAACGTATCTGGCGTGATAGGTAATTTCCAAACCGCCAACTCGGGTATGCAAGTTTGCTTGAATATCAACCATACCTTCGATGCCGACCTCGACATATCGCTCATCAGTCCTTGCGGCGAGGTACTCGAGCTAAGTACCGACAACGGCGGCTCGGGCGACAATTATAATAATACTTGTTTTAGCGTTGCCGCAACCACGCCTATTACCGCAGGAACTGCACCTTTTAATGGTACTTATAAGCCCGAAGGTGCGTGGAGCGTATTCAACGGCTGCCCGTACAACGGCGTTTGGCGGCTACAAGTGTATGACGACGGCAACCCGACTAACGGCACGTTCGTGAGTTGGTCTATGACCATACCCGCGCCCTACAACCTTAGCTATGCTTGGGCACCTACCGCGCAAGCTACACCAACCGTTTCGGTTGCGCCTACCACGAACACCACTTATACCGTCACCGTTTCGGATAGCTATGGCGTTTCGCTTACCGCAAGTGCGCAAGTGAACGTAGTCACTACTTTACCGCCACCTACCATTACTTGTGGCGCAACCACCAATAACAGCACCACTTTCAACTGGACTCCCGTAAGCGGAGCAACCAATTATAGCATAACCATCAACGGCGGCGCGCCTATCAGCGTAGCTGGCAATATAAATACTTATCAAGTTACAGGCGCGGCAGGTTCTAACCAAACCATCGTTGTTGCACCTACGGCTTCATGTCCTGCACAAAACAATACGCAAGTTTGCGCGATTGTGAACGCCTGTAATGCAAGTGTCACGGCTGCCGCTACGCCTATTGCGTGTTTCGGCGGAACGAGTACCATTACCGCTACGGCGGCAAATACCTCAGGTACAGTCAATTATAGCATTACGGGCGTTGCGCCAAGCACCAATAATCAGTTCTCGAAAGCCGCAGGCACTTACCTTGTTTCTATCACCGACGCAGGCGGCTGTACCGCTACCACCAATATTACGGTCACGGAACCAACTCCATTAGCGGCTGTACCGAGTTCGCCTGGTGGCGTTTCTTGTTTTGGTGGCAATAACGGACGCGGCTTAGTCGTGCCGTCGGGCGGAACTATCCCGTACAATTATCTTTGGGATAACGGTGCGATTACCGCCAATCCGAACAACTTAATCGCTGGTTCGCACACCGTCCGTGTGACCGATGCTAACGGCTGCTCACTTATAGGAACTATAACCGTGGCTACGCCTGCTTTGCTTGTCGCAACGGCAAGCCTCGTCGATAGCGTCTCGTGTATAGGATTAAGCAACGGTAAAGCGACCGTCACTACCACAGGCGGAACGGGTACGATAAGCTACCTTTGGGACAGCAATGCCGCTACACAAATAGCGACTAACCTCAACGCAAACATACACGTTGTCACCGTTACCGATGCCAATTCATGTTCCACTACCGCTACCATAACGATGCTCGAACCGAATGTAGTAAACGCATTTACCACTTTTATCAGTCAAGTGAAATGTTTTGGTGGCAACACAGGCTCTGCGAGTGTAACGGGTTCGGGCGGTAATTTATTACCTAATTACACTTACAACTGGGATACTCCTTCTACACTACAAACCGCTCCCAACCTGAACGTAACCGTAGCGAATGCAGGCGTTCACACCGTCACCGTTACCGACCGCAAAGGTTGTTCTGCAACCGCAACGGTAACTATGACGCAGCCGACCGCGCTTGCTGTAACTACTACACAAGATAGCGTTTCTTGTTTCGGCGGAGCCGACGGCAAAGCATTAGCAAACGTAACAGGCGGCACATCACCATACACTTACGCGTGGAACGGCAGCGCAGGGTCTGTACCTAATCCGCAAGGATTGACCGCAACAACTTATACCGTCACGATTACCGATGCCAATTTATGTAGTATTACCAATAGTATTGCCGTATTGCAGCCCACTGCCTTAACCCTTACCATTACGCCAAATACGGGTGTAACCTGTACAGGCGCAAGTAACGGTAGCGCGACCGCAAATCCAATAGGCGGCTCGCCTGGGTTTACTTACCTTTGGGATAATGGAGAGACATTGAAAACGGCTATTTTGCTTACCGCAACAACACACACCGTTACCGTAACGGACTCGAATAATTGCTCCAAAACGGCAACCGTGACCATCACTACACCTACACCAATCACCGCGCCGACGATGCTCATCGATAGTGTTAGCTGCAAAGGGTTGAGCGACGGCAAGGCGAAAGTAACGGCTGCGGGCGGAACGGGTGCATTTACTTACCTCTGGGACGACGGCTCTACTACCGCAACCGTTAATATTTTCAATGAAGGCGTACACTTTGTCACCGTCACCGATGCCAATTTTTGTAGCACCGTCACCAACGTATTAGTGCCTGCGCCTGCCGTTTTGCTTTCTACCATTAATATACAACGCAATGTAGCTTGTTTTGGTGGCAACGACGGTAGGGTGTT
The DNA here is from genome assembly GCA_043778315.1 of Saprospiraceae bacterium. Lineage (GTDB taxonomy): Bacteria > Bacteroidota > Bacteroidia > Chitinophagales > Saprospiraceae > JBEEMU01. The sequence goes on along the minus strand of JAYWGJ010000228.1, from coordinate 22,520 downwards.
AGTCGCCTCGACGGGCGGAAACCCTAATTATACCTACGTTTGGAGCAATGCCGCATTTATTGGGGCAAACCCAAATAACTTACCGCAAGGTACGCATAGCGTAACAGTAACAGATAGAAAATCATGTACAGCAACTGCCGATGTCACTATTTCGCAACCAACGCAACTCACCGCTACCGCAACGACTACCGCGCTCGATAGCGTCACTTGTTTTGGTGGCAATAACGGGCGGGCGCAGGCAAATTTGAGCGGTGGCGTTCCGCCTTATACCTACAACTGGGGCGGTGGTATTACGGGTAGCAACCCGAACAACTTGACTGGCGGCGTGCAAACCGTCACCGTCACCGACGCGAGCAATTGTACCACAACCGCGAGCGTAACTATATTAGAACCCTTACAATTAGTCGTTACCGCAACGGCGATAGATACTACGTCTTGCGTAGGCATCGCCGACGGTAAAGCGACCGCTACGGTGGTGGGCGGAAGTACACCTTATACCTATATTTGGACTGGCGGTATCCCTGGCAGCAGCCCTACTACCCTACCCGCAGGCACCAATACGGTCGTCGTGACCGACGCAAAAGGTTGCGTAGCGTCGAGTTCTGCGGTGATATTATCACCAACACCTGTAACGGTTAGTATCGCTATTGCACAACAAATTGCTTGTTTTCAAGGTAATACAGGTTCGCTTACCGCAACCGTAACGGGCGGCGCAACGCCTTACACTTACCTCTGGGATAACGGCGCGCAAACGAGCCTCGCTACGAGTTTTAGTGCAGGTACACACACCGTAAATATAACAGACGCTAACGGTTGCAATAAATCTGCGACCCTTACTTTGACACAACCGACGGGTATTACGCCGAGAGCGGTGCAAAATTCGCCTGTGCGCTGTTTTGGTGACAGCAACGGAACGGCTACCGCAAGCGGAACGGGCGGAACGCTACCGTATAGTTTTGCTTGGGATAATATGGTAATGACGGCTGCAAATATCACCCTTACAGGTGGTCTACACTGCGTCACTATCACAGATGCAAGCAATTGTAGTACGAATACCTGCGTGACTATAATTGAGCCTACGGTACTACAAATTACAGCAACACCAGTCGACAGCGTGAGCTGTTTTGGCACAGCTACGGGCAAAGCGTCGGTATCTATAAGTGGCGGCATAGCACCCTATCAAGTGCTTTGGGATAACGGCAGCGTATCAACTGCACCCGTCAATCTGACGGCAGGGCAACATTGCGTTACGGTAACAGATGTAAATAGTTGTAGTACAACCGCTTGTGTATTTATAGAAACGCCGTTAGCGATAAGCATAACACCTGCCGTCACTACATTAGTCAATTGTTTTGGTGGCAACGACGGGACGGCTTCGGTGACAGCAAGCGGCGGTCGCGGGACGCTATCCTACACTTGGAACACCTCGCCCTTACAGTTTGCGGCTAACGCCGTGAACTTGATAGCGACAACTTATACCGTCACCGTCAGCGACTCGCGTGGTTGCAATAGTACGGTTTCGGCAACCATCACGCAAGCGACGGAAATTACGCTCGGTATTGTCGCGGATAGCGCGAAATGCTTTAATGGCGGTACGGGTTCGGCTACCGTCACGGCGGTCGGCGGAACGGGTACATACACTTACGCATGGAGTACGAACCCACAACAAAACGGACAAAGTGCCGTTGGTTTGGGCGCGGGTGTATATACCGTTACCGTAACAGATGCAAATGTGGCGGGTTGCAGCAAGCAAATCAGCGTTCGAGTAGAGCAGCCGCAAGAGTTGCAACTCACTACTTCGGGTACGAATATTACTTGTAATGGCTTAACAAACGGTATTGTCACCGTCACGAGTACTGGCGGCTCTGCGCCGTTGAGTTATAATTGGAACACTACACCACCTACGCCGATACGCACCGCTACGGGACTAAGCGCAGGTGTATATACCGTGACGGTGACGGATAGCAAGCTATGCTCTAAAACCGCAACCGCCGAAGTCGCTTCGCCTTCGCCGTTAGTATTAACGATGAGCGGCAGCGATGCAGTTTGTAACGGACAAGCAAACGGGACGGTGACGGTTGGTGTACAAGGTGGTACACTACCAACAGGTGTAAATTATATTTATAATTGGAATACGTTACCTATACCGCAAGCAACCGCAACGGCACTCGGCGTACTCGCAGGAACTTATACGGTAACGGTGACGGACGGGAATACTTGTGTTTCGTCTGCCTCGATAACGATAACTGAACCGTCGGCGGTCACGGCTATTGCATCGGCTACGCCAACCAAATGTTTTGGCGACAGCAACGGTACAGCTACCGCAACAGGCGCGGGCGGCTCGGCAGGGTTTACTTATAGTTGGAACTCTGTACCGCCACAACTCACCGCTACTGCTACCGCGTTGCCCGCAGGTATTTATACTTGTACAGTGACAGACCAAGTAGGCTGCGTCGAGACCGTACAGATAGAAGTGACGCAACCGTTTGCGGTCACGGTTAGTTTGGATTCTACCGAAGTGAAATGCTTTGGCGGAACGACAGGTACGATTATAGCATCGGCAGGCAACGGCGTAGGCACGTTCACTTATGCGTGGTCGGGTATTGCGGCAAGCCAAAATACAGCAACCGTAACCAATTTGACCGCCGATATTTATACCGTTACCGTTACAGATGCCAACCTTTGTTCGGTGCAAAACAGTATAGAAGTAACTTCGCAATCTGAAATTATCCTAAGTACAAAATATATCAATCCGAAATGTTTTGGCTTCAATAACGGCAGAGCAACGGTAGCCGCTTCGGGCGGAACGGGGACTTATACCTACCTTTGGAATACCACGCCGAACCAACAAATAGACACTACGGCAGTTGGTTTGATAGCAGGGACGTACCTTGTTACCGTTACCGACGGCAACGCTTGTACCATCAGCGCGAGTGTAACCTTAGGGCAGCCGCAACAAATAGCTGCTACCCTTACCTTCCAAAATATAAAATGTAAAGGGGGCAATGACGGTGCGGTTACGGTTTCGCCAACTGGCGGCACAGCACCTTATCAATTCCAATGGCAACACGATACTACTATCGTTACGCCGACCGCAGGCGGTTTAGTAGCTGGTTTTTATTCGTGTAGAATCAAAGACGCGCAAGGTTGTATTACCAATATTAATACCCAAATTACAGAGCCGAGTGACCGCGCAAGCGTAACCGCAGAGGCTACCGAAGCGCGTTGTTTTGGTAGTGCCGACGGTACAGCGAAAGCCGTCGCATTAGGCGGAACTATCACCGCTACGGCTTCGTATCAATACGTTTGGAGTACTAATCCTGCAAAATTTGGTACGCCTATCGGCGGCTTAGCCGCAGGCGATTACACCGTCACGGCAACCGATATTAACGGCTGTACCGCAACGGCTTCTACTCGCGTGCTGCAACCCTCGACTATCTCTATACAACCCTCAACTACTACGCCGCCGAGTTGTCATGACGGACGCGACGGCACAGGAACAGTAGCCGCAGCAGGAGGAACACCTGGATATTTATACACTTGGAATACGATACCTGCACAAACGGGTGTATTGGCAAACGGGCTGGCAGGCGGACAAACCTACACCGTTACGGCAACCGATATATTAGGTTGTACGGCTTCAGGAACGATTACGATTGGTAACCCCGAGCCTATCACTTTGGTCACTTCTTCTACGGCGGCAACTTGCTTTGGCAACGCTTCGGGAACGGTAAAAGTGGTCGCAAACGGCGGAACGCCGACCTATAATTATACTTGGACGGGTGGTAATATCATCACGCCTGCAACTACCGATTTGGTAACTGCACTTACCGCAGGCGTTTACAACGTAACTGTTTCGGACACCAAAGGCTGTTCGGCGACCGCTAAAAGTATAGTGGTACAAGGCTCAACCTTGAATGTCCGCGCAAGCTCGACCGACGTGCTTTGTGCGGGTCAGACGAACGGCACAGGAACGGTATTAGTAACTGGCGGCGCGCCTGTTTATACTTACTTATGGAGTAATTTAGCGGCAAGCAATACCACGACGGTAACGGATTTGGCAGCAGGAACGTACAGCGTCACGGTTAGTGATGCGAACGGTTGCTCGAGCGTTACGGCGGTGACTATCGCCGAGCCGCAACCGCTCACCCTCGGCGTTACGCAGTTAGCGATAAGCTGCTACGGCGGCGCAGATGGCAGAGTGACTTTGACGGGTAACGGCGGTAAAATACCCTACAAATACAGCTATAACGGCGGTGCTACCTTTACGGGTAATAACGCGCTAATCGGCACAAAATCAGGTACTTATACAGTAGCGGTACGCGATGCGAACGGCTGTACCGCGTCGGCAACAGCGTTTGTAGATGAACCCGCGCAACTCTTAGTAGATGCAGGCGAAGACCGCACCATAGAGTTTGATGATGTGACGACCCTCACGGCAGTTCCTTCTACAAACGCAGGTATTTTGACCTACTTATGGACGGCTACGCCGACCGACCCGAGCGTATTGCCCGACGCGAGTTCGGCGGTGATTACGGCTGTGCCCGCGCAAGACACTTACTACGAAATAGTGGTGACGAACGCGAACGGTTGCAAGGCGAGCGATAAGGTTTTTGTGCGTGTGAACGCTACGCGCCGCGTATTTATAGCGACTGGCTTCACGCCAAATACGGACAAAACGAACGACGTACTTTTGGTACAAGGCGGTCGCGGGACTAAAAAAGTCAATTATTTCCGCGTCTATGACCGTTGGGGTGAGATGGTTTTTGAGAGCAAAGACGCGCCGCTCAACGACAAAACGTATGGCTGGGACGGTACATTTAAAGGGCAACCGATGGACCCTGCCGTATTCACTTACATAGCGGAAGTCCTCTTTGACGACGGACAAATATTGATATACAAAGGTGACGCGACGTTATTGCGATAAGCAATTGCGATAAGCAATACAGTTGTTAAAATAAAAAACTGCCCTCCAAGTGTGAATTTGGGTGGCAGTTTTTTTTGTTATTTTTAATGAAAATAGGATAAAACTACAATCTACTAATCGCTTTTATAAGTGGTTTAACGCCTCGCAAAATACTGATGATTTGATAAATATCGTTTTTGGAGCTATCGTAAGCAGTGCTAACTGCGTAGGTATTAGCAGACAGTACTACAAAAAACCAAAACCGGCCAACCACATAACAGCCATAAATAGGCGCGTCGCGCTCGTTTTTGCTGCGCGCCGCAAGCATCGACACTAAAAGCTGCCCTTTCGGGTCGGAATTTTTGCGTGTTTCTTGTTTGTATTCATGCAAAAAAAAGTAAGGATTCGAGGGAATTTGTTTGCCGCGAGCCAACATATACTCGATGCGTCCCGATAGCTTTTGTCCTTTCACTTCGGCAGCTAATGTTCTTTGCGAAAACGGTTTATAATACTCAGGTGCGTCGGTATAATCTACAAAGCCCAATAATAATGCAATGAATTGCATTTTGAGTTCGTCCTCGTTCCAAAAATCGGCATTGTGCAAAACTTCTTTTTTTAGATGCTCGATGTGTAGTTTTTCGGCTTCTGTAAAATCGGTTTGGCTTGCGAGCCAATCGTTCAATAAGTTAAAGTCATAGGATTGTACAACACCAAAAGTTGTCTCGACTTCTTGGGTCTGCCATTTTTCAAAAGGTTTCATAGTAAATTATGTTTAATTAAAATCTTTTAACACACAAAGATAATACTTTTTTATAAATTGTTGTTTTTATAAAAAATCGCTTAAATAAATAATTTTCACACTCCGCAGCGAAAATTCGCTTAGGAAAGCGTCTAAAATAATTAGTACCAATATTACTCGTCTTTCACACCAAAACTTCATTAGATTATCCTTACAATGCGCTGCATTGCACGTCAAATCTGCCTTGTTTTGATGTAAAATACTTCGCAATATTTTGGCACTACTTATTTTTTCTTCTTTCCTTATCGCTTATTGCTGTATTCTCAAATTTTACTTACCTTTGTTTTTCATTATTAAAATCCAAAATAAAAACGAACGTGGACTTAGACCAACTCAAAAACGAAGACGCAATGAAGATTGCGGTGTCGGAAATGCGACAAATAGCTGCCAAAATACATTTGGGCGGCGGCAAAAAAAACATAGATAAGCAACACGAAAAAGGTAAACTCACGGCGCGTGAGCGCATCGCTTATCTGATTGATGCTGACTCGCATTTTTTGGAAATTGGCGAATTTGTGGGTCAAGGTATGTACGCCGAACACGGCGGCTGTCCGAGCGGCGGCGTAATTACGGGCATCGGCTACGTTCGCGGACGACAATGTATGATTGTGGCGAACGACGCAACGGTCAAAGCAGGTGCGTGGTTTCCGATAACGGGCAAAAAAAACCTGCGCGCACAAGAAATAGCAATGGAAAACCGCTTGCCGACCATTTATTTGGTGGATAGCGCAGGCGTTTATTTGCCAATGCAAGACGAAATCTTTCCTGATAAAGAGCATTTTGGACGTATTTTCAGGAATAACGCGGTAATGTCGTCGCAAGGTATTCCGCAGATAGCGGCGATTATGGGGAGCTGTGTGGCTGGCGGCGCGTACCTGCCTATCATGAGCGACGAGGCTTTGATTGTAGATAAAACGGGTTCGGTTTTTTTGGCGGGTCCGTATTTGGTGAAAGCCGCTATCGGCGAAACGGCTGACCAAGAGACGCTCGGCGGCGCAACGACGCACTCCGAAATTTCGGGCGTGACCGATTACAAAATGCCCGACGATAAAACCTGTTTGGACACTATTCGCAAATTGATAGACAAATATGGTGCGATGGAAAAAGCAGGTTTCGACCGCGCTGCGCCGTTGCCGCCGCTCAAAAATCCGAAAGATATTTACCATTTATTTCCCGAGGCGATGAAGCCCTACGATAGCATCGAGGTGATAGAGCGGTTGGTGGACGACTCGGAGCTGATTGAATACAAAAAAGGCTACGGACAAACCATTATTTGCGCTTATGCGCGCATCGACGGCTGGGCGGTGGGTATTGTTGCCAATAATAGACAAGTGGTGAAGAATAAAAAAGGTGAAATTCAGTTTGGTGGCGTGATATATAGCGATAGCGCGGATAAAGCGACTCGTTTTATTATGAATTGTAATCAAAAGAAGATTCCTTTGGTATTTTTGCACGATGTGACGGGTTTTATGGTCGGAACGCGGTCGGAACACGGCGGAATCATCAAAGATGGCGCGAAAATGGTGAACGCGGTTGCTAATAGCACCGTTCCGAAATTCAGTATTATCATGGGTAACAGCTACGGCGCGGGCAACTATGCGATGTGCGGCAAGGCTTACGACCCGCGTCTGATAGTGGCGTGGCCCTCCGCAAAAATAGCGGTGATGGGTGGCGCGCAAGCCGCTAAGGTGATATTGCAAATACAAACGTCGTCGCTAAAAGCAAAAGGCGAGACGATAGATGCAGCAGTAGAACAACAATTATATGACGAAATAAAAGCCAAATATGACGCGCAAACGACGGCTTACTACGCGGCGGCGCGGCTGTGGGTGGACGCAATCATCGACCCGCTCGAAACGCGAAAAGTAATTAGTATGGGTATCGAGGCGGCGAATAACGCGCCCGTCGCGAAGTTTAATCCAGGTGTGATGCAGGTGTAAATAGCTGAATTAAATTTATATGTCGATATAAAAAGGTCGGTGTAGCGAATGTGCTACACGACCTTTTTTTGTTATAATTATTCCTGTTACGCGAACGGGTTATTTGTTTTTTCTTTCTCTTGATAAAAAGAAAGAAAAATCAAGACTTATTAGACTTGTGTTAGGAAGTTATATTTTTCAGCGTTTTTACTATAAAAAAGGGTACTTATACGGCGGGGTTAATTTTCCCACAGTGTTTCACGGAGTGTTTTCACAGAGTTCACACGGAGTTTTTTACCACTTAATAATTTGAGTTCACGGAGTAGTTTTATTAAAAAATCAAGATTTTTCAATAAAACTTGACGAGCAGGTCTTAATTACAAACGTTTTTTACGCTTCAAAAAGAACATTTTTCAAACCTGTTGCTCCAATTTAAGCTAATTTTCAAAAAAATTAGCTTAAATACTCGGTGAACTCAAAATATACAGTCTAAACTCTGTGAAAACTCCGTGCAAATACTCCATGGGACGCTGTGGGAGAATTAGTACGGTACATATTTTCTTATGAATAGAATACTTGTTATTTACTCTTTTTAGAGAACTTTCCGAAAGCCCACTTTTTAGGCTTATGAAGCTATAATCTACCGTCCCAAATGCACCAAAAGCACCGCAATATCGGAGGGCGAAACGCCCGAAATACGACTTGCCTGCCCGATAGTCATAGGGCGTTGTTTGGTCAATTTATCTCGTGCCTCCGACGAAAGTGACTGTAATTGATGATAGTTAGTATCAATTTTGATTTTGACTTCCTCCAAACGGAGCATTTTATCCGCTAATTCGCGCTCTTTACGAATATAACCCTCGTATTTGATGGATATTTCGGCACTTTCTACTTGTTCGGTATCAAAATTGCTCAAAAAAGCATCAAAATCGGGTAAAACAGCGCGCATACCTTCCAAATTAACGCTCGGACGCACCAAAATCTGATGTAAACGGTACGGTCGCTCTATTACAGCCGAACCTACGCTTTCCAAATACGGATTGATGAGTTCGGGCGCAGCGTTTTCTTTGTGCAAAACGGCTGCTATTTCTTTTTCTGCCAATTGTTTTTCGTGTACGCGCTGCATACGCGCCTCTACGTTCATACCGAGCGCGGACGCAAGCGGCGTGAGGCGCGTATCGGCGTTGTCTTGACGCAACAAAATACGGTATTCGGCGCGTGAAGTGAACATTCTATACGGCTCGTCGGTGCCTTTATTTACTAAGTCGTCGATGAGTACGCCGATATAGGCTTCGTCGCGGCGCAAGATGAATGCGTCTTGTTCGTGTACTTTTCGATGCGCGTTGATGCCCGCCATCAAGCCCTGACAACCTGCTTCTTCGTAGCCCGTAGTGCCGTTTATTTGCCCTGCAAAATACAAATTTTGTACCAATTGCGTCTCCAAAGTGAGGTGCAACTGCGTGGGCGGAAAGAAGTCGTACTCGATGGCGTAGCCTGGTCGGAACATTTTTACGTCCTCAAAACCTGAAATTGCGCGCATCGCTTTGAGCTGCACGTCTTCGGGTAGCGACGTAGAAAAACCGTTTACATACATCTCGACGGTGTCCCAACCTTCGGGTTCGATGAATAATTGATGGCGGTCTTTATCCGCAAAACGGTTGATTTTATCTTCTATCGACGGACAATAACGCGGACCTAAACCCTTAATCCGTCCGCTAAACATCGGCGAACGGTCAAAACCCGTTTTGAGCAATTCATGCACCGCGTCGTTCGTATAAGTCAAATGACACGGGCGTTGTTTGGTCAGTTTTGGCGTATCGGTATAGCTAAATTTGCTCGGATTTTCGTCACCTGGCTGCACTTCCATACGGTCGTAATTGAGCGACCGTCCATCTACACGCGGCGGCGTACCCGTTTTCATTCGCCCTGCCTCGAAGCCGAGTTCGACGAGTTGTTCGGTGATGCCGCGAGAGGCACTTTCGCCCGCTCTGCCGCCACCTAATTTTTTTTCGCCTACATGAATAATGCCATTTAGGAACGTTCCGTTAGTCAGCACGACCGCTTTACCGCGTATTTCTAAGCCCATACTGGTACGAATGCCGTGTACGCGCCCATCTTTGACGACTAAACCGCCTATCATTTCTTGCCAAAAGTCAATATTTGGCGTAGCCTCGAGCATTTCGCGCCACACTTTCGAGAACAGCATTCTGTCGCTTTGCGCACGCGGCGACCACATCGCAGGACCCTTCGAGAGGTTGAGCATACGAAACTGTATCATTGTGCGGTCGGTCACGATGCCGCTATACCCGTTGAGCGCGTCGATTTCGCGTACAATCTGCCCTTTTGCCACGCCGCCCATCGCTGGATTGCACGACATTTTGGCGATGACTTCCATATTCATCGTCACTAAAAGTACGCGAGAGCCAAGGTTCGCCGCAGCAACTGCCGCTTCGCAACCCGCATGACCTGCGCCGACCACTATTACATCGTATTCTGGAAACATTTTTTATTGATGTGCTAAAATTATACCGCAAAGATACCACTTTTTGTATAAATACAAGCGGTATTTTGTGCAAACAATATTTTCTATAAATATTAGACGAAGTTTCAGTTATTTATTTTGGCGATAAGCCGCAAAAAATAAGGAAAAGCATCGACTAAACCTGCGCCGTGCCACGAAAACGCTTCGCCTTCTACCAATATTATCTTTGCCTTAGGCAATACGGTTTGCAATTCGGCAATGTGTTTTGCTTGAAACGGGTAGGGTTCGGAACTCAAAAAAATTAAATCTGCTTGCAAATTCGCTATCTCCGCCATACTCACATTCGGGTAACGACTTAGGTACGCTGCCGCATTGCACAAGCCCATAATTTGCAAAATACTATCTATATAGGTGTCGGCGGCGGCTATCATATACGGCTTTCGCCAAATAAAATACGCTACCGATAGCTTTTGCTGCCTGAATATTTTGGATTGTTGTTGATAAAAATGGTATTCTTTTACAATAGTATTGACAATTTCATTAGCGCGCTCGGTGCAATCGGTAAGCATGCCCATATTGCCAATCATCGCTAACGCGTCGTTAAAATTATTGGTATCGGTAATAAAAACAGCATGATTTTCGGCTAAGGCAGCCACTATTTCGGGCGTATTTTCTTCTTTATTGGCAATAATTAAGTCAGGTTGCAGCGATTTTATCAAATCATAATCCACTTGTTTTGTACCGCCGACCTTAGTTTTATCGTGCGCGGCAGTTGGTTTGATGCAAAATTTGGTCACGCCTACTACCCTATCGCCCGCGCCTATCGCAAAAAGCGTTTCGGTGATAGACGGCACTAAACTGACGATGCGCTGCGCGCCGCCCGTCGGTATAGTTATATCGCGACCTAAATCGTCTTGCATTTTTAGTGATTAGTGTTCAATGATTAACGATTAGTGAAATTGCGAAATTTTAGTCTTATTTTTTATGCTTCGCAATAATTTCCGCTACTTCTTCTTCTGTTTTTTTAGTAATTTTTGCAATTTGACTTGCAGGCAAACCAGCTTTGGACATACCTAAAATGATATTTTCTTTTTCTAATTCAGCTTTTGCTTCAGCTTTTGCTTCAGCTTTGGCAACTTTCACATCGGCTTCGGCTCTTGCCTCGGCTCTTGCCTCGGCTCTTACTTCGGCTCTTGCCTCTGCCTTTGCTTCATCTATTGCTTGTTTAATCTCGAACTTCATTTGCGCCTCGTAGCTCGCATCGCTGCTCAACAATTTTAAGTACTCTTTATACGCTGCCAAATCGTCGTCGTCTAAGGACGAAACGCGCAGCCGCTCTTTTGCCTTTTCCAAACCTTTTGCTTGTACATTGCCTTGTACCGCTCCGTTTTTGAAAAAGTAAATCCATTCATCTAAACCATCACGAATTTCGCCGCTAAAATCTTTGGCGCGGATTAAATAATACCGCGTAAAAATATCCTCTACGCGCTTGATTTTCGGATTACCAAAAAAATCTAACTGCTCTTGCGAAAGCCCTAAAATGTCATTTTTATCGTGAAAGCCACGAAAGGTCGTTTCGCCGCAATACACATAATCTCTTCCGATGCCTAAATTATAGTAAACTACACTAATTGATATAATTCGCTTTATTTCTTTATATGCAAAGCCTTCCTTGATATTTTCTACCAAAGTCGCTGATGAACCGTAAAAAATACGTTGCAAAAAATCTAACTCTTTTGTGTTTTGAATCTCGACAAGAATGCGCTCGTCGTTGCTTGTTTTTACCAATACATCAACACGGTTAAACTTATCCGTTTTGTCTTTTTTATTGCTCTCGCTTTCCACAATTTCCAAAATCTCTACGTCCTCTTTAAGCAATTCGCTTAAAAAGCCTTCTAAAATCTCAAAATCCGCTTTACTGCGCAACATTTTTTTTATAAACCAATCAAAACGTACCAGTTTTTTCGGTTCTATTATTTTTGCCATATTGAAAATATTTTGTTCAAAAATTAAAAAAATAAATATACGATTTTTTGACACCTTAATTAATAAACCACAAAACCCGTTCTGCGCGTCGCTATTTTCCTTGATTAGAAACCGCAATAATAATCAATAAAGAGATTAATCCTACTAAGCCCCAACCCATCATTTTGGTAATTAAATCCCCCGTTTTATTTTCTTCTTCAAATATCTCTCTTTCTTTTTCCGCCTCCTCTTTCGTTTTTTGTTTGGTATTACTTGTATTTCCCCTCGTATTATTTGTTTCTATCGCCGTTTTAAAATGCTTGTATAATTCGTAATACGTTTTGTTTTGCAGATTTATGGAGGTTTTGATTTGTCTGCCGATATTAGAGTTTTCTGCGATTAGCTCAAACGTCATCGACGGATTCTTAAAATCCTTTATTCTGTACGTTTTTTGTCCGATAGGTGGCAGATTTCCGAATGGTTTGATGATCACTTTATCGGCATTTATCGTTTTCCATGAAAATGTGATTGCTTCCTCAAACTCAAAAGCGGTCTTATTCGCCTTGAAATACTCTATTTCGGGATTGAAATTATAACCATTATTATTTTGTTTGAACGACGGAGAATTATCTTTTTCATCATATACTTTCCGTTTTGCTGTATCAATAAGTGTTTCATAAGCCTCCTGTATTTCTTTGAACCGCTCAGTGAAAAACTCATCGCCTCCGTTTTTATCAGGGTGAAATTTGAGCGACAATTTTCGATACGCTTTCTTAACTTCCTCGGTCGAGGAAGTTTTCGTAAGTCCGAGTATGTAGTAATAATCTTTCATTAAGTTTTGAGTATTAGAGCGCGATTAGACGATTTTTTAGACGAGTTTCCACTTTTATCCTTTATTTTTTGCGATAATTTGCTCTACTTCTTCTTCCGTTTTTTTAGTAATTTTTGCAATTTGTTGGACGGTAAAACCTTCGTTTCGCATTTCCAAAATAATTTGTTCCTCCGCTTCGGCTTTCCCTTCTGCTTTTCCTTCGTTTTTCCCTTTCTCCTCCGCATCTTCTATCGCAAAACGCACTTTCAAATCCTTATTATATTCTTCGCTTGCTATGTCGTGCAAACTTCTCGTATAGTTGAGGTACGCCCGTCTATCCTTTTCGGGCAAATTGATTTCTTTCAATTTTTCCTTTGCTTCGCTGATGCCGCGTGCTTTAAAATCATCACGGACTTCGGCATTCTTGAAAAAATAAATCCACTCGTCAATCGGGTCTTTGATGCGGTCTTTGAAGTTCTCTACTTTTATCAAATAATATTCGGGATACAAGTCGGCGGGTGTTTCGCCCTCATATAAGTCTTGTTGTTTTAACGACAAACCCAAAATATCGCCTTTATGAATGCCTTTAAAAACGGTCGTGCCGCGATAAATATAGTCTTCGCCTTGTCCCGCATCAAAATACGCAATCGTAATCGAGTATATTTTTTTGATGTCAGAATAAGGTGCTTTTTTGCGAATATGCTCGGTAATTGCCTTTGCCGTTCCGTACAAAATACGGTGAAAATAATCAAATTCGCTGCTGTTTTGCACCTCGATAATCAAAAACTCTCCCGCTTCGTTCTCGACGAAAATATCCACCCGATTATGTTTATCATCGGAGGTTTCGCGGTTGCTTTCGCTTTCTATAATATTTTTTATTTTGAGATTTTGGTTCAGTAGTTCTGATAAAAAACCTTCCAAAATATCAAAATTGGCTTTATGTCGCAATATTTTTTTCATTGCCCAATCAAAGCGGATTAGCGGCAGTTTTTTACGTCCCATTTTTTTATTTTATTTGTTATAAATCAAAAACAAACATAAATATACACTTTTTTAAGAAAATTAGCAATAAAAAGTGATTAAACCCCATAAAAACTACTTCTTTTTCCCTTGATACCCGCTTCGTTTTTGTCCGCCGCCTTTGCCGTGCGGTGCGCCGCCTGTACGCGGTTTGCCGCTACCCGTGCGCGGCTTGTATTCTGGACGTTTAGAAGGCGCACTATAATCTATATCTTTATGAAAACCGTCGGGCAGTTCGAGTTTTTGGACGGTAGAACCAATCAATTCCTCTATTTTTTTGAATTTATAAACGTCCTCTTCGTTGATAAACGTGAGCGCAACACCCGTACTATCGGCACGAGCGGTACGCCCGACGCGGTGAACGTAGTCCTCCGCGTCGCCCGGAACGTCGTAATTAATGACCAAACTAATCTCTTTGATGTCAATGCCGCGCGCCATCACGTCGGTCGCGACGATGATTTGCAGGCGGCGCGACTTGAACTCGCGCAGACACGCCTCGCGTTGCGCCTGCTCCAAATCGCTCGACATTTCGCCTACCGAATAGCCTTTTGCCTTCATTAGGCGCGTCAGTTCGCTCACTACGCGCTTGGTCGAAGAGAAAATAATCACACTCGGATACGTCGCCTCTTTACCTTTGAGCAAATGCTCAATCAGCCTATTTTTTTGTGGGCTATGCACCAAATACGCACCTTGCAACACGCCTTCTGCTGGTTTGGAGAGTGAAATATTGATGTGTTTCGGGTTTACGAGTATTTTATTGGCTAATTCGCGTATTTTGGGTGGCATTGTTGCCGAAAAAAGCAAATTTTGTCGCTCTTTGGGCAAAAAATTGATAATTTTTTCAATATCTTCGTGGAAACCCATGTCGAGCATACGGTCTGCCTCGTCCAAAATCAAATATTTGACCTTATCTAAGCTCACATAGTTCATATTGAGGTGCGCGATGAGTCGCCCAGGCGTAGCGATAATGATGTCTGCGCCCTTAGTGAGCGCGGTTTTTTGTTGCTCAAAGGCATCGCCTTTGCCGCCACCGTACACCGCGATACTGTTCACATCTACGAAGTAGCCCATGCCCTCCACCTGTTGATCTATCTGCATCGCAAGCTCGCGCGTAGGCGCGATGATGAGACATTTCACGCCGTCAGGTGGGTCGTTTTCATAGATATTATTGAGGATAGGCAGCAGATACGCACCCGTTTTTCCCGTGCCTGTTTGCGCGCAAGCGATGAGGTCGTCGCCGTCGAGTATCATCGGAATTGCCTGCACTTGTATCGGTGTCGGTTTGGTGAACCCCATTGCGTCAAGCCCGTCAAGCAGGGCAGGCGCGAAATCAAAGTCTTCGAAAGTCAAAATAATGGTATTGAAAGTGAATTTATAGCTTTCGCTTAATGCAAAAACCTAGCACAAAGGTACTGTTTTTGTGTGGATTATAAGCGTAAGTATTGTTTTTAAATTTAGTATGCGTTTTTGATTGCAAATTTTGATTGTAATACAACTAAAAAAGGCTTACCGAACGCATCGATAAACCTTTTTTCTTATTTTAGAATGTCACAATATCACTTAATTACGATTTATTTACCGTTTAATAATTCGCGTGAAATGACGAGTTTTTGTATCTCCGACGTACCTTCGCCGATAGTACAGAGTTTGGAGTCGCGGTAAAATTTTTCTACCGGGAAATCTTTGGTGTAGCCGTAGCCACCAAAAACCTGCACCGCGTCCGTCGCTACTTGTACACACACCTCCGACGCATAATATTTCGCTTCGGCAGCCGTGCGCGTTACATATTCGCCTTTCATTTTGAGGTAAGCGGCTTTGCGCGTAAGCAATTCGGCAGCTTGTATTTTGGTTGCCATGTCTGCGAGTTTGAACGAAATTGCTTGAAAATTAGCTATTGGTTGTCCAAATTGCTCGCGTTCTTTCGCGTATTTTACTGCCGCTTCGTAAGCTCCTTTTGCTATGCCGAGCGAAAGTGCTGCTATACTAATGCGTCCACCGTCGAGTATTTTCATAGATTGCACAAAGCCTTCGCCCTCTTTTCCGAGTAGTTGCGAGTGGTGTATTCTACAATTATCAAAAATTAACTCAGCGGTTTCGCTTGCGCGCATACCCAATTTATTTTCTTTTTTGCCCGCGCTAAAACCAGGCGTTCCGCGCTCTATAATGAACGCCGACATTCCGCGACTATCGAGCAACTCGCCCGTGCGCGCTATCAAAACCGCTACATGACCTGATTTGCCGTGCGTAATCCAGTTTTTTGTACCATTTATTACATAATAATCGCCGTCGCGCACTGCAACGCATTGCATACGCCCTGCGTCCGAACCCGTATTCGCCTCCGTCAAACCCCACGCGCCTATCCATTCGCCAGACGCGAGTTTTGGTAAGTATTTTTGTTTTTGCTCCTCGTTGCCAAAAGCCAAAATATGCCCTGTGCAAAGCGAATTATGCGCCGCCACCGACAAGCCGATAGAGCTGCACACCTTCGCAATTTCCTCGATTACCGTGATATATTCTTGGTAGCCGAGTCCAGAGCCGCCGTACTGTTCAGGCACGAGTACACCCGCGAAACCCATTGCGCCAAGCTGCGGAAAAAGGTCGGTCGGGAAGTGCTGCGCCTCGTCCCATTCCATCATTGAAGGTCTGATATGCGTTTCGGCAAAACTGCGCGCCGCTTCCGCTATCATCTCTATATTTTCGGTCATCGTATCAGTGATCATTTTTTAGTATTTAATTGTTAGAATTATTGGCGTTTATTTATCAAAGTTAATAACAACAAAGGTAAATATTGGTTTTGATTAATGCAAATTTTATGCTAATTAACTATGTGCGTGGTTTATATTCATTTTTCATAATATAAATATTCCAAATAAAAACGGCGCGCAACTCAAAACGAGCGGCACAGCGTTGCTTGTGTGATACACTATATTATAGCATGAAATTACTATTTCAAATTGATGACTTTTACGTCCGCATTTTTGGTTTTATCCCAAACAAATAGCGTATCAGCCAGTGCATTATTAGCCACTAAGTTGCTGATTTTGAGGGTGTAACGCGCACCGCTTTTCTCAAAAACTTTGAGGTTGAGCATTTGCGCGGAGTTTTTATCAATCGTGACACGGACTTTCGAGTAGTCGTCGAAGCCCCGAATCGGCTTAAATTCAATCTTTTGAACCGTTTTGCCGCCCTCCATATTTTCGCCCATAAGCGCGTAAATAAAGTTCGGTTTTTGGTATATTTTGAGCAAATCGGCGGGTGAAGTCATACCTTCGTCGTCTGTTTCGGACGCATTTGATAGCTGTACTTCCTTATTTTTTTTGAGGTACGACCATTTACTCACGCCGTCGGACATAAAATCCGCGTCTGCCATTTCTACGCGATATTTATCGCCTTTGATGTACAATTTGCCTTTTTTATCCTTGCCTTTTTCGTCACCGAGTTCGGTTTCTATCACAAAATCAGCCGAGTAGCCTTTCAGCGCGTCGTACTGTTTTTTTACTTTGTCTAATACGGCACGCGCTGCGGGGTCAGACTGCTCCGCTTTCGGGCGTATCAGTTTGCTAACTTGCGCGTTTGCCGCAACGCAAGTCATTAAGGTACAAGCAATTAAGATTATTTTTTTCATCTTATTTTTTATGTTATGAACAACGAAAAGTACAAATATTGAACGTAAAACAAACTTATTTTATTGTATATAAACTCGAATCTCACACAAAATTGCAACACTTTTTTTGTTACAACTAATAAAAAACAATAAATTAACAAATAACTCTATGTTTTAAAATAAAGCGACATTATCGGGAACGAAGAAAAATAGTTAAAACGTAGCCTGCTACCCTCCAAATGGAGGGGCGGGGAGGCTGTGCGTAGGTTTAAGCTATTTTTTGAGTGTGGATAGAGAATGTCGTTTATTTTATTTCAGCTCTATAGTTCTATAATTTCAATTGTTGCAATTTGCTGTAAAAAATAACGGCAATACTGTCCGCTTTTTGCTTGGCGAGCGTCGCTTTTTCGCCTTCAAAATACGCATCGACGGTAGCATGAAAATGCGAAAGCCAGCAATCAAAATCCGTTTTATCGACGTTTAAATTTCGGTGCGCATCGAAAACGTTGCCCTGAAAGCCCATTTTATCCAACAACAAAAAATCCCAAAACGCTATCATACGTGGAAAATGCGCTTCAAAATCGACGTGCGCAAAATGCGCGCTCAACTTCGGGTCTGCTACTGCGCGCTCGTAAAAACTACGCACCAGAAACTCAATATCTGTCGAATTGGTAATATCTTTTTTTGTCACAATATCATTTATTTAAAATAAAAATTATTAGGTATAATACCCGCCAAAAAATTTGTTTTTGGCGTTCCATCGGGGTTATAAACATAAATTTTTCCGCGCTGAACGTAGTCTATCGCATCGGCTACATATATATTATTGCTGTTCGGTTGTACCCCAATTCCGTAAAAATTACGGTTGCCTTGCGGCACAAAAGCCGTAGCGGGCAAAGCCGTAGCGGTAATAGGCAAACGAAACACGCCGTTGTTCAAATAATACAAAGTATCGTTCGTACTATTGATACACAAACGGCTCGGCGCGTCATTATTCGCAAATAAAAACGTTTTTTCTACCTGATTATTGGAAGGATTGATACAATTTAAAGCTCCTTTCAGATTATTTGCAGTATTTCCAGCCGAAAGTACCCATAATTTACCGTTTTTATCCTGCTTTATGGAGTTTGCACCGTAATTGACAGTAATGCTATCTTCCAAAATATCATTTGCAGTATTTATAACATATAATTTATCCTTTTTTTGATTGGTAATATATGCTTTTCCATAAATTAACGACATTTCTTCTGTCCAGCCCGTACAGGGAATAGTACCCGAAATCGTATTATTACTCAAATTAACAACGCTGATTTTATTGGCGTACAAGTCAGAAATATAAGCCTTATTATTGCTAATCGGCAACAAATAACGCGGCGAGACGAAGCCGTTAATCGTCGCCGTTGCCGTAAAATTAGTAGGATTGACAACCACAATTTTACCCGAGTTATTAACCACAATATACGCTTTGTTATTAAAAAAAGTCATCGATTGACACACATCGCCTAAGCCAATATTATTGGCAGGCTGATAAATATCTTCGTTCACTTGTGCGGCAGCAGCGTCGTAATACGAAATTTTTGCATTGCCAAACTGAAAATTACCTTCGTTTGTAATGTAAACGCCATTCGCATTTTGAATATTGACACTTGGTTTTACAACCTCATAAGGTGCGTCTTTCTTACACGCAGCGATTGACAAAACAGCAGAAAATATCAGCAATAAAACCGCTTTACTCGTAGCAAATTTAAACATAAAATTATTGTTTTAGTAACTTTTTAGTAATAACAGTATCATTTTTTATTATATTAATGAAATATACGCCGTTAGCGTAATTAGAAACATCGATTGACATTTCTTTTTGGTTGGCAACAAAAATCGTATCGATTGTTTTACCCATAATATCTGTGACGTTGATTTTAGCGGTATCGTCGTTCGCGTCAAGCAAACGGATAGTTGCAATATTTGATGTCGGATTTGGAAATATGACTACATTATCAGCCGTACTATCCTGATTATTCGTTGTCACAAAAGCATCAGTTGTAATAAAATTATCAATACAAAAAAAGGTTGGTGTATTGATACCAAAATTGCCTACATCGCTTGATTTTAGCTCAAAACTAAGGCTATCCACGTTACCCAAAGGGCTTAAATCAACCCATTGCCAATTTTTTAGAATATAGTCTTGTGTATTATTAGCGGCGCGAAAATCAGCCAAAAATACTTCTACGCTATCGGCAGCAATTGCGCCGTTTTGCCATTTTCGGATTAATAATTTGAAAAAATCGGGGTCATTGCCCGTCGTTCCGCCAAATTTCTTAGCAAAACTATCGCCGTCGCGCATGCTCAAAGCGGCATAAGTCGTGTTTGTCACATAAAAGCCGTTTATGCCTTTGCCTATTGCGGTCGGATTAAGGTTAATAACCGAGCCTTGCTGACCAATAGCGTAAGTCGATGAGCCGTCGAAGCCGCTCGCCGTCACCGCATTAAATAAGCTACCGAAACCCGCCGTTGTGCTGTCTTTTGTGTTACTGTATGCCCAGCCCGAAGCCCAGTAGCCAAACCCTGAATAGTTATTCGGAAAAATAGCGTTGCCGCTTGTAAAAGTCGTACCGTTCGGCGTAGCAGAGCCGTCCCAAAAGCTGTTAGGCGCGAGGTTTAAATCCTCAAAACTCGAGTTTGTTTGTGCCAAAACGGTGTTTTTTTGCGTAAATACAAGGGCTGCGATGCCCAAGATTGTAAAAATTTGAATTTTCATTGTATTGATTTTTTAGTTTAAAATATGAAAAATTGTTATTGTCTTTACATTCGTGTTAAAAAAGAAACCTTAAAACCTACCTCCACACTCCGCAACGGCATTGCTCTATTGAGCAAAACTTGATAAGGCGTATTAAAAATATTATTTGATTGTAGATATATTTCACCATTATATTTATTTATTTTTGGCTTGTAAGCCAAATAAATATTGGATAAAGTATAGGGTTTTAGAAATTCGGAATTGTCGGTAGCGGTATAGCGGTAGCCTGTATAAGTTTGATTGTACCGTAAAAAAAAGTCGCGATACTGCACCGAAAAGCTTCCGTTTCCGCTATACATCGGCGTATAAATGAGTTGTTTATGCACCGATTCGTCGTTATCGGTTTTTGCGCGCTCGTTCGTTGCCAAAACATAACTTGTGTTTACGCCCAATTTTACGGTCATTTTTCGGATAGTAAAAGTGAAGTCGGTGCGCGTTTCCATGCCTCTGCTCCACACTTTCATGATGTTCTGCGGACTCCAAAACGACTGGCTCGGCAGCCAAATTATCCAATTATCCATATTTTTATTGAATAAAGTAGGCTCAAAAGTCAAAAAAACAGCTTCTTTTTTGGTTTTCACCTGGCAAAGTAGGCTAATTTCTTGTCCATAGCCGTTTTCGGGCAATAAATTAGGGTTTCCGCCAGGAGTCCAGTACAAATCATTAAGCGTAGGCAAGCGAAACACCTTATTTACACTCGCTTTCGCAATAAAATACGGAGAAAAACGGTAATCTGCATTAACAGACCCCGTAAAAGGAGCGATATTTTTATTGACTAACTCGTCGCGTAGCGTCGCTAAAAAATTTAATTTATTATTTTTACTCGTATAATGATAACCTGCGTTCGCTGCAAGGCGATTTTGAGTCGCCTCATTGCCATAGCTATCGGCGTAATTCTCTGATTTTGCCCTAATAAACGTATTTTCTGCCCGAAAATCAAGGTTATTGTAAGCATTTATTGCTTGATTCCAACTCGCTTTCGCGATAAAAGTTTGTGCGCGGCTGTCTGTTTTGTAAGCGTACAAATCATCTGAAAAGACTAGTTTTTCATTAAAATAAGCAGCAGAAATTGATAAACTGCCTTTATTAAAATTATAGTCATATTGAGAACAAAATCGCAAGTTTTCGTCTATTTGCTTACTTTTGCTCTCGTTTTGTAGCATTGTAGGTGGTATATTTCTATCATTTGCTTGGTACCAAGCCCTAAAATTGATTGTTTGGTACTTTTTTATAGTATAATACACTTCTGCGAGCGCACCGTGCTGTTTAAATTGCGCATTTTGCTGCTTTTGTATCGGTTTACCTAATATTTGTATATTATTATACTCAAAATCGTTAGTTGTGCTGCTATTTATTAGGCGTAAAGCCGCAGAATACCGTTTTTGCTTAATTTCTATTTGGAGATTTTGGGCGTAAGCCGCAAAACTACCCGCGCTCACACCCGCCGTTACGCGCACGGCGGTATCGCGAAGCCGCACAAAATTATCAATATCGATACTTCCGCTAACGCTCCCGCTTCCGCGTGTAGCGGCTTTGCCTCCATAATTTATATTTATATCCGACATAAAAGCGACGGGCAGCAGCGACATATCTACTTGCCCGTTCATAGGGCTGCTGATGTTAAATCCGTTCCAAAAAACCGCCGTATGATTAGCACTTCCGCCCCGAAACGACGTTGTCGCGAGTCCGCCTAAGCCATAAGATTTGACAAAAATAGGCGTTTCGTTTTCGAGTAAAGCGGTTAAACTGCCATTCGTATAGCGCGTAAGTACCAGTGTATCAAGGCTTTGTTGCTTATTTATCAATAAAAATTTATAGGGGCGGCTGTCTAGTACCTGCACTTCGCGGAGCGGAATAATAGTATCGCACAAGCGCACTGTTCGCGCAGTAGCGCAAACAGAAAGTAGAGAAAAAGAGCAGCAGACCAAAAGTTTCACAGTCGACAAATTTTGTATTGTAACAAAAAATACACTTACAAACAGCGACAAAACAAAAAGAAAGGAGGCTACGCCTCGTAAAAAGGCGCAACTAACATACACTATATAGTATATGTTTTACCTGACTTGCTTCAACCGCGAAAGCATGATGTCAATAAAATAAGCTGTAATAAATTAAACGACGTTTTTTATCGCTCCCGATAATATCGTCTAATTTAAAACATACTTTAAAGCAGATTTTCTGGCTTGTAACCGTTTGGAAAACCCCAAAACGGTTATTTAC